>JAFHCF010000118.1:0-14017 GCA_048497495.1 Prosthecomicrobium sp.
ATCTTCTCGTAGAGCTTGCGGATGATCCTGAGATAGACCTCGCCGGTGAGCCCCGAGCAACTCCCGTGCTTGCGCCATTCGTGATTGACCAGCCCAGGACTGGGCATCACGTCGAGCATGTCGCGCACCTGCTCGCGGCTCGGCGCCGCCTTGGCGGTGGCGCAGTCGGACGGGTAGCCGCGATGGTATTGCGGCCACAGGCCGTGGACGACGAAGGCGAAGGGCCGCGCGCACTGGGCATCGCCCCGGGCATTGCCGGTCGCCTCACACCAACTCGGTGACCACGACAGCGACAGCACCCAAAGATCGAAGTCCCCCGGCCGTCCTCGCCCCTGGGCCGAGGCCGGATCGATGCCGAGAACCGCGAGGAAGAGGACGGCGAGGGCGAGAAGGACGCGCGTCATGGCGGAGGCTCCATGGCGGATGAGGACGGCGGGAACGTCATGCGCGGCGGCCGGGCCACCCGGACGGGCGCGCCACATGGGGAGGCCCCGCGCGACGCGCGTCGGCTCACCAGAACTTGCGAGTGGTCCGGCAGTTGCCGTCGTGGACGCGCCACGGGTCGTGTCCGGCGACGCAGAACTCGACCTCGTCGGTGAGATAGGCGAGGCCCGGCGCGGCGAAGCCGGCGCCGCTCGCGACCACCCAGGACAGGGTCGAGCGCGATCCGTCGGAGAGCGTCACCACGGCCGCGCACCAGCGCCGTGGGATCGGGCTCGGCCGATCGACCGAGACGTGGACTTCGCGGATCCGATCGACCTGGACGATGCCGAGATCGCGCTTCTCGACCCGCGCCGCGCCATAGGCGAAGCGATGGCGGATCGAGGCGAGCACGCCCTCGTCGGCGCAGGGCCCGAGGCCGGCGAGGCGGGTCTCGCGGCGCGCGTCGGCGGCCTCGGCCGAGACGGCGGTGGCGGCGAGGCCGAGCGTGAGGACGGTGGCGGTGGCGAGGCGGCGGGCAGCGGACCCGCCGGAGATGCGTCGGCGCATGATGCGACTCCTCTTCGACGGTTCGAACCGTCGGATGGGACGATGCGTGAGCCCCGCCCGGGGGTCAAGCCGCGATTGCGCGCGCCCTTGGAGGCGCGCCCGCCCCGCGTTATCACCGGCGCGGTACCCCCATCATAGGAGCCATCCGTGAACGATCGAAGGTCGGTGCTGTTCGTCTGCCTCGGCAACATCTGTCGCTCGCCGCTCGCCGAAGCGGCCCTGCGCGCCGCCGCCCTCGAGGCCGGGCTCGACGTCGAGGTCTGCTCGGCCGGCACCGGGGGATGGCACGTCGGCGAGCCGCCCGACCCCCGCGCCCGCTCGGTCGCCCGTCGCCACGGCGTCGACATCGACGGTTATCGGGCCCGCCAGGTCGTCGCCGCCGACTTCCACCACTTCGACCACGTCGTCGCCCTCGATTCCCAGAACCTGAAGGCGCTGCGGGCGATGTGTCCGCCGGGCGCGACCGCGCGGCTGTCGCTGCTCCTCGACCATGTGCCGGGCCGCGAAGGCGCCGCCGTCGCCGATCCCTATTATGGCGACGAAGCCGGGTTCGAGATCACCTGGGGCGAGGTGAGCGAGGGCGCGCGAGCGTTGATCGGCGTGCTGCGCGGCGTCTGAGCCGGGCGCCCCACCCTCACTTGCAGCCGTTGTGGAGCTTCCATTTCTCCTCGTGGCCGATCGCCTTGGCGAAATCGGGGACGCGGCAGCGCGCCGCCTCCTCCGCCGAGATCGCCCCGTCGACCGCCGAAACCGGGGCGGAACCGGCCGGAACGGCGGCCTGTCCGACGACCCAGGGCGACACCGCCCACAGCGCCGCCACGAACACCAGCGGCGCCGCCATCTGTCCGGCGCTGAGGCGCTGGATGTCGCGTCGCTCCCCCACCTCGCAACTGTCGCCGGGGCAGTGGCGAGCCTTCTCGCGCGCGAACAGATCGTGGACCCGGCAGCCGATGCAGATCCCGAAGGCGCTCTCGAAGAACAGCAGCACGAGGCAGAACAGGCAGATCGCCAGATTGATCGGCCCGCGAATATTCTCGATGACCACCAGATAGAGCATCGCCGACGCCAGCACGAGGCCGATGGCCCAGGCGAAACGCTTCTGGGGTGCCCCGACGAGTTCCGGGGTCTGATTGCGCACGGCGAACCGTCCGATCACCAGACTCGGGGAATATCTCGGGTTGATCAGCACCCTGATGGCAAAATCCAGAAGAAATCCGACGATCACCAGCTTCGTCGGCGCGAAGTCACCGGCAAACCAAGCATTCATGAAGGCAATCAACGCGATGACGAACATGATGCCGGCACCGGCCCGGACCTCCCGCTCGTTGAGGACGGGAACCGAATAGTCCTCGACGAATTCACCGAAACCGATCGGGCTTGCCATGTCATCCCTTCCTACTGGAACTCAGCGAATGTCAGCCGTCGAGATCATACGCGCAATGAGATATTACGAGGATTGCGAACTCTTCATGAGAGAAGACTTCGGCCCCAATGGGCACTTCGCCGTCCCTCATTCCGGCACCACCCAGTGCCACCGCGCCCCCGCCCCCGGTCCGACCGCCAGCCGCTCGCCCAGCGCGGGAAGCATCACGTCGAGCTCCTCGCCGAGTTTCCACGGCGGATTGACGATCAGGAGGCCGCAGGCCGTGAGCCCGGCGTCGGCCTGCGGCTGCGCCGTCGCCAGTTCCACCGCCATCACCCGGCGCAGGCCGGTGGCGGCGATGGCGGCATGGAAGCGCTCGATCTCGCGGGCGTCCTTGATCGGGTACCAGACCAGATAGCAGCCGCCGGCGAAACGCTTCACCGCCTCCTGAAGCCCCTCGACGATCCGCTCGAACTCGCCCGGCGCCTCGAAGGGCGGATCGATCAGGACGAGGCCGCGCCTTTCCTTGAACGGCAGGAAGCTCTTCAGCGCCAGCCAGCCGTCGAGTTCGACGACCTTGACCCGGGCGTCGCCGGCGAAGAGCTCGGCGAGGCTCGCCGCGTCCTGCGGGTGCAGTTCGACCACGGTGGCGCGATCGGTGCGCCGGAGCCCGGAGCGGATCATCAGCGGCGAACCGGGATAGCGCGACAATTTGCCGTCGGCGAGGTGGGCGATGCGGGTCCGGCCGACGGTGTTGGCGACCGCCGTGAGCCAGGGCTCGAGCAGGCGGGCGACCGGCTCGGGGAAGGGCTCCGTGATCACCCGGGCGATGCCGCCGCGCCATTCGGCGGTCTTCTCGGCCTCGCGCCCGCCGAGGTCGTAGAGACCGATGCCGGCATGGGTGTCGAGGACGCGGAACGGCGTCTCCTTGCGGGCGAGATGGACGAGGATGCGGGCGAGCACCGCGTGTTTGAGAACATCGGCGAAGTTGCCGGCATGGAAGGCGTGGCGATAGTTCATCGCGGGCTCGGATCCTGCGGGCTGGAAGTTCGATGATCGGTGACGAAAAACCCTCCCGCGCGGACGCGGGAGGGTTCTCGAATGTCGACCGAGCGGCGCGTCACCTCGAAGGGTGCGGCCGTCTCGATTGCGACGTCTCCGCGAGACGCGATCGGCCACACCGCGCGCACCCGACCGAATGGCCGGGGGCGCGGCGCCGGTCGCGCCGAGAGATCACTCGTCGTCCGGCTGGCCGTAGTCTTCCATCGGCTGGCCTTCCTCGCCGCCCTCGAGCGGCTGGAGGTTGACGGCCTTGGGACCCTTGCCACGCTTGTCCGGCTCGGTCTCGAACGAGACCTTCTGACCCTTGTCGAGGGTGCCGAGGCCCGAGCGCTCGACCGCCGAGACGTGAACGAACACGTCGGCGCCGCCTTCGTCCGGGGTGATGAAGCCGTAGCCCTTTTCGGCATTGAAGAACTTCACGGTGCCGTTCTGGCGCGGACCGCGCTCGACCGCGGTCCGGGGACCGCGCGGACCGCCGCCGAAGCCGCCTTCCTCACCGGCACCGCCGAACGTGCGACGCGGACGGAAACCGTCACCGCCGCCGGCACCGGCGCCGCCGCCGAAGCCGCCGCGATCACCGCCGCCGAAGCCGCCGCGATCGCCACCACCGAAGCCGCCACGATCGCCGCCGCCGAAGCCGCCGCGGTCACCGCCGCCGAAACCACCGCGATCGCCGCCGCCGAAGCCGCCGCGATCACCACCGCGTCCACCGCCGCCGCCGAAGCCGCCGCGATCGCCGCCACCGAAACCGCGGTCGTTGCCGCCGCCGAAGCCGCGGTCGTTGCCGCCGCCGAAGCCCTCGTCACGACCACGCCCGAAACCGCCGCGGTCGCCGCCACGCCCGCCGCCGAAACCACGATCCCTCATTCCAAGTCCTTTCCCGCGGGGTCCCGCCCCTTCATACGACACACCTCCGCGCAACCAGTCCGGTTGGAGGAGGAAGTTCAGCAGTCACGTTACGCGTCGGGACAGGATTTGCGCTGTTCATCTCGGGATCGAGGCCCTCTACTCGAGGATCACCCTATCCACAGATCCGGTCGCGCCGACCGTCTCGCCCAAGTTCCGAACCGCCGCCTCCCTATTTTATGGACGACTCCGGTCGAAAGGGCAAGGGTGGCCGGGCGATTCAGCGCTTGCGGCGGGGCTTCTTGGCCGTCTGTCGGACGGCGGCCTGAGGGCCGAGAAGCGCGCCGGCGCGCGCCGAGCGCTCGCGCCGCGACCACACCACCACCTGACGATAGACCCGCAGGTCGATTTCCGGCGGCAGGCGGTAACTCTGGTCGCCCTCCGCCTTCTTCAGCCGGCCGAGCGACACGCGTTTGGTATCACTGAGATCTTCGCCGTTGCCGATGCGATCGACGGCGACCAGCCAGAGTTCGAGATCGCGCCCCGGCGTCACCACGAGCTTCTCCAGCCGCAATTCCTTCTTCGCCGGTCGCGCCACCGCCCGCCCGCCGGCCTTCTCGCCGGGGGCGCCGGGCCGGAAGACCCCTTCCATCACGCTCGCCTCGGGGGATGGCGCGACCTGCGCCGGCCGCGTCGCGCCGACGTTCGGGCGAAGCCGGTCGCGCGGCGCCTCGATCGGCATCGGCGGAACCGCGGTGATCGGCCGCAACGGACCGGGAACCTCCAACGCAACCGGCGCGAGCGCCTGCGCGGCGGCCGGGTCGGCGGCGAAGGGCGCTCCCCCCAGGGCGAGCGGACCCACCACGATCATGACCCGAAGCGCGATGGCCCGCATGCGCGTCTCCCACTCGTCCGAATTGCCTCGCGACCGCGTCGATCCTCCCGAGCCGGTCGTCTCGACGTCGTCGCCCGCAATCGACATAGTATGCCGACCGGCGTCGCGCGAGTCCCACCTCGTTCACGTCGAGGCACCGACGGCCGATCCGCCTTGCGCGGACGTCGCCCGATTTCTGTTCGACGAGGACCCGCATGACCGAACCCGCCCCGCCTCCGCAACTCCGGCTCGCCGTGGTGCGGGTGACGCCGCTCGAGCAGAATTCGGCGATCCTCTTCGACGAGACCACCCGGCGCGGCGTCGTCACCGATCCCGGCGGCGACGTGCCGAAGATCCTCGCGGCGATCGCCGAACTCGGTGTCACCATCGACAAGATCCTGATCACTCACGGTCATTTCGACCATGCCGGCGGCGCGGCCGAGGTCAAGGAGGCGCTGGAGCGCGACTACGGCCGGCCGGTGCCGATCGAAGGCCCGCACCGCGACGACCAGTTCCTGCTCGAGCGCATCCCGGAGTCGGGCGCCCGTTGGGGCGTCCACGGCCTCAGGGCCTGCGTCTCCGATCGCTATCTCGACGACGGCGACGAGGTGAGCTTCGCCGGCGTGAGGTTGAAGGCGATCCATTGCCCGGGCCATTCGCCCGGCAGCATCGTCTTCTTCCAGCCCGAGGCGCGGCTCGCCATCGTCGGCGACGTCATCTTCGCCGGCTCGATCGGACGCACCGACCTGCCGCGCGGCGATCACGCCACGCTCCTCGCCTCGATCCACGAAAAGCTTCTGCCGCTCGGCGACGACGTCGGCTTCCTGCCGGGTCACGGGCCGACCTCGACGCTCGGCGCCGAGCGCGCCGGCAATCCGTTCCTGGTCGACGATTGAGGCGATCGGGCGAGCGGCCGTCCGTCGCGCGGCGCTCATGAGCGCCGCCCTCAGGCGTCGGTGCGAACCGCGGCGAGGCCTTCCTCGAGCAGATCACCGACGTTGGGAATGCCCATCAGGTATTTCGAGGTCTTGCGCACGGCGCGCTCGTGGGCGCGGCGGATCGCCGCCGGCCATTCCTCGGCTTCGAAGTCGCCGCGGCCGATCCACACCAGCGCCACCAGCTCGGCCTGCTCGTCGACGTTGAGCCCGTCGATGACGCCGCGGATCTGATCGGAGGTGCCGTCCTCGGCGATGTCCTCGAACAGATGGCCCGAGCCGGACTCGTAGGAATCCTCGCCGCTGTCGAATTCGGCGTCGCCGTCCTTGGAATCGAGGAGGCGGAGATGCTCGACGAGTTCGATCACCTTCTCGACGGAGATCTCCATGGTGTCCTCGCTTTCCGACGGGTCTTTCGCCGTCTTGGAAGGCCATCATGGCCCTCCGCGAGCGGACGGGCCATGAGCGGGATCAAAATCGCCGCGCCCAAACAGGATGACCCGGGCCGGGCCGCCGCCGCTCACCGTTCGTCAACCATGGTGGGCGCAGTGTCCGCCGACACCCTTCTCGGAGAACCGATCGATGTTCAACGGTCTCGCCGGCTACGCCACGCCGGTGTTCATGCTGCTGTTGTCCAACATCTTCATGACCTTCGCCTGGTACGGCCATCTCGCCTACCCCAACCGGCCGCTGTGGCTGGTCGTGGTGGCGAGCTGGGGCATCGCCTTCTTCGAATATTGCATCGCCGTGCCGGCCAATCGCTGGGGCCATGCTTTCTTCTCCGCGGTGGAGTTGAAGACCATCCAGGAGGTGGTGACGCTCCTGGTGTTCGCCGTCTTCTCCTTCGCCTATCTGAAGGAACCGCTGAGTTGGAACCACGCCGTCGGCTTCGGCCTGATCGCGCTCGGGGCGTTCTTCATCTTCCAGAAATGGTGAGGGTTGCGCGGATGCGGGTGTGCGAGGGGCGGTGTAGGGGATAAAAGTCACGACGCCTCGCGCGCCGTTCGTCGGACCGGCCGTGCGCCCCTCGAGGGAGAAACGATCTCGATGCTCTCGCCCCTGCAGACTGAACTCCTCGGCGGAGGCGCGGCTCTGCTGACGACGCTGTGCTGGCTGCCGCAGACGCTGCGCGCCATCCGCCATCGCGACGTCGCCTCGCTGTCGCTCGTCACCTTCTCCGCCTTCTCTTCCGGAATCCTGCTGTGGCTGATCTACGGCATCCTGATCGGATCCTGGCCGGTGATCCTCGCCAACGCCTTCTCGCTGGTGCTCAATCTCGCCATCGTGGTGCAGAAGCTGCGGCACGGGTGAGACCGCGATGACCTTCTTCGGCGTCCCCTTGCGCAAACTCCCCGCCCGCACCCTCCCGGTGGTCCTGCCGCTCGTGCTGTCGCTGAAGATGACCTTCGTCGTCTCCGGCATATCGACCCTGAAGAGCCTCGGCCTCGTCGACGGTTTCCTCGGCAAATGGATGGGCGCCTGGGCGCTCTCCTGGGCGGTCGCCTTCCCGGTGCTGCTGGTGATGATGCCGCTGGTGCGCCGCCTCGTCGGCCTGATCGTCGAACAGCCCGGACTGCCGCCGCGTCCCTGAGCAAGCAGGCGCCGACGGCGGACCGCCGGCGCCTGGTGATCGGCCGAACTCAGCGATTGTCGGCCTGGGCTCGCACGGCGTGTCGGCCGAACGGCGAGATCTCGTAAGGCGCGCCGCCGCGCGATGCGATCAGGCCACGGCGGCGCAGCCGCTCGAAGGTGGCGAGATCACAATCGACGAGGCGGTGCCCATCACGATCGATGCAGTCGACGGCGGTCACACGGCCGCCGCTTCGGAAATGGCGGATGCGTCCGCCCTGCGCCAGCACGTGCAGGACACGTTGCTCGGTTCGGGAAACATTCACGGGATCGATCTCTTCGATGGGGAACCGTCGAGACGACACACATCATCGCCCGGCGGCGAAGCGTCGGGGGGTGTCGTCGCTCAATCGACGTCGGCGCCGGGGCGCGTGACGTCAGTGGGTTCCCGCAATCTGCGGCATCCAGCCTCCATCGAGAGGTCGGCAGAGAACATCTCGCCGGCTCGCGACGCAAGGCGACACCGCGTCGCGGGCTCGCCGAAGGCATCACCCGCGGAAAGCCCCCTTGCCGTCCCGGCGGGGCGCGACTAGGGTCCGCCCGTCCCACGGCGACGCGAGCCGGCGTGCCCTTTGGCGTGGGTTTCGATTCTCACTCGTGCCTCTCGGAGACCCGCCATGGCCTTCCTCGCAGACAGCCTCTCGCGCATCAAGCCGTCCGCCACGATCGCCGTGACGAACAAGGCGCGTGAGTTGAAAGCGGCCGGCCGCGACGTCATCGGGCTCGGCGCCGGCGAACCCGACTTCGACACGCCCGACAACATCAAGGACGCCGCGATCAAGGCGATCCGCGACGGCCAGACCAAGTACACCGCCGTCGACGGCATCCCCGAGCTGAAGGCGGCGATCTGCGCCAAGTTCGCCCGCGAGAACGGCCTCACCTACAAGCCGTCGCAGGTGTCGGTCGGCACCGGCGGCAAGCAGGTGCTCTACAACGCCTTCCTGGCGACGCTGAACCCCGGCGACGAGGTGATCATCCCGGCGCCCTATTGGGTCTCCTACCCCGACATCGTGCTGCTCGGCGGCGGCACGCCGGTGTTCGTCGAGGCGACCATCGACACCGGCTTCAAGATGACGCCGGAAGCGCTCGAGGCGGCGATCACCCCGAAGACCAAGTGGCTGATCTTCAACTCGCCGTCGAACCCGTCGGGCGCGGCCTATACGGCGGAAGAGATCAAGGGCCTGACCGACGTGCTGATGCGTCATCCCCACGTCTGGGTGATGTCGGACGACATGTACGAGCATCTGGTCTACGACGACTTCACCTTCGCCACCCCGGCCCAGGTCGAGCCCGGCCTCTATGAGCGCACCTTGACCGTCAACGGTGTCTCCAAGGCCTATTGCATGACCGGCTGGCGCATCGGCTACGGCGCCGGCCCGGAACCGCTGATCAAGGCGATGGCGACGCTGCAGTCGCAGTCGACCTCCAACCCCTCGTCGATCGCCCAGTGGGCGGCGGTCGAGGCGCTGAACGGGCCGCAGGGCTTCATCGCCGAGCACAACGAGGTGTTCAAGGAGCGCCGCGACCTCGTCGTGTCGATGCTGAACCAGGCGAAAGGCATCACCTGCCCGACGCCGGAAGGCGCCTTCTACGTCTACCCGTCCTGCGCCGGCACCATCGGCAAGACCTCGCCCTCGGGCAAGGTCATCGAGAGCGACGACGACTTCGTCACCGAACTGCTCGAGGTCGAGGGCGTCGCGGTGGTGCAAGGCTCGGCCTTCGGCCTCGCCCCCCACTTCCGCATCTCCTACGCCACCGCCACCTCGGCGCTTGAAGAAGCCTGCAAGCGCATCCAGCGCTTCTGCGGCAACCTGCGCTGAGACGACCGCCGACGACATCGAGGAGGCCCGTGACGACGACCCGTCGCGGGCCTTCCTGATTCCGCGCGGTGCCCTCGGGATTGCCGCGATCGACGCGCAGACTGCCTCCCGACTCGGACAATGGAGGCAATCATGACCAGAATGGTTTCCACACTCACGACGATCGGTCTCGCGCTCGGCGCCGCCCTCGCCATCGGCCTTCCGGCCGAGGCCGCCGGCGAACGTATCGAGGTCGGCATGCTCCGCTGCACCGTCTCCGCCGACGAGAACTTCATCGTCGGCTCGACCCGCCGCCTCGCCTGCCGCTTTGAGCCCTCCGACGGCGGCCCGGCCGAGAAATACCGCGGCGAGATCACCCGGCTCGGCATCGATCTCGGCACGGCGCGGACGACCCACATCGCCTGGGCGGTGCTGGCGCCGAAGACCGGGCGGCGCGCCGGGGCGCTGGCGGGCGACTATGGCGGGGTCTCGGCCGAGGCGACCGCCGGCGCCGGCATCGGCGCCAACGCGCTCGTCGGCGGCTTCGGCCGCTCGATCACCCTCAACCCGGTCTCGGTGCAGACTCAGACCGGGGCGAACATCGCCGCCGGCATCGCCGGGCTGAAACTGACGCGGCGGTGAGGGCCCCTCACGCCGTCTCCTCGTCGGGGATCGAGGGGCGCGCCGGGATCGGCGAGATCATCACCTTGTCGATGCGGCGGCCGTCCATGTCGACCACCTCGAACGACCAGTCGCCGATCGGCGCCTTGTCGCCCTCGGACGGGATGCGGTTCAGGACCGACATCATCAGGCCGCCGAGGGTGTGATAGCCGCCGTGCTCGAGGTCGGGCAGGTCGACGAGCCGCTCGAGTTCGTCGATCGGGGTGTCGCCGTCGATCAGCCACGACCCGTCGTCGCGCTGGAACGGTCCGGAGAGATGCGGCGCGTCGACGTCGGCGAAATCGCCGGCGATGCCCTCGACGATGTCGGTCAGGGTGACCAGCCCCTGCAGCCCGCCGTATTCGTCGATGACGAAGGCGGCATGGACGGGGGTGCCGCGGAAACGCTCGAGCAGCTTCAGGACCGGCGCCGTTTCCGGCACCACCAGCGGCTGCTTGAGATGCTCTCTCCAGTCGAAGGGACGGCCCTCGACCGCGTCGCGCAGGAGATCCTTCTTGTAGAGAAGCCCCACCGGCTCGTCGATCGACCCCTCGGCGACGATCATCGCCGAATAGGGACAATCGAGCACCTCCTGGAGGATGCGTTCCGGCGGATCGTCGGGATCGATCCAGTAGAGTTCGGGACGCGGCGTCATCAGGGCGCGCACCGGCCGGTCGGCGACCCGCATGACGCCTTCCAGCATCTGCCGCTCTTCCGGATCGAGAACCCCGGATTCGACGCCCTCGGCGAGGACGTGCATGACCTCGTCCTCGGTGACGTCGCCGCCGCTGGTCTCGTCGATGCCGAGCAGCCGCAGGACCCGGTTGGACGTGCCGGTCAACAGCAGCACGAAAGGCGTCGTGATCCGCGAGAAGATCCCGACGAGGCCGGCGACGGCGACGGCGATCGGCTCCGGCCGCGCGATGGCGATGCGCTTGGGCACCAATTCGCCGAAGACCACGGTGACGAAGGTCATCGCGATGATCACCAGCGTGAAGGCGGTCTCGGCCGCCGCCCAGGCGAAGGCGGGGAATGTCGCCGTCAGCCAGTCGGTCAGGCGCCCGGAGAGTTGGGCACCGGAGGACGCGCCGGCGATCAGTCCGATCAGGGTGATGCCGATCTGGACGGTCGAGAGGAAGCGCCCCGGGTGTTCGCCGAGATCGATGGCGCGCTGCGCTCTCTCGTCACCGTTCTCGGCGAGCGCCACGAGGCGCGGCTTGCGGGACGAGACAAGCGCCATTTCGGAGGCGACGAAAAACGCGTTGACGAGAGTCAGAAACAGGAAAATCGAGAGTTCTACGATCAACATCCAAAAGGTCGGGCAATGCCCCTCCGAACCGAGCCGACGCCGACACTACCATGTTTTCGCCGCGTCGCGGTAACGCTTCGGCGATATCGCCCTCCTCTCCCGCCTAAGGAGTGTTGCGGATCGCAAAGACGCCGAGGTCGCCGCTCCACGCCCCGCGAAATTCGCGAAAGACCAAATACTTTCAAATGATTGACACGGTGACGAAATTGCCTGCGATTGCGTTGCAGCAACGAAAGGCGGTGTCCGAACCCCCACGCAGTCTTGTCAGTCGGCGATTTCGGCGCGACGATCCGGTGTCGGCGACGGACCTCTCCCCGAGGTCGAGGCGCCGACCCTCGCCGCGGCGGAGCGCGTTCGTCGCGGAATTGATTGACAAGAACATAAAGAGAACTGGAGACGGTCATGACCGACGCCAACGGAGGGACGAGCAGCGGCAGACGAGGTGGGCCCCGGTGCGTGGCGCTCGTGGGCCCCTTCGGCAGCGGCAAGACGACGCTGCTCGAAGCCATCCTCGAACGCACGGGGGCCGTGACCCGAGCAGGAACCGTCGCGGCGGGCAACACCGTCGGCGATGCCTCCCAGGAAGCGCGCGAACACCACATGGGCGTCGAGATCAACGTCGCCGAATGTGAGTTCCTCGAAGACCGCTACACCTTCATCGATTGCCCCGGTTCGGTCGAATATCTCTTCGAGACCGAGGCGGCGCTGGCCGGCGTCGACGTCGCCGTGGTGGTGGCGGAAGCCGACGAGAAGAAGATCCCGGCGCTTCAACTGACCCTGCGCCTGCTCGAGGATCGCCAGATCCCGCATATTCTCTTCCTCAACAAGCTCGACAAGACCGAGGGCGGCATCCGCGACGTGCTGGAGCTGATGCAGCCGGCCTCCCGCGCCCCGATGGTCCTGCGCCAGATCCCCTTGATGAAGGACGGCGCCACCATCGGGTCGATCGACCTGGCGCTCGAGCGTGCCTATGTCTGGCACGAACACGCCCCGAGCGAGATCACCCGGATCCCCGACGCCGAGAAGGGCGCGGAAGTCGAGGCGCGCTTCGAGATGCTGGAGCGCATCGCCGACTACGACGACCATCTGATGGAGGAACTGCTCACCGACGTGGCGCCGCCCACCGACGAGGTCTTCGACGATCTCACCAAGGAGCTCAAGGCCGGTCTGATCTGTCCGGTGTTCATCGGCTCGGCCGAACACGGCAACGGCGTCGGCCGTCTGCTCAAGGCGCTGCGCCACGAGGCGCCCGGACTCGAGGAGACGCAAGAGCGCCTCGGCCTCGACCCCGCCGGCGAGGCGGTCGTCCAGGTGATGAAGACCCAGCACACCCCCCATGGCGGCAAGCTGTCGATCAGCCGCGTCCTCGCCGGCAAGGTCGTCGACGGCCTCACCCTCTTCGCCTCCGACGGTACCTCCGACCGCCTCTCCGGCGTCTACAAACTGGTGGGCAAGGACCAGCAGAAGAAGGCCGAGGCGGTCGCCGGCGAGACGGTGGCGCTCGGCAAGATCGAACCGGCGCAGACCGGCATGACCCTGACCACCCGCAAGGGCGGCATTCCGGCGCTCGCCGACGTCGTGCCGCCGGCGCCGGTGATGGGCTTCGCCATCGCCTCGCTCGACCACAAGGACGACGTCAAACTGTCGGCGGCCCTGACCAAGATCGCCGAGGAAGACCCCTCGATCCGCGTCCGTCAGGACCAGGACACCGCCGAGACCCTGATCGAGGGCCAGGGCGAGATGCATCTGCGCGTCGCCCTGGAGCGGCTCGAGCACAAGTACGGCATCAAGGTGAAGTCGAGCCCGATGACCGTGCCCTACAAGGAGTCGGCGCACGGCCACGCGGCGGTCCGCGGCCGCCACAAGAAGCAGTCGGGCGGTCACGGCCAGTTCGGCGACGTCGCCCTGGAGGTCTCCGCCGGCGAGCGCGGCTCCGGCTTCGTCTTCCTCGACAAGATCACCGGCGGCGTGGTGCCGCGCCAATATATCCCGGCGGTCGAGGAAGGGGTGCGCGAGTTCCTGATCAAGGGACTGCACGGCTTCCCCGTGGTCGATCTCCAGGTGGCGCTGGTCGACGGCTCCTACCACACGGTCGACAGCTCCGACATGGCGTTCAAGACGGCCGCCCAGCTCGGCATGCGCGAGGCCATGCCCAAGCTCCACTCGGTGCTGCTCGAGCCGATCCTGCGCGTCTCGGTCACCACCCCGTCGGACGCCACCGCCCGCATCAACCAGATCGTCTCGGGACGGCGCGGCCAGCTTCTCGGCTATGACGCCCGCCCCGACTGGCCCGGTTGGGACGTGGTCGAGGCGCTGATGCCACAGGCCGAGATGGAACATCTGATCATCGACATCCGCTCGGCGACGCAAGGCGTGGGCACCTTCACCCAGGCCTTCGACAACCTCGCGGAAGTCGCGGGCCACCTCGCCCAGAAGGTGCTGGAACGGGCCAAGGCGGCGCAGGACGCCGCCTGAGCCGAGGACCGACATCGCGCCGGGTTCCGCTTCCCCCCTTCTCGGAAGCCCGGTGCGCCGTCGATCTCTCAGACC
>JAFHCF010000119.1:0-39045 GCA_048497495.1 Prosthecomicrobium sp.
CTGGCGCTGTACGACCTGCTGACCGGCGTTGTTGATGCTGTCGGCGGCTCCATTGCGCACGGCCCGCACCAGATCACTCTCGGTGCCCGACGAGCCGAGCTGGGTGCCGACCCCGAGCAGGGTCGAGAGCGCCGCGGCCTTGGCGAGATCCCACCAGTGGTAGTCGACCTCGTCCTGGAGCCCGGAGAAGCCGGCGGCATCCGCTCCCTGCTGGCGCTCCAGCACGATCGACTGACCGTCTGGGAGAAGCAGTCGAGTCCAGACCAGGAGGACACGGCTCTGCCCGAAGGCGACCTGGCTGTCGTATTGGCCGACGAGACGAGAGCCCTGCGGGATCAGGAGGAACCGGCCCATCGGTGTGTCGTGGACATTCTCGCTCACCTGGGCGGTGATCTGGCCGGGGAGGTCGGAGCGAATGCCGGTGATCAACGCCGCCGGGATCACCGTCCCGGCTTGGACGACGTAGGGCGAGGCCGCTGGGGCGAGCCGATCGGCCGAGGCGGTGCGACGATCGACGGTGCCGTTGACGAAGGCGAGTTGCCGCTCGGCCGCACTCGGCGTCGACGGCTGCGGCGCCAGACCGAGGGCCGCGAGATCCGGCGTCACCGGCATTACCGTTGCGCTCTGACCGGTGGAGGCCGAACCGGCTGCCGGCTCCCGCACGACGTTGCGGGTCTCGGTCTGGGTAAAGAGCCGACTGATGCGGGCCGCCTCGCTCTCCTGCGTGCGACGCTGTTCCTCCTGGCTGACGCCGGGCACCGGCATCGGGTTGGGCAGTGGCTGTCCCCTGCCCTGAGCCTCGAGGATCGGCCGCCCGAGATCCCCCGGCAGCGCCGGGCCGAGCTTCGGGATACCGGCATAGTCCTTGGGCAAGGTCGCGAGCCCGTCGGCCGGGGCGCGGTTGCCGGTGGCATAGAGTTCCTCGCCGCCCGGGCGACCGCTGCGGCTCTGCAGCGCATAGACCAGCGCACCGGCGATCGCCAAGGCCGAGACGCCGCCGAGCCCGATCAACACCTTGCGCGACAGACGCGTCACCCGCGGCCGCTCGCCTCGAAGCCGCAGGTCCGGCGTGACGATACCACCCCTGCCCTTGTCGTTGCTCCCCGTCATGACCGCGGTCTCCCGTCGGTGCGGACGATGCGCACGCGGCGTTCGCTGTCCTTGTCGCCGAGACGGAGTTCGGCGGCGGCGAAGAGCCGATCGACGACATAATAGTTCTGGCGGGCGCGGAAGTTGACCAGTTCCGAGCCGCCGCCGGCACCGATCACGAAGAGCGGCGGCATCTCGCCCTGACCGATGCCGGAGGGGAATTCGATGAAGACCTTGGAGCCGTCGTCGAAGGCGCGCAGCGGCCGCCACGGCGGCGTGTCGCCCTCGATCTGATAGCGGAAGTTCAGCTTCGAGATGTCGATCCCGGCCGCGACCGGCTGGACCGCCTGCGCCTCGGCGTTCTGTCGACGCAGGGCGATGAGCTGATCCTGCGGATAGGCCCAGGAGACCGAGGCCATATAGGCTTTCTCGGTCGAGCGGAGTTCGAGGTGATAGGTGCGACGGTCGGTGTTGACGACGAGGTTGGTGGTGAGATCCGGCCGTGTCGGTTTCACCAGGATGTGGATCTGTTTCGACGCCCCCGTCCCGCTCTCGGTATCGCCGATGATCCAGCGCACCGTGTCGCCGGCGGCGACCGGTCCCGAGCCGACCAGTTGCTCGCCGGCCTGAAGCGCGATGTCGGTGATCTGGCCGGTGGCGGTATAGACTTGATAGAGGGCGCCGGCGGTGAAGGGATAGACCTGGATCGCGTTGATGAAGCCGTTGCGAACCGGCTCGACCCGTGCCGCGGCATTGGCCTCGCTGACGCGGCTCGTCGGATCGGCCGCTTCCGGCGGGCTCTTGCCGCCTTTGATCGGCTTCAGCTGACCGGGGAGCGGCAGCGGTTTGGGAAGCACCACCACCTCGACCGGTAGAGGCGGGTCGGCGGCGACGACCGCGGGTGCGGCATCGTCGTAGTCGATGTCGGGCGGGATGAACTTGTCGGAGGCACACCCGGCGAGCACGGATACGGACAGCAAGAGAACCGGCAATACGGCTCTGCGTCGATCCGTGGAACCGGATCTCCGGTTCTGCGGATCGACGACGATCAGGGGAGCCGGAAGGCCGGCTCCGTGGGATGTCGGCCGGGTCATTGTCCGAGCTCCTTCGACCAATCGATGGCATTGACGTAGATGCCGAGGGGGTTCTTGCGCAGCCGATCGGCATCGCGCGGCGGTTGGATCACGATCGACAGGATGGCGGTCCAGCGAGAGGTCTCGGCCAACGACCCGTCGGCGTAACGCCGCTCGACCCATGCGACCCGAAAACTCTCCGGCGAGGCGCGGATGACGCTGGAGACGTCGACGGCGATCTGCGCCTTGCCGACCTTGGCGAAGGGATCGCCGGCACGGGCCTGATCGTTGAGGGCGAGGGCGCCGCGATCGGTGGTGAAGTCGTAGGCGCGTAGCCAGTTCTGGCGCAGGATCACCGGGTCGGCGGGGATCGATCGGACCTCCTCGACGAAGTGGGCGAGGTGCCAGGCAATTTGAGGATCACTCGGGCGGAAGTCGGCGGCGGCGGCGGTGGCGGCGACACCACGTGCCTCACCGAGCCGATCGACCTCGACCACCCAGGGGACGACGGTGCCGCGGGCCGACTGCCAGACGAGGGCGCTCGCGAAGCCGGCGGCGAGCGTCAGGCAGCCGAAGGCCATCAGCCGCCAGTTCTTCGCCTGGACGCGAGCCGAGCCGATACGCTCGTCCCAGACCTGGGCAGCCTTCTGATAGGGGGTCTCCGGCACCGGCGTGGTGGCGTAGCGGACGGAGGGGCGTCGGAAGACGGACATCACGGCTCCTTCTGGGAGAGATCGACGGAGGCGCCGCCGCCATGGGCGTCACCGGAACGAACGGCATGGGTGACGGTGGCGGCGCCATGGTTCAGCGTCTGGGCGCGTTTCATGCGCTTTGCCCAATCCGGCGTGCCGGCGGCCCCGGATGAAGAGGAAGACGAGGTCGCCCCGCTGTCGGCGCCCGGCCCCTCCCCGCTCATCGCGTGGTGACCGGCCTCGAAGCTCGACCGGAGACTGGCGGCGGCGCGCCGCAGCGGCGCGGAGACCGCTGCAGCCCCCTGGGCGACACCGGTGGCGAGCACTCCTGCGGTGCCGCCCGAGCGATAAGCGGCGGTCGCACCGCCGGCGAGCGCCGCACCGGTTTGTGCCGCAGCCGCAGTGCCGGCGCCGAGCCCCCGCGCCGCCATGCCGGTCCCGGCACCTCCGGCGAGCACCATGCCGCCGGCAGCGAGACCGGTGCCGACGGCGGCTCCGGCGCCGAGCTGCGGCCCGCCGGAGATCAACCCATTGGCGATGCCGGGGCCGAAGATGCCGAGGCCGAGGAGGGACAGGGCGGCGAGAACGATCGCCATGGCGTCTTCGATGGTCGGTTGGCTGCCGCCGAAGCCGGCGGTGAACTCGGAGAACAGGGTCGAACCGATGCCGACGACGACGGCGAGCACCAGCACCTTGACGCCGGAGGCGACGACGTTGCCGAGCACCCGCTCGGCGAGGAAGGCGGTCTTGCCGAAGAGGCCGAAGGGGATGAGGACGAAGCCGGCGAGCGTAGTCAGCTTGAACTCGATCAGGGTGACGAAGAGCTGGATGGCGAGAATGAAGAAGGCGAGGAGGACGAGAGCCCAGGCGAAGAGCAGCACGGTGATCTGCAGGAAGTTCTCGAAGAAGGCGACGTAGCCCATGAGGCCGGAGATCGCGTCGAGGATCGGCCGACCGGCATCGAGCCCGACCTGCGCCACCTTGCCCGGCCGCAGCAGATCGGCGGTCGAGAAGCCGGTGCCCGACGCCTTCAGGCCGAGGCCGGCGAAGCTCTCGAAGACGATGCGGGCGAGGTTATTCCAGTTGCCGATCAGCCAGGCGAAGACCCCGACGAAGAGGGTCTTGCGGACGAGGCGGGCGAGGATGTCTTCGCCCTCCCCCCATGACCAGAACAGGGCGGCGAGCGTCACGTCGATGACCACCAGGGTCGAGGCGAGGAAGCCGACCTCGCTGCCGAGGAGACCGAAGCCACTGTCGATGTAGCGGGTGAAGACCTCGAGGAAACGATCGATGACGCCGGTGCCGCCCATGGTCCGCCCTCACTTCGATCCGAGGAAGTGACGACGGCTCTCGCCCCAGACGTCGAGGCAGACAGCATCGCGCGCGCCGGCCTCGCCGAGATCGCGACAGCGGGCGAGCTCGGCCTCGAACCGGTCGGAGGAGAGACGAGCGGCGGGCGACCCCCTGGCCGCCTCGTCCGCTCCATCGGGCCGGTGGCCGAGCTCGATCACCGTGACGGCGAGCGCCACGACGACGAGGGCAAGAGCGGTAGCTCGAACGACGATCTTCGGGTTCATCGCCGGCGCCTCACTGGTGGAACATCTGGGCGCTGCCGGCTCGGTAGCCGGTGCCGGGGGCGAGGAAGCGGCTGCGCTGTTCGCGCGCCTGATCGGCGGCGGCGGCACGCTCCGCCGCCTCGAGGCTCTGGGCCCGGGCTTGCGCCGTGACGACCGCGGTCAGGTCGGTCAGCTGCTGGGTCTGGAGCGCCAGGATCTGATTGCCGGCCTGCGCCGCCTGGAGCGCGCCGGTCGCGCCCTGGCTCGAGGTCACCAGTGACGACATCTGCGTCTTGGTGCTGTCGAGATTGCCGACGACGCCGGCCTGCACCCGCATGGTGTCCTGGAGGCCGGCGACCGTCGTCTGCCAGCGCGCTTTGGCCGCATCGATCAAGGCCTGATCGGAGGCCGAGGTCGAAGCCGGGCCGTAGGTGGTGGAGAACGCCTTGTCGACGTCCAGGACGCTATAGGCGATCTTCTGCGCCTGGGTCAGAAGCTGCTGGGTGCGCTGCACCGACTGCTGGATCTGGGCGAGCGACGACGCCGGCAGGCTCGCCAGATTGCGGGCCTGATTGATCAGCATCTGCGCCTCGTTCTGTAGCGAGGTGATCTGGTTGTTGACCTCTTGCAGCGACCGGGCGGCGGTCAGGATGTTCTGGCTGTAGTTCCAGGGGTCGAACACCGTGACGGCCCGGACCGGGATCGCCGCGGACAACGACGCTGCGATCGGAGCGGCGAGTGCGGTGACGGCAAGGAGTGCGATGCGCGCGCGAGAGCGAATGCGGGTCATGACCGGACCTCCGTCGTGACGATGGGTTCGAGATTGGTGAGATCGGGGATGAGATCGGCCGCCCAGGCGATGCCCTTCGACCGGAGCCAGGCGTCGACGAAACCATCGCGGCCGTGCTCGGCGAGGATGTCGGTGATCGCCGCCTGATCGGTCTTCGACGAGGCGGCGGCGAAGGCCAGCGCCACCTCGCCCAGACCGAGTTCGAACAGGCGGTTGCCGCGCCGCGACTGGCAGTAGTAGTCACGCTTCGGCGTCGCCCGCGCGAGGATCTCGATCTGGCGGTCGTTGAGGCCGAAGCGGCGATAGATCGCGGTGATCTGCGGTTCGATCGCCCGTTCGTTCGGCAGCAGCAGCCGGGTCGGGCAGCTCTCGATGATGGCGGGAGCGATGGCGCTGGCGTCGATGTCGGAGAGCGACTGGGTGGCGAAGACGACGGAGGCGTTCTTCTTGCGCAGCGTCTTCAGCCATTCGCGGATCTGGCCGGCGAAGCCCTCGTCGTCGAGGGCGAGCCAACCCTCGTCGATGATGAGCAGTGTCGGCCGCCCGTCGAGGAGGCCTTCGATGCGGTGGAAGAGATAGGCGAGCACCGCCGGTGCCGCCCCGGTGCCGATCAGACCTTCGGTTTCGAAGGCCTGGACCGAGGCATCGCCCAACCGTTCGGCCTCGGCGTCGAGCAGCCGGCCGTAGGGTCCGCCGAGACAATAGGGTTGCAGCGCCCGCTTCAGCGCCGTCGACTGCAGCAGCACCGACAAGCCGGTGAGCGTGCGCTCGGCGATCGGCGCCGAGGCGAGCGAGGTCAGTGCCGACCACAGGTGATCCTTCACCTCGGGCGTGATGGTCGTGCTCTCGCGCGCCAGGATCGCCCCGACCCATTCGGCCGCCCAGCCGCGCTCGGCGACGTCGTCGATGTGGGCGAGCGGCTGCAGCGCGACCGGCTCGGCGCCCTCCTCCGACAGAGCGCCGAGATCGTGCCAGTCGCCACCGCAGGCGAGCGCCGTCGCCCGAATCGAGCCGCCGAAGTCGAAGGCGAAGATCTGGTTGCGGCGATAGCGCCGAAACTGCAACGCCATCAGCGCGAGGAGCACCGATTTGCCGGCGCCGGTCGGCCCGACCACCAGAGTGTGGCCGACGTCGCCGACATGGAGGGAGAAGCGGAATGGGGTCGCCCCCTCGGTGCGACCGAAGAACAACGGCGGGGCGGAGAAGTGCGTGTCGCTCTCCGGACCGGCCCAGACCGCCGAGAGCGGGATCATGTGGGCGAGGTTGAGGGTCGAGACCGGCGGCTGGCGGACGTTGGCGTAAGGGTGACCCGGGAGCGACCCGAGCCAGGCCTCGACCGCATTGACCGTCTCGGCCATGCAGGTGAAGTCGCGGCCCTGGATCACCTTCTCGACGAGCCGGAGCTTCTCGTCGGCGACGCGCGGGTCCTCGTCGAAGACCGTCACCGTGGCGGTGACGTAGGCCGCGCCGACCTCATCGGCGCCGAGCTCCTGCAGCGCCGCATCGGCGTCCGATGCCTTGTTGGCGGCGTCGGTGTCGACGAGAACCGAGGCCTCGTTGGTCATCACCTCCTTGAGGATCGCCGCGATCGACTTGCGCTTGGCGAACCACTGGCGGCGGATGCGGGTCATCAGCCGCACCGCGTCGGTCTTGTCGAGCATGATCGCCCGCGTCGACCAGCGATAGGAAAAGGCGAGACGATTGAGTTCGTCGAGGATGCCGGGCGTCGTCGCGGTCGGGAAGCCGACGATGGTGAGGACGCGCAGATGCGTCGATCCGAGCTGCGGCTCCAGCCCGCCGGTCAGCGGCTCGTCGGCGAGCAACGCATCGAGATGCATCGGGATCTCGGGGACGCGGACACTCTGGCGCTTGGTCGAGACGCAGGCGTGCAGATAGGTGAGCATCTCGCCGTCGTCGAGCCAGCCGACCTCGGGCATGAAGCCTTCGACCAGTTGCAGCACGCGCGTGGTGCGGTCGACGAAGCCGTGCAGCACCTCGTGTGCATCGGCGCCGGTAGAACGATCGCGACCCTCGTAGAGGAAGCGTTCGGCCCGTGCCGCCTCTTCCGCCGGCGGCAGGAACAAGAAGGTCAGGTAGTAGCTCGACTCGAAGTGAGCCCCCTCCTCCTCGAACTCGGCCTTGCGCTCGGCCTCGACCAGGGCCGAAGCGACATCGGGAAAGCGGCTCGCCGGATAGCTGCCGGCGGGATGGCGTTCGGCTTCGACGAAGATCGCCCAACCGGAGCCGAGACGACGCAGGGCGTTGTTGAGACGGCCGGCAACGCCGACCAGTTCGGCGGGAACCGCACTGTCGAGATCGGGGCCGCGAAAGCGGGCGGTGCGCTGGAACGAGCCGTCCTTGTTCAGCACGACGCCGGGGGCGACCAGCGCCGCCCAGGGCAGGAAGTCGGCGAGCGCGTTGCTGCGCCGGCGATATTCGGCGAGGTTCATCATGGTGGTCGTCCCCTCAGACGCCGAGGTGGGTGGGGATGCGTAGATGGCGGCGCACCACGTCGACGAAGGCCGGATCACGCTTCGCCGCCCAGACCGCGGCGGCGTGACCGACCGCCCACAGGACGAGGCCGACCAGCCAAAGCCGCAGCCCCAGGGAGACCGCGGCGGCGAGCGTCCCGAGCAGGATCGCGACCGAGCGTGGCGCTCCGCCGAGCAGGATCGGCTCGGTCAGCGAGCGGTGGACCGACGCGGTGAAGCCCGTGACCGACATCTCGTTGGGATCGGCCATCAGACCAACGCTCCGCCGGCGAAGGAAAAGAACGACAGGAAGAAGCTCGAGGCGGCGAAGGCGATCGACAGACCGAAGACGATCTGGATCAGCCGGCGGAAGCCGCCGGAGGTGTCGCCGAAGGCGAGCGTCAGACCGGTCACCACGATGATGATCACCGCGATGATCTTGGCGACCGGTCCTTCGACCGACTGCAGGATCTTCTCCAGCGGCTGCTCCCACGGCATGCTCGAGCCGGAGGCCCAGGCCGAAGGTGCGAGGATGACGTTGAAGGCGACGAGGGCGGTGCCGGCAGCGAGGCTACGGCGCAGAGCGGTGACACGACGGATCATGCGGGGTCTCCGTTGACGGGCATGGAGGGACGCGAGGAGGACGGCTCGGCAGCGCCCGCGACGACGCGGTAGTCGCCGGTCGCCGGATCGAGGCCGGTGACCGCACCGAGTTCGACGAGGCGGCGCGCGGCACCACGGCCGGCGAGCACCGCGATGAGGTCGATGGTCTCGGCGATGAGCGCGCGGGGGACGGTGACGACGGCTTCCTGGATCAGTTGCTCCAACCGCCGGAGCGCCCCGAGAGCCGATCCGGCGTGGATGGTGCCGATGCCGCCGGGATGGCCGGTACCCCAGGCCTTCAAGAGATCGAGCGCCTCGGCGCCGCGCACTTCGCCGATCGGGATCCGGTCGGGACGCAGGCGCAGCGACGAGCGGACGAGATCGGAGAGCGAGGCGACGCCGTCCTTGGTCCGCAGCGCCACCAGATTGGGCGCCCGACACTGGAGCTCACGGGTGTCCTCGATCAGCACGACGCGATCGGAGGTGCCGGCGATCTCGGCGAGGAGCGCATTGGTCAGCGTCGTCTTGCCGGTCGAGGTGCCACCGGCAACCAGGATGTTCTTCCTCGATACGACCGCCGCACGCAGTACCTCGGCCTGAGGGGCCGTCACGATGCCGGCGGCGACGTAGTCGTCGAGGGTGAAGACGGCGACGGCCGGCTTACGGATGGCGAAGGTCGGTGCCGCGACCACCGGCGGCAGCAATCCCTCGAAGCGCTCGCCGCTCCCCGGCAGTTCCGCCGACACCCGCGGTGCCCCGGCATGGACCTCGGCACCGACATGATGGGCGACCAGCCGGACGATGCGCTCGCCGTCGGCAGCGGCGAGCCGCTCACCCGTGTCCGCGAGACCGGTCGAGAGCCGGTCGATCCAGAGCCGCCCATCGGGGTTGAGCATCACCTCGACGATCGACGGGTCGTCCAGGAACCCGGAAATGGCAGCCCCCAGCGCCGTGCGCAACATGCGCGCGCCGCGTTCCGCCGTCTCGGATCGTCGCTGGATGAGAGCCATGTCGTCCCCGTTCTCTGCGGGCCGCAACGAGCGGCCCTGGATCGGGGATGATTAGAAGAGGCAGGAATTGGGGCAGCGCAACAACCGAAATGAGGTCGGGGGCCATGGCGTAGGAATGGCGAGGATCGGCGGCTCTAGTCTGGAGAATTCAGATCGGCAAAAGGGGCAAACGCCGAATGGCTGCTCTCTCATCCGATATGGAGTTCTTCATCGGAATCGACCCGAGGCGGACGCTCGAACCGACGGACCTCCAATAGATCCGGCACGGCTCGGCTCGCCTATCAGGTAGGCAGAAAGGTCGCTGTTCTCAAGAAAAACAAACCGAGCTTTAGAGCCGAGTGCTCTCTCGGCGCCTCTTTGCCGTCGACGCGAAAGTTCCGGTCTCGGTCGGTCGGAGACGACGAAGGTGTTCGGCGTGGCACACGCTTGGATCTCCGATCCGATGTGCAGCACGTTTGGTCGCTTCGCCCTAGACATGCTCGCCGCATGCCGCGCATGCGTATCGCCGAGGCCGTCTCACGTTCGGCGCCTTGGGGATCGTCACCCGAATGCCGATCAGGACGCCGACTTTCCCGAACTAGCCACCTTGTAACTTGAACTCATCGCGATCGGGTAAGCTGACCGACGCGGTGACGGGTGGGAGACCGCAAGCGCCTGGGTCGCTTGAGACCGTGTGTGAGATCGGCGCCCCATCCGTCGTTCCTTCGAACCCGGACAGTCGCCAGGGCCGCAAGAGCTCGCTTAGGCAAGGAGGGGTCATGTTGGAACAGATCACCGTCGGCATCGACGTCTCGAAAGATCGGCTCGATGTCCATATTCGCCCCACGTCGGAAGCCTTCGCCGTTCCTCGCGACGGCGCCGGCCTCGCCGCCCTGTGCGACCGCCTGAAGGGCCTCTGCCCCGCGCTCGTCGCCCTGGAGGCGACCCGCGGCTACGAGACGGTCGTCGCGGCGGCGATCGCCGGTGCCGATCTGCCGGTCGTCGTCGTCAACCCCGGACAGGTCCGATCCTTCGCCCGGGCTCTCGGCAAACGCGCCAAGACCGACCCGATCGATGCCGCCGTCATCGCCCACTTCGCCGAGGCGACGGCGCCGGAGGTCCGGCCGCTGCCTGACGAGGCGACGCAGATGCTGGCCGATCTCGTCGCCCGCCGCCGTCAGATCGTCGAGATGATGGGCTCGGAGCGTCAACGTCTGCGCCGCATGACCCTGCCGAGGGTGCGCCGCTCGATCGAGCGGCCGATCCGCGCGCTGGAGAAGGAGCTCGCCGATCTCGATCACGACATCGACGACGCCGTGCGTGGCTCGCCCGCCTGGCGCGAGGCCGAGGATCTCTTGTCCTCGGTGCCCGGCGTCGGGCCGGTCGTCTCGCGCTCGTTGCTCGCCGAACTGCCCAAACTGGGCACCCTCGACCGCAAGAAGATCGCTGCCTTGGCCGGGCTCGCGCCGTTCACGCGGCAATCGGGGACATGGAAGGGACGCAGCTTCATCGGTGGTGGGAGAACCGCCGTCAGGACGGTGCTGTTCATGGCCGCACTCGTCGCGACCCGACACAACCCCGTCCTGAAGGCCTTCTACCAACGCCTACTCCAGGCGGGAAAGCCGAGATGCTCGCCCTCCTCGCCGTCGCAAGACGTCTCCTCGTCATCCTCAACGCCATCCTCCGGGACAAACGCCCATGGCAAAACGCTTGACCGGAAAGACAGTCGCTCACACCATTCCGACGGAGCTCGCGAGAATCTGTGCCGTCTTCATTCTGCCGCTGATCACCACGAGATAGTTGTCCTGCTGCTTCAGGCCGCTCGCCGTGAGGTTCGCCGGTTCCGATCGCAACAGTTGCCCGTCGACCGCGTAGGACTTCAGATGCATCAGCGGTCCCAGACGCTTCACGCAGATGTCGCCGGCCAACAGCCGCAGCCTCCCGAAATCCGACCTCTGCGACGGATCGAGCAGAATGCGCAGCGCCACACCGCGCTCCTTCGCATCGATCAGCGCCTCGATGATCGGGCGATTGGTCAGAATGAAGGCGGCGAGATCCACCGTGTCGCCTGCTTCGGCGATCAGATCGACATCGATATGCTCAAGGCTCTCGACCGGCGCGTGGTGGATCTTGAAGGCCTCCGCGGCGATGCCGACGCTCGGCATCAGCAGGCAGCGACTACCCCGCCAGCGCGCAGAATAGTTATCCCCGCACCCAGAAGGCGTGGCATCATCGTTGGCAAGGCAATGGAGAGCAAAGGCATGTCGGAACGATCCGAATCCGCGGCGCGAATGGCAACAGCTGCGGGGCCAGAAGTACCTATTTGCGCCTCGGCGGGTATGCACCTCTCTGCTATCCGCGCAACACCGGCGGGCTCGCGTGACCGGCGACCATTCTATATACAATCTTCGCCTGTGAAAATCAGGGAATCATAATTATGATAGGCAAGCACCATCGACTGTAATTTCATATCCGAGAGGCCGAAATTGGACAGTACGAATGCTCACAGCGCCGACGCCTCAGCCTTGGGGTTTCTCTATCAGGCCCAATACGCTCTCCTGAGGCTTTGGAACGAGGCAAGCTTCGAAGCGGTGATCTATCTTGAGACGCTCGACGACGTCGTTCTTGAGGCTAACGGCGAAACGATCCTCGAGCAGCTCAAGCATTCGCTTTCGACGAAGCCGGACGCGATCACCATTGCAAGCGTCAACGTGTGGAAGACGTTGAAGGCCTGGATCGACGTGCTCCCGAACCTGGACCTGTCCAAGACATCGCTACACCTCGTCACTGTGGCGGATATATCCCCAACCTCTCCACTCAAAGTCCTTCTCGACGAGACTGGAAGCCGGGACAAGCTTCTATTCGCTCTCCAAGAGGAAGCGCAACGAGTCATTCAGGACAGGGCGGACGCAGAAGCGAAAGGCATCAAGCCGCTTCCCCATGCAAAGCGGGCTCCGGGTTGCGAAGCATTTCTGAAACTCTCCGATGACCTGCAGGCGGAAATCCTTTCCAGGGTTCGATTGAAGCCCGGCCAACAGAACATCCGATACATCGAAGACGAGCTCGCAAAATGGCTGACCTCCGTGCTCGCGAAGGACCAGCCCCAGGTGGCAGCGCTCATGGTGGAATGGTGGAATCGTCAGATCATTCATGCGCACTGCGGAAAACGCGACAAGGCTATCCATCGCTTCGAACTCGTGAAGCGACATATGGAGATCGTCGCCGATATCGAACACGACAACCTTGTGGACTATTTTGCCGCGGAACTTCCCCACGACACCTATCGATCACATCCCATGGTCGAGAATCAAATTAGCTTGGTGGGCGGCACCGAGACGTGGCTTCAGAGGGCTGTCACGAACGAATGGCGCGCTCGCGAATCGCGGTCACGTTGGTCCACCGAAAACCCGACCTGGCAGGAGAGGATCTCCAAGTACGACGACCGCTTGGCCGAGGAGTGGTCCTACAAGCATTCTGACATGTGCGAAGAGTGCGACGGACAATCCGACGAGGTGAAAAAGACAAAAGGACGCGAACTACTAAAATGGAGCTTCTACGAGGCACCGGACAAGATTGAAACCCTCGCGTCGAGCGTCACTGCGCCAAGTTACGTAAGAGGCACATATCATGTACTTTCGATCGGCGGTCGAGTGGGTTGGCACCCGGATTATTTCGCGCTTCTAGGTTTCAAGAAATGAATATCGCCTATGATCTCTTCGCGGAGACGAACCCTGCCTTTGGCACGTTCAGTCTCGTTGGCTTCTGCCTGAAATACGAAGCAGCTTCAGGAAGGTCGCCCGAGCTCGCCCTTGCGTACCTTGCCCTGCCCCTCGCACTGTCCGATGATCTGGAAACGTCCTTCGAGGAAACCACCGCCGCCACCGGCCTCCTGTCATGGCTCAACCGCTATCCCGATGTTCGCCTCGATCTGGGCGCCCGACTCGACGCCTCAAAGGACATCGTCTCAGCCGCGGTACGGTTCGGACTTGGCACAAGGGCGCTGTCGCTTGGCGCGGACGGGACGATCGGGCTCGGCGCCCGGAGACCGTCGGCAGCACCGGTTGCCGGTCTGCCCGAGAACCCGAAGCGTGCGGTCAAGCGGGCGGAGCGCCTCGGTACCTGGATGGGCAAGGCAGGGTCGGCAGGAACAATTTTCTCAGCATTCGGAGTGACGCCGTGAACCGTTGGAACGTTCGTCAAATTGCATTCTACGGCACGGGCGGCAGGCGCAGGACGCTTGAATTCGACATCGACAAGGTCAACGTGATCACGGGGGCGTCAGGGACAGGCAAGTCCGCGATCATCGACGCCATCGACTACTGTCTTGGTTCGAAGGATTGCAAGCTACCCTTCTTCGTGCGCAACCATGCCGAGGCGGTCGCAGTTCACTGGACGCAAGGGGATCGCGACCTCGTCGTTGGTAGAAAGATTCCGAAGGCCGGAAGCGGCACCAGCCAGATGTATGTACGGACAGGCCGGAATCTCAAGCTTCCGGATACGTCCGAGGGACTCGAGGGCCCGACCAACCGCGACACCGCGCGTGCGTTGATCGAAAAGACGTTCGGTATTCTAGACACGGACGACCCCGCCGTCGCCGCCAAGACCGAGAAGGGCCGTGCGACCATCCGTGACATACCGCCCTACCTCTTCCTGTCGGGAGACGTCATCATTAGCAGGGAGACCTTGCTGCACGATCTGAACCGTCCAGAAAAGGCACGGGACATCAAGGCGACGATCCCCTATTTCCTCGGCGCTGTCGATCAGGCGAGTGTTCTTGCCGCCCGGACGCTCCGGCAGCTCGAAGCCGCGCTGGCGAAGACCGAACGGGAGTCCAGAGCGCAGGAACGGAGCCAGAGTCTCCTGACGCAGCGCTCGATGGCGCTGTTGACCCAAGCGCAGAGCGTCGGCCTGGTCGCCAACCTCCCTTCGCCCGATGCGTCCGATGAAACCCTCCTCGATCAGCTCGTCGGCGTTGCGGGTATCGGGGTCGCCTCGACCGACACGAGGGACTCCGAAGCTCGCGCGATTCTGGAGGAAGAGCGGCGCCGGTTGGTTTCCGAATTGCAGACGCTGAGAGGGAAGCGGCAGATGCTCAGGCAGACCATCCGCGAGGCGATGGGCTACGAAACCGCGGTGTCCGGGCAGTCTCACAAGCTGCGGCTTGTCGACCACCTCAAGCTCGACGACGGACGATGCCCCGTGTGCGATGCACAGAACAGCGCGGGCCATGCGATGGCAGAGCAGATCCGCAATTCCTTGAGCATCATTGCAAACGAAGTTCTTGCAGTCGACGGGATGCGCCCGCGTCTCGACGATCATTCTGGACACATCGAGAATTTGATTGGATCCAAATATAGCCGCCTGAGGGAAGTCGAAGCGCAGCTCAGCGGGCTCGTCCGGGTGGAGGAAGATTCGGTGAAAACCGGATCGCTCCTTCAGGAGAGGGCTAGAGTCGTAGGTCGCATCGATCAATTCCTTGAGACAACGGCGAAAGACTTCCAGACGGCTTCGACGGATACGGCGCCGCTTGCATCCAGGATCGAGGGTCTCAGGGATCAGGTCGATCCACTGGCACGCAGGGAGCGCCTTCGCGACGCGGAAAACATGGTCAGCGCCTTCGCGACCGAAATGCTTGCCGACCTTCCCACCGAGGTGCCGGCGACGGGCTCACGCGTCGTGTTCTCGTCCACCCCGAACCTTTCACTGGTCGAGCCATCTCGCCGAGCGGTCCTTGCAATGGCCGAAGTTGGTTCCGACCAGAACTACCTGGCGATCCATCTCGCCCTTGCCTTTTCGCTTCAGAAGCTTTTCGAGACCATCAAAGCGCCCGTCGCCGGCCTTCTGGTCATCGACCAGATCAGCCGCCCCTACTATCCCAAGGGCGGCGACGAGAAACGGCTGCAAGAGATGGAGAAGGACGACGATCAGGTGGCAATGCAGCAGATCGTCCGGTTTCTGTTCGACGAAACTGCACGCCAAGCGGGGCTTCAAGACATCCTCATCGAACACGCCTACATCGAGGAAGATCCAGAATATGTCGCGGCCGTGAAGGGCCGATGGACGAAGGCATCGGGAGTTAAGCTCATTCCATCCGACTGGCCTCTCCGGAACTAATCGGCTTGGCTCGGCGGAATGACGGCGCCGGAGACGCGCGGCTGCACACACTAAAGAAGGAAAACGGGCGCCTGAAGAAGCTCTTGGCCGAGCAGGTGTTCGACAATCTGCTTTCAGTACGGCCTGTAAGCAGCTGGTCTGGCGCGAAAACGCAACTCAAATGCTGGCTAAGCTGGACGCGCGATGGTGAGGACGGTGTCAACGAGCATCGCGACTGCAAGAGCTGCCGGTCCATCGACTAGCATACCGCACTCCAGATTTGAGTACCGCGACCGTCGCAGGAGATTGGCTGAGCCGACATAAGCGCCGATCCCATCGGCCAAGACGACCTTGGCGTGAAAGGTTTCGCCCAGCGCCGTACCGTTCTCAGCTTCCGTGAAGCAATAGTCGAAAATGCCTGTCGTTAGGTCCCTCAGGCGAGCCGCAGGTTGGCCGCATACCAGCAACTGGGCTGCATCGCGCAGGATTAGCACCCGTTGCACCGCCGGCGTCGCCTCGAACAACTCCGCCGCCCATGCCGCGCCGGCCTTGTCGATGAACGGGACCATGATAACGAACCGATCTATCGCTCGGCGAGCGATATGGATGAAAGCGTCGTGCGTGGCGGTGAGCGTGGTGAAGGCCTCACCCGCTTGACGTTTTAGCGCGTCTCCAAACCGGCTCTGTTCGCCAGGCAAGGTGACAACGAGACGGGCCGTCCCTTTCGGTGAGACCAGATCCTGCGCCTTCATGTCCGTACGCGCTCATCAAAGAAGCCGATGATGCGCGGCACGATAGCGGCCTCCCATGTCGGAGCCGGGCCGCCGCGCAATGCCGCCCGAGAAAGAAGCTGGTTCGACGCGACGCAGGTGACTTCGCTGACCATTATACAGGCAGGACAGGCTCCCCCGCGGGAATCGCACAGCGTTCCCGAACCGCATCGCAGCAGGCGGGGGTCAATTGCGCGCCGAAGGAAGTCTACGGCGTGGTTGCGCCACATGGCGGATATGTTGCCGAGGTCGGGCGTCATCCCTTTCCGATAGAGGACGAAGGCAAGGTCGGCGGGGAACAGGTGCTCCCCCAATCCGTTGGCATCGAGACCGGAGAGGTCCGCCAACGAGTGCATCAACTGATGGGCCAAGCTGTGCAGGAGCAGATAGACGTAAGATCCCAGGCTACGGGGCGTCCCACCGCGCTCGCGGTCCTTGTAGTCCTCCAGGAACGGCCCGAAGTCCTGGTAGGTCTCAATCAAGAGCTGGCCGATATGCACGCCCTCTGGCGGCGTGTCGGGTACCTGGTTCAGCTCAAGCCACCGCCGTACCTTCCGCTCGTCCAAGCGGAAGTAGAGCGCCTCGTTCCTCTGCTGGGTAACATAGATCGGATGTCTTCGTCCGCCCTGAACCGGCAGCGCGTCGAAGGCCTTTAGCCGGACCGGCATGGCTACCGACCGTCCCTGAGACTCGCGCTGATAGACAGGGCCCGACGACACCCGCGAATAACCGAAGCTGAATTCGCAGATGGGTAAGCCGCGGATCAACACCATCCGCTCGAGTCCCATGGTCTCAAGGAGGGGGCGGATCGCATCTCGATACCGGGCCATAGCCGTTGGATCACCCGCCACGTCGGAGAGTTGCGCGTCGGGGGTCATGACGTCGACTGCTTCGTTGACAGGAAGCCGGTCGGCAATATGCTCTTGAACGAAGGCGTTGTGCTGCAGCGCCAGCCGTATCGGATCGTACCGGCGGGCCCAGTTCTCCCGATTCAGCGTCGCGCGCACTAGCGCGGGGCTCTGGACTTGCCCGCGGTTAACCACGCCGCTGGCGTACCAGGCCTCGCGCACGGCAGCGATCGCCTTCCGCCAGCGAAGAGCCCCTTCGGATGAGCCGCGTTCCTCCGCGCGTCGCAGCATGTCGAGGAGGTCCTGATACTCGTCCCACTCGGTCGTGCGCCCTGCACTGCGAAGCGCCAACTCGATCTCCGCGTCGCTCGGCTCAGCAAACGGGACATTGTAGGTGCGGGCAAGCGTTCGGGCGAGGTCGGCACGCAGGCTTTCGGTCAGAAGGTCGACGACATCGGCGTTCCGAAATTCGATGAAATTGCCGCGCTGAGGGTAGAAGGCGGAGTTCGCCCGGTACGAGACCGGGAGCATGTTGACCTCGATGAACTCGTACTGCCTGCCCCCAGCCATACGCTCGACTTCAAGAATCTCGTAGGTATCGTGGTCGGGCTTCTTCAATTCCCGGGTCACGCCGCACTCGTTACAGACGAACCGCCACTCCGAAAAGACCGGGGCGCGATTGCGCAGCGAATAGTTCCGGGCGCCACAGGTGCAGATATCGATCCGATGCACGCGCGAATCCGCAGGATCAAAGCGGTATCCACTTGGGCTGAGCGGCTCAATGCTGCCTGACCAGTGGGCGTAGACAACATCGATCTGGCCCCATCGCGCGTCATGGTCTCCGCAACGACGCGGCAGCGGCTGTTGATCGAGCTCCTCGACCGAGGTGAACTCACGGATGCGGCCGCAAACGCCGCACCGGAATATTAAGGGGTACGGCACGTAACCGACCACGCTTGGGTCGGTCGGCTCGAAGCGTTGCTGGTCTATCTCCACACGATTGGTGCGAGGATCGAAGAAGGCAGAGTCGAGCGCTAAGGCGGGCGCGACCTCACCGACTGGGCGGACCGACAGGGCACGCGACTGCCAGTTTTCCGCAAACTCACGGATGCCGTCAAAGATCTGTCGCTCCGTCGTTCGATCGAGTTGGACGGGACGGCGGATCGGCACGGAACGGCAGATGCCCTTGCCTCCCTCCCAGGTGAGGAGAACGCCGGGCGCATAGGACGTTGCGAGTTGCACTCGCGATCGCATCATTTTCGGCGGTTCAGCGTCGGGGGTGGCCGGCGCGTCAAATCCCCCGCGCATGTTGGCCGGTCGGCGATCCCGCCAGCCATCATCCCGTTGCGGCGGGCGACCATTGGGCGACCGGCTCATGGTTTGTCTCCATCAAGTTCGCTATCGGTTTCAGCCGTTGCGCCGCGTTGGCTACGGATCACACGCATGACCCTCGCCAGGGCAGCGGGGTCCACTCGTGTGTTGTTCGTCCGCGCAGCCGGGTCGTAGGCCGATCCAACAATCATCCCGGCTTCATCGACGTCGCGCAACGAGGTCATCGGCCTTCTGAAGATCGCGGTCTGATCGCTCCAGTAGTCGCGAAGCCGGCTCTCGGTGGCCTGGTTCTGCATAGCATTGGAGAAATCCCGAGAGGCGCGGTCGACGAGGCGGCGGTAGGGCTCATCGCAGATGGGGCGACCTACGTGGTCGTCCCCACGGCCCTCGAAGCCTGCTGAACGCAAGATGAAGTTGCCTACCTCGTCGGGAAAGCGGATAGGCTCTCGTCGAGCGTCGGCGCCGAGGCGGCGCACGAGATCAAATTGGGGCGACATGTCTTTGGTTGCGTCCGGCCGGCGGATGAACTCCACACCCTCCTTGGTCATCGCCCAGGCCTGGATGTAGGACGCGAACACCCGGCGGATCGCATTCTCCGCCCATCGCTCTACCGCCGGGGGGGCGATCATGCGCTCCAGGAACCGATGAAAGATATCGTGGGTCTCCACGACATACCGATCTCTTCGGCTCTGCGGCGTGGGCAGAAGCATGACGAAGCCCACGTGGGTCCGACCCACCCGGCTCGAGGCCTGAATGTATTCCGCAATGTCGGAGGGCAGGCCGGCGAAGAACATGCTGTTGAAGCGGTCGACGTCAACACCATGGCTGATGGCTGAGGTAGCTACGATATTACGGACGAGGTCGTCGAGCGGCGGATACTCCCGCCCGGCAAAGCTGTGTTCCGCATCGCTCATAACGGTCTGGATGTCCTTCATATCGACGCCGCCGGAGATGAGGCGGCTGTCGAAATAATCGAGGGGCACCCCGGCCGCCTGGTGTCCAAGGCGGACTGCGGCGTCGAGGGCGTCCATAATCTGATCGCCGCCCTTCTTGTTCGTCACGTAGGCCAAGGCGATCCGATGGAGGTCGACCACCGCCAGGGCGTCTTCATCACGGCGGCCTGCGAGACAGCGGTCAATGGCGGCGCGACGCCAGTCTCCGGCGCGACCGGGGCTGATCGCCGCCCGGAGCCGTTGGATGCCTCGTCTGCGGGTTTCATCTCGAATGAGGTCGGCCCACAGCTCGCTGATCAGGGTGTGGAACACCCCGAGCACATGGACCGAAGTCACGGTGTGGGTGGCGTCATTGGTCATTAGGGAGACGTAGAGTCTCATCCATGGAGACGTCGCCTCGGGTGCTTCCCATAGCGGCAGATCTTGAGCGAGACATTGCCGGTCCTGATTGTCGGCAAGCGCCGGCGCCGGTTCGGTAAAGAACGAGTGGTAGATGTCGGGGCCAGGATATGGGAAACGCAGGGCCCGACGCTGATAAAGCACTTCGAGCTGGCGGTCCGGGTCGGAGATCGTGGCGGTCGCCGCAATCACCTTGGGCATACGGGCCGGCCCCCAGTCATCGCCCAGCCAAGTTCGCGCGAGCTGCAGGTCTCTCCCGGCGGCGGCGGCGATCTCCTGGAAGACGTTCTCCAGCAGCGTGTCGAACAAGCCACTGAAGGTCCCCAGGCTTTCTTCGAGAAGATGCGCCTCGTCCTGGATGATGAGCGACGGGAAGGGGTCGAAGAATACCCTCTGACCGGCTCGATAGGCGGGGAGCACCGGCCTGTAGCCGGTCGCGACGGGGCCGTCTCTGAGGTCATCGATCTTCCGCGGCGTTTCCAAATGGCCTGTCGGCCCGACCCACCGGGCGAGGCCGAACATGCCGACGACCTTCGCGATCGTGTCGGTGTGCTGACCAAGCATCGCCAGTTTATCGACCGTGCCAAGCAGGACCGATGGTGCCCGCGCGTAGATGGTGTCATCGGTCAACAGAAACGGAAGCGGAATCAGCCGGCCATGAACCTGGTTCCAGGCGCAGCGTTGGTTGAAGCAGATGATTGCCAGTCGTTTGGCCGTAGGCCCGTCGACCTCGTAGCGCCGAAGCCCGGTGGGTGACCCACAACACGGACAGATCGGCACCTTGTCATAGGCTGTCCGGAGATCGCGGTAACGCCGACCGCGTTCCCGGACGGCGGCCGGTTCGTCGGCATCCTCCTCAAGCCTGGAATCGTTGGGGTGCTCGTGGTCACTCGCAAGCGGCACGTCGGCGGTGATGGCCGAGTACCGATTGGGCGTGTTGGAGGCGCCTACCCAGAAGCCGATTTCGAACGGCCAGGTCCCGACATTCTCCCGGCGGCGGATGAGCTCGGCGTTCATCAGCAGCCGGAGGAGGCGCTGCGCCTGCTGCAGGGTGAGGAGCCGCAAAGGGTAGCGGATCAGAACGGAGACGCCGCGATCTTTACCGCGCAGCCGGTCGAGAAAGAGCCCAAACAGCAGCGTGCCGTAGAAGGCCTCCGACTTACCGCCGCCCGTAGGGAAATAGAGAAGGCTGACTGTGTTCTCGTCGAGCCATGCGTCGTAGTAGGCCCGATACTCCGGCATTCGCGAGGCAAGCGTTGGAATGTGGGCGAGCACGAACGCGAGTTGGAATAAGCGCCACCCTCGGTCCGCATCGGCGCCATCGCGCTCGAAAAAGGCGCGGTTCATCAGGAGCCAGGCTTCATAAGGAGCTGCTCGCAAACGCAGGGCGGAGGCATTGGACCCATCAGGTGCGGCCGCCAATTGCTCGGAGACGGCCTGCGCATCGACCAGAAGGTCAATGCCTCGTCGAATGAAGCCGGCTTCCGCGACTTGCCCCGCCTCGTCGATTGCCAGCCGTTCCGCCTCGACGTCAGCATCCTCAGCCGACAGCCCGTCCCTGACCTGGTCTCTCAAGCTGCTGACGTGATCGCGGATCCAGGCCGCATAGGCTGCGGGCAACGCCTGGAGGTCGGCAACCCGGAAAGCCCGGTCCGCCAAGCATCCGAACTGCGTCGGAACGTCAGCTCCTCGTGGGATGATCCGCGGCTGAACGAAACGCGGCGCCCAGGTGGTTCTGAGCGCGATGATCTCTTCGCCAAGGTCAGCGTCGATACCGCAGTTCAACCCGATCGCAGGGTATTCCAGGAAGTGGCGGAACCTGTATGACGATTTGACCCGGTCGAGGCGAAGTGGGATGTGCGCCGCCCTGGGCAACTCGACCTTGAGCGAGCATCCGAATAGCGCGTGACAGCGCATCAGCGCCTGCCGCATTGGAACCTCGGGCGCTTGGTTGTCGAGGGTAAGCCGGTAAGATTGGACCGTGGGATCGAGAAAGTCCTGTTGCCGCTCGGCTGTAAAGGTCAGTCGCGAAAGGTCGGGCGCGACGTCAGCCGAATTGATCGGCAGGTTTTGTGCCGCCGCGATGAAGACGTTGTAGGCCGCCTCGTCCTGCGCATCGGCCGGGCGGATGGCTACGTTCCGCCAGGTCGCGGCGCGACCTTCCTCCGAGGCCAACCAATCCGCAACACTGGCTGCGGCGGCCACGCGTAGCTGGTCACGGTAGGTTTCGACGGTCGCTGCCATCGCTGCGTCGTCTGCCTCCAACCGCAGAGTTCCAGCCGGGAGCGCCAAGGGAGCGCGAACCCACTTTCCGGGGAGCGGCGCCGGATCGATGAGCCCACACGGAATGCGCCGGCCGGCGCGCAGCAGGGTTGAGATCCTGGGACGCGGTTCCTCCTCTTGTTGCTGCGCCGGATCCTGGCCATCCTGGGCCGGCTCTGATGGTCCGTCGACCACAGCTTGACCGTCCACGTCGCCGCGGATCAGCTCGATACCCTGAACCCGATAAGCCGCGATCCGCACCTGCTCCTGGATTTCGGAGCGTTGCCGACGCAGGTCTGATCGAGCGGCTTCGGTTAGGTCTCGCCACCGAGGCCGGTCCAGCCCTTGTTCGGCGAAGAGTTGCTGACGCTGCGTGCGGATCGTCAGGTCGATTGCAGTTTGGGTCGCGGTATTTAGCCGAAAATCGATATCCAGACCATTACGGGGATCCTGCAATTCACCCCAGGTCGGCAAGGCCCTGATATAGACTGCCGCACGGGGCTCGATGGTCAGGTCACCGCCGACCTTGGACCTCGCGGTGAAGTCGAGACCAATCGCCGCGATCCGGATATCAGAGGTCTCGTCCTCCTGGCCGCTGTCGTCAAAGCGCGGCAGGAGTTGGCCGGAGAAGATCGCCCGGCGAGGCGATCGGCCGAAGATGATCTGCCCCTCGTCGTCCGCGCCCGAAACCCGGGCGACGATGAGGTTGACCAGGGCGTCGCAGACCGCCTCCTTGACCTCCGATTCAATGTTCCGCAGCTGTGCGTTCGTATAACCGTTGCTCATCCTCGGAACTCCCGGCGCGCGGTGACGGTGGCGACGAACTGCTCGGCGGCGGAGCGCACAGCCTTCACGCCGGATAGTCGATCGAGTTGTGACGCATCGGTACCGTGCGGATCCACCAGGATACTTCGATAGGCGTCGTAGAGCACCGCGCCAACACGCTGCCGCACAGAGCGCTGGGCGATAACTGCCCAAACCCAGAACCGGCATGCAGCGCCTTTTGACACGCCGAGAGCCGTCATAAACCGCAGGAAAGTCTCGTGGTCGCGCGGCGCGTGGGGCACCACATCGTGCAAGGCCTTGTCGGTCTCGTCGTCGAGCGTAACCCAATAGCGGATGGTGGCAGGCTCAACGCGCGGCGCCCCCATCTTGTCGGACACAACACGCAGCCGAGCGGAAACGGACGGGCCTAGCAGGGCGTCGAACTTTTCGCGGACAAGGTCATGATAGGTCCGAATCTCCTCGGCCGCGACCGCCGAGATGTTGAGAAGCGGCCGCATCTTCTCGACGAAGGCCCGGCCCATGACGCAAATCTCGTCGCCCACACCCACCTTGGACGCGTCGGTCTCGCCGTAGCTGACGAGCGCCCGGCTTTGCAATTTCGAGACGAGCCGGGTGCGAGGGCGGGCGATGACCGTCAGGTCGTTCGACAGCGTGAACTCGATCAAGTCGCGTGGACTCCGCGAGGGGCCAGCCATATCGACAACCAAACCACGTGGAACCTCGATGTCCTCCAGAGGCGTCTCAAGGCTGTCGAGGTCGACTGCGGCCCCGCCAAGGAGGCCGGCCGCCTCGCGCGTCTTTTGGGCCAGAAGGCCGAGCCGCCGCTGCAGGAGCGAGAACTCGGGGTACTCGGACAGTCGAAGCGCATCGCGACTGGTCGATCGTATGGTGTCGAGATCGAGCAGAACGAGTAGTTCCCTGGGAAGCCAAGGCTTGGCCATCCAACCCAGGAGTTGGGCTCGCGTCGGCCCAACTAGGACCATTCTGAAGAACTGGTTGCGCTCGCCGTCCGGAAGGCTTGTGATATCTGCGGCGCCTTGCACGTCGGTGAAGTGGATCATGCCATTGTCGATGCGCGCTTCCAGGTCAGGAAGTCGCGAGACCAAATCTTCGTAAGCGAGCTCGGCGATCAGATCGCTTCGAAAGACGAAGAGACATTTCGAACTGGAGCCAAGGTATCGCCGCACCGCCGCCTCGACGAGCGACGACATGGGCGTTGCCTGATCGACCTTTTCCCGGAGTTCGCGCGCCTTGACGATCGAGGCGGTCAAGGCGTCATGCGCGACCTGAGATAGGACGGAGCCCGACTCTGTCAGTTCGGCGATCAAGGCGTTGACCTGGTACGCCGCGATCTGCTCCGCCGCCACGGCCGGTCCCATCTCCGCCGTGACAAAGTCGCTGAGGGCGCCAAGCGAGGTTGGCAAAGACGCCGCGCGGCGAAGCCGGCCAATTAGCCGACGGACGGTTTTGGCGCCACGCGGATCGCCTGCGTCGGTCGCCGTCGTGGCAAGGGACCGCAGGCGCGCAACTTCCGCGACGAGATCGCCGCCAAAGCCTTCTACGGCAATGCGCTCACATCCCCGCCATTGGGCGGGCGTCTCCTGGGCGGGCGCCGCGATGGCGCTGTCGACGGCGAACACGACTTCAGACGGGCAAGGCTTGCGTTCCACTTTCGCGCGCATGCGGGTTTCGGTCGCCAACGCCTGGAACCGAACCGCGTCGAATGTCCAGGGATCGTCGGTGAAGGCGAGGACCCCGATGCCGCGATGAGTCGCCTCGATTTTGGCGGTGATGTCCCGGATCCTCTCCTCCCAGTTCAGACCGAGTCGAGCACGACCCCGCCGCGTCAGGTCGAGAAGCAGCACGTCCAGCGGCAACATGGCAGCGCTGATGGGGACGCTCGCAACGTCGTCTGCTCGCAACGAAAAGGAGAAGTACGGCGCCGCCTTTGGGTCGTCCGCCAAGCCTGTTCGGCGTTGCACCTGTAGGTCCGTCTTGCTGCGTGCATGCCAGAGAAGGTGACCGTGGTCAGGTACGGGTCCGTTCAGCGGACCACTCGCGACCACTTCGTCGAGATTGGGATGGCGGAATTCGTCGTAGACTTGGCCGTCGCGCGCCCGGCCCGTGAGGGTTTTCACGCGAGACAGGGTTTTATGGTAGTCCGCCAGGGCCGCCTGGTCGGCGTGCCGGATGGCTCTGGCATGATGTTGGGTGTGACAGCGCGCGATTGTGGTCTTGTCGGCGTACATTTCTTTGAGGGGTCTATGGATGGTGCTTGCTGACGGGAAGAGCAGCGTCCGCAGACCGATTGGCGTGGACAGGGCCGAGAATTTCTCCCCTTCGTGGACGACCTCGATCACCGTCGCGGCGAGGCTGTCTGCCAGACACGCCAGTACGACGCCGGCCGCGAGTGAGATTTCTGACGCCGGCCAAAACAGCACCGTGCAACGCCCGCCGTCACCGGCCGCTTTGGCGATGATTTCCACGAGCTTGCGGTAAGCTGGCGCGACGCCCAGCGGATGCGGGCTGCCGACCTGGTAGAGTGAGAGCCCAACAAGCGCTTGGACGTAAGCGGCTGCCGGCCGCTGGGGCCGTGGCGGTGGTGCGGTCGCCGCTGCCCGCTTTGCCACTGAGTCCGCCATCTGCCGGACAAGTTGGGCCCTTTGGCCCGCCGCCGCCTGCCTTTGATCGAAACGCGTCTGAAAGCCGACGCACGGCCTGTGGCCTCGGCCATCCCAATTACGCGACATGGCGGTTCGCCGGTTGAAGAGCCGAGGCCTCGTAGGCCGCCGCTGCCGCCTTTTCAGGGTCGGCGTGCAGCTTCATCGCCGCCTTCAAACAGGCTGGCCAGGGTAGATCGAGCGAACGCAAAAGTTGGACCGACACCGACGCGGTCCCGGAGAGGGCGCGGTAGCGAGCGTCGGCCGCGGCAGTGTTCAGGAGCAGACAGACCAGGGTGACATCCGCGGCTCGGTCCCCCGCCAAGACGATGGTGTGGTTCTCCGTGACGAAGCCGCCCCAGCGGGCGTAGACAGCGGGGTCGACCACGGCCGCCACTAGGCGCCGCGGCTGCTTGTTGTTTGTCGTGCGCTGCAACACGGCCGCAGGCTGACGGACGATGGAGGTCGACTTTTCGGTGAACGAGACGAAATCCGCCGCCTTCCCGTCCTTGCCTTCCGGCCGACAGGGCCGGCCGGGCTTCACGTTCTTGGCCCAGATCAGCGGGAAGGCTTCCTCCGCTACCTGGCGGAGCCGTTCGCCTTCGCGATTCCAGACGAAGTAGCCCGCTTTAGCGGTGACACCATAGTCGGCGAGGGTGGCGCCACCACGCGGCATGACGTTGAGGGTCGGGCACGGCCAAGGCTCTTCCCTATCCTTTGGCAGGGGATGGGCCCCGATGTCCGTCACGCCAGCTGTTGCGCTGATGGCGCAGAAACGCGTGTCAGCTCGATCTTCCGCGCTGGACTTTCGCAGCAAGAGCACACTGACGTCCTGGGCCACGTCGGCGAAAACCTCATCACGTGGGCCGACGCCCGCGACGCACAACACCTGTGCCTGGTCCCGGAGATAGCCGCGAAGCTTGGTATAGAGCGGACCGGTGCGGAAGCTGGAGGGGATGACAAGGGCGACCAAGGCACTTTGCTTAGCGGCGCGCAGGCATAGCTCGACGAAGACGGCGTACTTGTTGATGTTGCCGCTGTGGGCGACCTTTTTCCAATGGTCGCCGGTCAGTACCGCGGGCGTGATCCGGCCGTAGGGTGGATTGGCGACGACGAGGTCGAATTCGGCTTCCCACTGGCGACGCAGCGCATCACCGACCTCGACATCGATGGAAGAGACGTCGCCGATCGCCATACGCTCGGCGATCAGGGTGCGGGAAATCCGGGCCAGGCCGGGATCGATCTCCACGCCTCTTAGCCGGCCTGCGATCTGGCTGGGCTTGGAGCCCTCAACGATCATCCGGGCCGCGATCGTCGATAAGAAGGCGGCGCCACCGGCGGCGGGATCGAGGACTGAGCCCGAGCTGAGATCGAATCCATACTCGATGGCGAGGTTCAGAACCGCGTTCGCTAAATAAGGTGGAGTGAAATAGGCAGCTTGGTCACGCCGCACGTCGGCGGGCAGTAGAAGGGTGTAGAAGACGCCGACCCAATAGTGGCGCTCGTCGACTGTAAGCGTCGACAGCGCGCGCGCGAAGCTTCCGAACTCGTCGTCGCCAACCCGAGCGCGCAAAAGATCACGGGTCGAGCGCACACGCACGTCGTCCTCGCTGCCAGAAGACTCAACCTCCTTTGCAGCCCGCCGCGCATGCGCAAGGATTGCGCGTCCACTCTCTCGCCACGTCACCATTTTGGTTCATGCCCCGGTGGACAATCGCACGGCAGAGATTCCGGCGCAACTACTCCGAGCATCCCAACCAAGGCAGCAAATCTGGGCCGCTGTGGCCAACGGCCAGTATCGGAAACTAGAGCATTATCCCCGCTTAGGGGCAGTAAACCGGCGCAGTGCGGCAGCTGTCAGGCTTCCGCGCCGGTGCAATGCGGTCCTCCATTGCGACTCCCACTTCTCTGTGACGGTGGGGGACCTAACGCCTCATCGGAGGCCTTCCATCTTCCCCCGTGGTTCCACCGCACTCGCCCCGCCAACATCGCGCGCCAACTCCTTGATGAACCGGTCACCGGTGGCGAGCCGGCGCCCCAACGCCTCGACGAAGCCCTCGAAACGCTCCAACCCCTTCGCGCGGGCCGAAGCCTGCGCACTCTCAGGCAACGGTGGCGTGATCGTCAGCCAGAAGCGGATGAACAGCGAGACGGTCTCGCCGAGGATGGCCTGATCCCGGTCGAGCGCCTCGATCTGGCGTGAAAGCCGATCCAGACGCCGTGCAAAGGCGGCTTCACGACGATCCGCAGAGTCGGCCGACAGGAAGGACGCGACGGCGGCTTCGATCACTGCCGATTTCGAGACGTTGCGGCGGAGCGCCAAAGCCTCGACCCGCTTCAGGAGATCCGGCTCGAAGTAGACGTTCATGCGGGTCTTGGTCTGCATGGCCCCCCCCTCACAGGTCGATGCCGTCGGCGGGATCGAGCGCCGCCTGTCGAGCGACGAAGCGCATGCCCTGCCGCATCTGCCGCGCTCTCGCCGCATCGACGTCGGGCTCGTCGTCGAGCACGTCAAACTCGCGCTCCGTCGGCGGTTCCAGAGGCACGATCTCTTCGTGCTCCGGAAGTTCCGCTTCACGGCGAATGCCACCGTTGGCCGTGTCGACGTCAGTGGTGGCTCCATCCGCATTCGCTTGCGCGCGCCCTGCCATAGGGATGACCCTGCCGTTCCAATCGTCTTCGGTCGAAGCCGTGGGTACGGCCGCCCTCACCGGCGGTGGCACGATGCGCTCCATGAGGCGCGAATCCTCGAAGTAGCGGACCTTCCTCGCCCGAACCGGATGGATGCCGGATACGAGCAGCAACTCGTCGGCAGGCGGAAGTTGCATCACCTCGCCGGGCGTCAGTAACGGCCGCGCCGTCTCCTGACGCGACACCATCAGGTGGCCGAGCCACGGCGCGAGGCGGTGTCCGGCGTAGTTGGTGGAGTCGCGCATCTCGGTGGCGGTGCCGAGAGCGTCCGACACTCGCTTCGCCGTCCGTTCGTCGTTGGTGGCGAAGGCGACGCGGACGTGGCAGTTGTCGAGGATGGCGTTGTTCGGGCCGTAGGCCTTTTCGATCTGGTTGAGCGACTGGGCGATCAGGAAACTCTTGATGCCGTAGCCCGCCATGAAGGCGAGTGCGCTCTCGAAGAAGTCGAGCCGCCCGAGTGCCGGGAACTCGTCGAGCATCAGCAACAGGCGATGCCGCTCGGTCACGGCAGTCAGTTCCTCGGTCAGTCGACGGCCGACCTGATTGAGGACCAGGCGGATCAGCGGTTTGGTGCGGTTGATATCGGAGGGGGGAACGACCAGGTAGAGGCTGACGGGGCGGCCCTCCGCCACCAGATCGGCGATGCGCCAGTCGCAACGCGCGGTCACTTGGGCTACGACCGGATCACGATAGAGGCCGAGGAAGGACATGGCCGTCGACAACACGCCGGAGCGCTCGTTCTCCGACTTGTTGAGCAACTCGCGCGCAGCCGAGGCGACGACCGGATGGACGCCACCGTCACCGAGATGCGGCGTCGTCATCAGGGCGCGCAGGGTCGCTTCGACCGGGCGCCTGGGATCGGACAAGAAGTTGGCGACGCCGGCGAGTGTCTTGTCGGGCTCGGCGTAGAGAACGTGCAGGATCACGCCGACGAGCAGCGAGTGGCTGGTCTTCTCCCAGTGATTTCGGCGATCGAGCGCGCCCTCGGGGTCGACCAGGATGTCGGCGATGTTCTGGACGTCGCGAACTTCCTTCTCGCCGCGACGGACCTCCAGCAACGGGTTGTAGGCGGTCGAGCCGGCATCGGTCGGGTCGAACTTCAGAGCTCGACCGAAGCGCGCGCGAAATCCCGCCGTCAGTCCCCAGTTCTCACCCTTGATGTCGTGGACGATCACCGAGCCGGGCCAGGTCACCAGGGTCGGTACGACGAGGCCGACGCCCTTGCCGGAGCGGGTCGGCGCGAAGCACAACACATGCTCCGGTCCGTCGTGACGGAGGTAGCTCTCCTCCAACCGGCCGAGCACCACGCCGTCGGGAGCAAGCAGTCCGGCAGCCTCGATCTCTTCTCGTCCTGCCCAGCGCGCCGAACCGTAGGTCTCGACGTTGCGCGCCTCCCGCGCCCGCAGGATCGACAGGGTGATGGCGGCTGCGATCGAGATGAAGCCGCCCGAAGTCGCGATCGCCGCGCCTTCGAGGAAGATCGACGGCGCATAGGCGTCATAAAAGTACCACCACCAGAAGAAGGCCGGCGGCAGATAGAGCGGCAGCCCTCCTAGCGTGAACCAGGGAGATCCGAGTTGCGGCTGAAAGCCGAGACGCCACGACGTCCATTCGGTCGCACCCCAGGTCGTCGACAACACGATGACGAAGACGACGGTGATCTGTCCCCAGAGGACACGGGTTCCCGACATGGTGGCTCCGACCGGCGAGAGGTGTGGAGCCGATCAGAGAATGGGCCGACCGAGGAAGAGCAATGGGAAAGCTGCGAGATCGCGCCACCGGATGCCACGGCGCGCAAATCGGCGGGGAGAAGAGAATATCAGGACCGGACCTTCGCCGCGACACTCTGTTCCAAGAGGCGGCGATAGCCGTGCATCGTCATCCATTGAGCACGCACGATATGGGTCTCCCAGCACCGCCGGGTCCGCACTTCGTCCGCCGCCGGATCTCGATGCAGCACGATGCGCGCGACCTCGGTCCAGTCGGCCCCAGCCGCTTCGGCGTCGAGCAGCCGCAGGTAGGTGACGAGGTGGTCCTCGTCGTATCCGGTGAGGTCGGATGCGAAAGGAGCTTCGTCGTCGACGTCAGGATCGAGTTCGGGCTTCGAACCCATGACGCCCCTCCCCCCTTGCTCGGTTCAGAACGAGTGCATGGCAGCAGCACGCTGATGACATCTACCATGAGGCACGACGAATAGGAACTATCGTTCCTGGAATGATCATTCCTATCTCGGCTCCCCTCTCTCCATGGATCTCAAAGAGGTCATGGCGACGAATCTGCGTCGAGCCCGCCAGGATCGGAAATTGACGCAGGAAGATTTGGCCGAACGGGCGGGGCTCAGCGCACGCTACGTCGGTGCAATCGAGCGAGCCGACGTTGCCGCAAGCGTCACCGTGCTCGGACAACTCGCCGATGCGCTCGGAATCGAGCCTGCGGAATTGGTACGACATTCATCTGGAAGGCTTTGAACTGCTCAACTGACCTGCCAGATCGAGGGTATCACGAAACATCCGGCTTCGATTGCCGGGCGACCGGACGGCACTGAAGGTGACCGGCTCCGGCTCATCGACGATGTGGTTGAAGACGACGCCCGGGAAAGCCGTACTCGTTGCCTCTTGGCCGGAGAGAGTAACCCTGACTATCGGTACCGATCGAATGGCATCTTGGGTATTGCATACAAGCGAGCTGGCTGCAGACACGACTCGCCCTCAGATCCCCAGTCCTCGCGTCTTGCCCAACTGCCACGAGATCGTCGTTCCCTGGACGATGCCCGTCACCTCCCGACCGAGACGATCGTCGATCACCGGCCGCCAGGGCACCAGCGTGAACTCCTTGGCGTTCTCGACGAGAGCGTATCGACCACTCGCCAGGGAGACCGTCCGCTGGAAAGTCCCCTGCACCGTTTCCCCATCTGCGGATGCTCGAAACGGCACCGGTCGTTCGAGGGCAAATTCGCTGCCCACCCGTGCGACCTCACGGGCCTCCAGCGTCGCGAGAAGATTGCGGCGATAGGCAATCCGGCCATCCGAGCGGCGCACGGCATCGCCCTGTTCGATCAGCCGCTCGCGTCGATATTCCATCGCACGATCGACCGCATGTCCGAACCCGGCCGGAACGAGATCGGAAGTGCTGCGCCCGATCAGGCGGCGGTCGAGCCAGGTCGCGCCGTCCGCGGTGATCTGGGCTTCCAGATCGAGGGTCGAGAGCGTGCGGATCGTCGCCTGCTGGTTCCGGCCGGCATCATGGGCGGCAGCCCGGCTCTCAAAATCCTGCGGGATGCGCCAATGGTCGGCGTCGATTCGTTCGACGATGCCGGCACGGCGCAACGCTTCGAGCCGGCGGACGTGGGCTTCGACGAAACCCTCGGCATCACCCCCGGGACCATGCCCTTCGAAGCGGGTCTGTTCGAGATGACGGCTCGGTCGATAGATCCCGTCTTCCACTGATGCGGCGATGGTGAGATCGGCCGGCCGCGGACCGGACTCTCGTGGTTCGACTTCGATGATCGCACCGATGGAGATCTCTTCGAGGCGAGCCGGATCGAAACCGGCGACATGATGAAGACGGCCGTCGATACCGTCGACGATCACGGCGACGCTGTCGCCGAGCTCATCGGGAAGATGTTTGTCGAGGAGACGGCCGTCGATCGGCGAGGCCGGCACACCGTCATGGATCTGGAAGCTAGCCGGATCGCGCTCCTCGCCTTCGGCCCGCAGAGCTCGCTGCATCGTCGCGACGATGTCGCCGCGCTCACCCTGTTGGCGAAGGGTCGGCTTCAGGCGGTCGCTCAGGGACCAGATCCCGGGAGCCGGTTCCACCGCGAGCCCCATGCGCTCCAACTTCTTCAGCCGCCCGAGACGCGAGGCCCGGTCGGCGATGTCCCGTGGGCCTGCCGGCTCGTGGCGGAGGTCGAGGAGCCCCTCTCGCGACTCCTCGATCAGGGCGCGATCGATCCGGGTGAAGTGATCCTGGTCAAGCTCGGCCATCAGCTTCTGCTGTCGTTCGACCTCGGTGACCGGCCCGAGTTCCAGGGTCACCAACTCGCTCGCCCGCTCGCGAACACCGTGCGCGATGTAGTCGCCGTTGATGACCAGATCCTCGCCCCGTTCGTCGCGTCCGTTGACGACGACATGGACGTGGGGATGGCCGGTGTTGAAGTGGTTGACCGCCACCCAGTCGAGCCGGGTGCCGAGATCCTTCTCGACCTCGGTCATCAGGTCGCGCGTGAAGCCGGTGAGATCGCCGAGGGCGGCCCCGTCCTCGGGCGCGATGATGAAGCGGAACTGATGGCGATCGTCCTGGCCGCGCGCCAGGAAGGCATCGCCGTCGGCGCGGTCTTCACGCGCCGCATAGAGCTGCCCGCGTTCGCCGTCCCGCGAGGTGCCGTCACGCTGGACGTAGCGCAGATGCGCCGCCGCGCGACCGCCCTGCCCCGCCGCCTGGACGAAGCGCGCCTTGACCACCACCCGGCGCGCACCGGGCCGGCGATGGGTCCAGCCGCGGCCGAGATTGCAGGCACGGACGAAGGCCGCCCCACGCCCACGGGCCACTCCGCGACCGGCCGTACCACCGAGCCTCGACGCGGGCGCCGCCGCTCCCGGGCCGATCGATGACGCGGGCGGCCCACCCATCCCGTGTCGCCGGGCGACCTTGCCGACCTTGGTGAAGAAGCTGGCCGTGGCCTTGCCGTCAACGCTGCGCCCCACCCGACCAGGTTTCGGCCGAAACCGATGTTCGTCGTCACGGCTCACGGTCGCCACTCCCGTCGACACACGCCGAACCGGAGGAATCCACGGAGTGGTGCCGTCGAAGAGGCCGCATTCGGCAGGATTTCGGAACGGAGCGGCACCATGGCTCGTTGCCGGCAGTGCCGTCCCTCTCCTTCCAACCCATGTGCAGACAACGGTAATTTGCCGCGATGGACCGGAACGGTGCCGCCGGCTTTTATCTTGCCCTCCCCCACCTGCTCTTCCTCCTCCACCTTTCGCGCGCTCTTTCCGAGGTTCGAGCTTTCGTCCCTGCCCTCTGAGCAGACGGCTCTCGCTCAACGTCCAGGACCGGCCGGCGTGCGAGAAACGAAGAGCGAGGCCCTGATCTCCGTCGCACTCGATCGACGCTCCACCAACGGTTCGGCAACCACAGCCCCCACGGCGGATCGCTCGACCGATCGATCCTTGGCCTGCGGCCGATCAACGTTCGGTCCGCTGACGACACGTCCGATGAACAACGGCGCCGCCTTCCAGGTCGGCTCATCGGACCGGCTCTTCGTAGCGGCGTCGGTCGACACGGTTCCGATCAGCGGCAGGAGATGGGCGACGCGGATCTGCGCCTCCGGCGGCAGCGGTCGACCAGTCTTCAGATGGTCGTCGTAGCGTCGGGGACCGGCGATATAGGCGGCGAGAAACCCCTCCGCCCCGTAGCGATCGAAGAGCTCGCGCAGATGGGCCGCTCCCGCCACGATGTTGTCATCCGGTGAGTAGGGATCGTCGCCCAGATGGTAACGGGCGCGCAGCTCGGCCCAGGTCTCCGGCGAGATCTGCATCAGCCCGATCGCCCCCTGCGGCGACGTCGCGCGCGCATCTCCCCCGCTCTCGACCTCGATCACCGCCCGGATCCAGATCGCCGGAATTTCGAAGCGCTGAGCGGCGGCGCGGATCGCGCCGGCCAGATGATCTGTTGCAGATGACGTGGTGATCGGTCGGTCAGCTGCCTGTGCCACGGCGACGACCGGAAGACCGATCGACGTGACCAGCAACGACGCCATGACGACGGCACCGCGCAACGTGGCCACAACAACGCGGGCGCCAAGACCACGGATGCTCCTACCGGCGAGGAGCCGCCATCGATCAGAATGGATGGCAGACGACTGATCGTGTCGCATCACTTGCCGCGGCCGTCGCCGTGTTCGGCGATCCACAGCGGATCGGCGCGACCGAGGATCGTGCTCATCGACATCGGGCCAAAATAGCGGCCGTCCAGGCTGTCGGCGACCGCCACGTTCATCAGAAAGATCTCGTCTTCGGCGAGGGTCCGGCATCCGCTCCAGATCGGGAGATCGCGACCATCATCGTCGTGCAAACGGGCGACACCCACCGACACGCCGTCGACGATGATGTCGGCGCCGTCGCGACACACGGTCTGCGGCGCGAGCGCCCGCACATGTTTGAGGAGCGGCACACCCAACGGCAGACGGCCGCTCTCGGCGAGGAAGCCCGCGATTGGCTCGGGCGGCGTCACCGCGACGAGATCGCCGACACGCAGTCGGTCGGCCGACCGCAGCGCGTAGAGGCCGATCGGCGTACTGGCCGTGGCGTTCCACAGCAGCCGCGGCGCCGGCGGCGAGGCGATCGAGGCGCCGATCCCGAACACCGCGGCATGGGTCACCATCACGAAGCCGAAGCGCGTCACGGAACGATCCTCCGGCGCTTCAGCCACGCCGCGTGCTGCTCGCGGGTGTAGATCCTCGGCTCCTCGCCGGCGACGATGCGATTGTGGACGTGACGCCAATAGTCCGGCGTCACCTCGACCGCATCGATGCCGAGGGCTTCCACCGCATCGATCACGCCGAGCACCCGCTCGACCTTGGGCCAGGTAGTGATCCGCAGCAGGATCTCGCCGCCCGGCCGCACGAAGGGCAGCGTCTGATGATCTTCGCTCGCCGTGACCGTGCGCAGGATGTCGATGCGCGACAGGATGGTGCCGAAGTCGTTCGATGCCCAGCGGACGAAGGCGAAGACGGTGCCGGCGGCAAAGCTGACGATGCGTCGGCGCCGGTCGAGTTTCAGGCTCTCGACCGGATCGCCGAAGCGGATCCAGTGTTCGATACGGCCCTCGACCCAGGTCAGTTCGACGTGGGTCAGATGTTCACCGGTGCGATCGGGCGACGGTCGATCGGCTTTCGGGGAACGGGTGTCGTTGTCGTTCATCGAGGCTCTCCTTCGATGTCGGGAAACTCCCGCGCGAGCAGATCGCGCAGCATGTCGGCGACGGTGACACCGCGCCGGAACGCCGTGACTTTGATGCGGCCGCGCAGTTCGGGCGTGACGTCGATGGTGAGACGAGCGGTGAAACCGGTCGGTCGCACCGGCTCGGACGGAGGCGTCGGCTCGGCGGTGCGGATCCAGGCATCGGCATCCCCCGGGCGGGCGGCGAAGCCGCGACCACGTCCCCGGCCGGTCATGGTGCGAGCCTCCCGATCTCCACGGCGAGTGCCGAGATCTCGCGCGCCGCCGGACCGACCTCGTCGATCTCGAAGACGAGACGTCCGGTCTGTGCCGCATCGGCATAGGCGACGCGCTGGCCTATCCGCGTGGCGAGCAGCGGCGGATCGTGATCGGCCAGCGTCTCGGCCGTCTCACGCGCGATGATCGTCCGCGCACCGCAGCGGTTCAGCAGGAAGCGGGTGCGCAGCTCGGGACGGAACACCCGCGCCTCTTCGACGAGCCTCAGCATCTCCGCCGAGGCCCAGCCGTCGAACGGCGACGGCGTCGCCGGAATGACGACGAGGTCGGCGGCGAGCAGGGCCGAGCGCATCAGCCCGGCGACGCGCGGCGGCCCGTCGATGACGACGTGATCAACGGTGCGTGCGAGTTCGGGGGCTTCGCGGTGGAGCGTGTCGCGGGCGAGCCCGACGACCCCGAAAAGCCGTGGCAGCCCTTCCCTCACCCGTTGCTCCGACCAGTCGAGCGACGACCCTTGCGGATCGGCGTCGATCAGGGTGACCCGCCGACCCTGTCGAGCCCAGGCCCCGGCGAGATGGAGCGCCAGGGTCGTCTTGCCGACCCCGCCCTTCTGATTGAGGAACGCGACGATCATGGCGCACCTCGCCGCGTGGTGCCGGCACCATGGGCGCGGCGCTCGCGCGCAACAGAAGAAGAGTTAGACTCTCTGTTAGAGTCTAAGTTAGCAGCATCGATCTGCTCGGCCGGCCAAAGGGTTGCGCTACCTTCGTGCGCCTGATGTGCCGATAGGGCTGCGCCTGATGTGCCGATACCGCCTGCGCCCGATGTGCCGATACGGTCCACAGGTCTGTCCACAGGCACTGTGGACGAGCTCGTCGGCCGAATTCTCAGACGCTCCGTCGCACCGTCCCTCTCGATCCCGAGCCGGTAGCCCGGCAACGGTTGGCGCGATGCGATCCGCCGCAGATCGAGCGCGAAGTCGGAGAGCCGCGCCAGGCTGCCGGACTTGGCGTGAAGATGAGCGACCTCAAAGAGCCAGCCCAGCGGTTGGCGGCCGGCATGTTTACGAGCGACCCTGTAGAGCCACCGTTCGATGCCACCGGTCAGCCGGAAGTAGGCCGGATCGATGGTGAGGACGAGTGCGTGGTCGAGGATGCCGCGGTAGAACCATTCCGGTAGGACGAATTCCATGCCCTCGACCCGCCCGGTCCGCGTCGCCATCTCCTCCCACTCGTTGATCCAGGAGAATTGTTGGCGACGCCAATGCGGTCCGGTTCGGATCGTCGTGGCGATGACCGTCGACTGCAGGCGCGACAGAGCCGCCTTCAGCAGCAGGTACTGCCTGTTGCCGGTCGGTCGCCCGACCCCCCGCAGGAGTTGATAGGGGGTGAAGCGGAAGAAGCGCGAGGTGCGCAACCCGCGGTTCTGCGCCTCGACCAACTGGCTCGCCGCCCAGATCAGCACGTCGGCATCCCAGATGGTCGCCATCCCGTGCTCGGGCATGCCGAAGACCTGGACCTCGACGTCGGCGGCGGCATAGAGGATCGGCGTGGTGCGTCGCGACTTCGACAGCGAGAAGAACGGCCGCTCCATCAGATCGCGCTGATCTCGGGGGCTGGCGTCCCCCCCGATCACGACGAAGGGGGCGAGCCGGCTCCGCTCGCTGTCGCGCGATGCGTGATCGGTCCCGGGGTTGCTGGAGCGCACCATCTCACCGTGCTCCACGTTCGGCCGGCGTCAACGGCCGCGCCGGGAACACGCGCCGCGGCGTGTCGTCGGAGGTCGACCTGCGCGCGCCGATCGCCGTCCAGGCTTGCAGATCCTCGACGGCATAGACGACGCGCCCGCCGATTTTCCGGTACATCGGGCCGGTGCCATAGGTGCGGTGCTTCTCGAGGGTGCGGATCGAGATACCGAGGAAGCGCGCCGCTTCGGGCGTGCGCAGGAAACGTGGCGGCAGACCCGCCATCGGATCGGGCATGGAGACCTCCGGTTCGCCATACGCACAGTCGAGGGCGACCGCGCGTCATGGCGAATCGTGGCGAAGAACCGGAGGGGACCGGCATGCTGAAAACCGTACCCCACGATTCCGGCACGCCCGGCGAGACGCACGCGGATCCGGCGCGTCCCGCGTCTCCCTCCGATGCGCTCGAGAGTCGAGCTCTGCGCGGCCGAGCAGCTCGATCCAAAATGCTCTCTGTTCGTACCGAGTGGCAGACTCTGTGTCGTCGGCGAAGCGATCGGCGGCTCTGTTCCTCGTCATCGACGCGATTGAGAACAGGCTCTACACGCTCCGCGACATTGCCATCTTTCTGCGAGAGCTTGGTGCGGAGCGAAACCGACCCACGCCGCTTCGGCGGAAGATGGCCCCCGGCAACAGTGTGGGGCTAGACCGAACTCTGTAGAACGAGGTCACGGCATCGAGAAGCGTAACCCATCGGGGCACTTGATCGACTTCTGCCCTGAACTTCGATTGCCCGAGCCGAAGTCGCTCCGCTCGTTCCATCCCTTTCGACGCAGGAAACCGACCGATGCCGCACTCCGGAAACAGCGCGTTGGATGCCTTTCGGCTCCTGGACCAACCGTTCTGTCACAACCGCTACGTTGGTGTGGTCGAAGGACGGGCGATCATCGTGAACGTCCAATTCAGTGAGATCGACGACAACGGCGGCAATCCCCTTCGCGAAGGGGAATTCGACGCCTTTGTCGTGAGAGCCCTGAAGGAAGTCATCGCCAGAACCGAGCGCGGCGTCTCCGTATCTCAGTGATCGAGATCGAGGTGCGTCCTCGGGGAAGTTTGATAGGCTCCCCCCCGAATCCATGAGAGCCCGTGAAACATGACCGACCACTCCAATGACTCGTTGATCGATCTGACCGCCGGCATCGTCTCGGCCTACGTCGGCCACAACACCCTGCCGGCGTCGGGTCTGGCCGATCTGATCGCCGAGGTCCATGCAGCTCTCGGGAAGGCCGTCTCTAGTTCGGCTCTGCAGCCGAAGACCGAGATCGTGGCGCCGGCCGTGCAGCCGAAAAAGTCGGTCACCCCGGACTTCATCGTCTGCCTCGAAGACGGCAAGAGGTTCAAATCCCTGAAACGCCACTTGCGCACGGCGCACGGCCTGAGCCCGGAAGCCTATCGCGAGAAGTGGGGGCTGTCGGTGGACTATCCGATGGTGGCACCCAACTACGCCGAGGCCCGATCGACTTTGGCGAAGACGTTCGGTCTCGGCAAGCAGCGGAGACGCCGCCCGCGTTGAGCGCTCGGGTGGTCCATGGGAGGGTGATCCGCTGACCGCAAAGAAAGAAGAATTCCCCCGCTGATACACGGGTCCTGACAGGTTCACTCCCGGGAATGGAATACCACATGCAGTCGGTCCCTACCGAGACTTGCCGCGTTGTTTCACCGGATAGTGAAGCAGCCGGAGATAACCGCCGCGCATCAGGCGCAGGGCATCGGTGACGAGACGCCGCGTGCGGTTCTTCAGCGGATCGATCTCCCAATCCCGCTTGCTTTCGCTGCGAAACGCGAACATCACTTCGGCGATGGTGCGATAGCTCGCCCCCGCCAGCCGAGCGTCCAATGCACGCAGCATCAAGATGTGCCGCTGCCGCGTCGTCTCGGGCAGAGGCAGTAAAGATGCGCCCGGAGACCGGCCGACGAGGGCCCTCCAAAATCGGCGCGCCGCGTGAGACCGCAGTTCGAACAAGGTATCGAGTGGCAGAACCACGACATATTCGGCACGGCCTCTCGGTGGCAGCGCCTTCAACCAGAATTGGTGATCGCTCCCACCGTGATGCCATACCGCA
>JAFHCF010000120.1:0-20868 GCA_048497495.1 Prosthecomicrobium sp.
GCCGCGGCGGCCGCCGCGCGAGTCTGAGGACGCGGGGCTTCACGATCGGGCGAACCTGGTTCGTTCGATCGCCGATTGCGCCCGTCGCGGTTTGCGGCATGATGCGGCGAAGTGCGACGACGCGCGCGACCTCTTCGGGGCGCGCGCCCTGAACGACGGGTGAGGCGATGTACCAGGCGGAGACGCACGGCGTGCGGGTGACGGTGACGCCGGAGTTCCAGACCGATCGGTCCGAACCGGACGAGAATCGCTGGTTCTGGTCCTATACGGTGGAGATCGCCAACTTCGGCGACGAGCCGGTGCGGCTGCGCGCCCGCCATTGGCGCATCACCGACGCCCACGGCCGCCTTCAAGAGGTGAGCGGCCCCGGCGTCGTCGGCGAACAGCCGCTGATCGCCCCCGGCGAGAGCTTCGAATACACCTCCGGCTGCCCGCTCGGCACCCCCTCCGGCTTCATGGCGGGCTACTACCGCATGGAGAACGACGCCGGCGAGCTGTTCGAGGTCGACATCCCGGCGTTCTCGCTCGACGTGCCGCAGGCGCGGCGGGTGCTGAACTGAGGAAGAGCCATCGGGGCAATCGGAAGTCCTGATCGCCCCCCACCCGTCATCCCCGGCGGCGCGCAGCGCCGGGAAGGGGATCCATGGGCGCGAGAGAGGCGATGTTCTACGTCTACATCCTCGCCAGCCGCCGCGTCGGCACCCTCTACATCGGGGTGACGAACGACCTGCACCGCCGGGTCGAGGAGCACCGGTCGGGGCGAGGGTCGGCGTTCACGGCGCGATACGGCGTCGGACGCCTCGTCTATTTCGAGACTTATGAGCGGATCGTCGAGGCGATCGCCCGCGAAAAGCAGTTGAAGGGATGGAACCGCGCCTGGAAGGTGCGGTTGATCGAGGGGTCAAACCCCGATTGGCGCGACGTCGAAGCCGACGTGCCCCATCTCTGACCGGGATCCGTGGGCACGGCCAGTGGATCCCCTTCCCCTCCGCTTCGCTCCGGCCGGGGATGACGGATGGGGGGGAGTGCGCAGGCGTGCCGGTGTTGAACTAGTATGGGTAGCCGATGGAGCGACGGAATTCGTCAGTCCATTTTGGATTGTGGTTCATGCGCGATGGGCGAACAGGTATTTTTAGTGAATTGGCGAGATCTTTGAGTTCATTTTCAATTTCGTCAACTTTTAATTGGCTTGAACGTGGATCGAGTCTAATGTAATTTATGCATTTCAAGTCTATTGGTATTTTTATCTCAGTTACACCCTCTTTCGCGTAGGCGATAACTCGAAATTCTTTCTCGTCTATGTATGCTTTTCTCTTGATGAACGCTATTTTGGACTGAGGAATGTTTTCGCTGCGCCGCAGGTCATAAATATTTCTATATTGTATTGGCCCGTACAATACTTTTTGATTTGATTTGAGCTTATATTTTTCCAGCGATTCTATTAAGCGCTCTTTATAGAAATTCACTTGAACGCAATGGTTTTTATATCCGTAGGCTAGCCATTGATGATTTCTCTCTACTCTCTTGGTGAAGCAAGCAACGAGCAGTTCTGGGACTCTGTTGACTTCCTTGTGGCACCTAAGTATTTCCTGGTCGTTCTTATCTGTCCATCTATCTGAAGTTCTGAGTGTAAGCGACCCGTTTTTTAGAATATCGCGAGCGTCTTCTTGCTTCATGTAGCGACGAAAAGGTTCCCGTTTCAATTGGGACATTGAAGAACCTCACATCTTCCGGTATCTCACCCGCGCCGAGCGCTCGATCGCCGCCGTCACCAGCGGGTCGAGGTCGAAGGCGTCGCGCATCATCTCGAGGAAGCGCAGTTCCTCCTGCCCCGCCTCGAGATCGACCGCCGAGACCTCGATCGCCAGGGCGTAGGCCGTCTCGTAGAGTTTAGTCGGCAGCGCGTCCTTGGCCTTGCGCAAGAGCTTGTCGATGCCGTCGGCGCTGTCGAGCAACTCGGCGGTCGCCTCGGCGAGTTCCGGCAGGCGCTCGTGGTCGAACCCGACGAAGACCGGCGCGGTGTCGATGATCAGCCCGATCTCGGCGATCTCCTTCTCGGTGACGGTACGGTCCGCCATCGACACGGTGATCATCAGATGGACGAGGGCTTCGTGGGCGCTGAAGGTCTTCGGCATGGGGGCTCCGTGGGGCGCGGGTCTCGCGGCCGGACGGTAGGTCGCCGCCGCGAGGCTGGCAAGCGGCCTTCACCACGCGGGGTCCGCGCGAGTTGACGCTCCCGCACCGCACTATTAGTGTCCGCCGGCTCGATCGCGGACGATTTCCGCCGATTTCACCCCTGAAGGACCCGATCCCATGACCGCGCCCAGCCCGCGTGCACTCGATCTTTCCCCCGCCCTCGTCGAGGCGGCCGGCCGTTCCAAGGCCTGGCCCTTCGAGGAGGCGCGCAAGATCGTCGCTCGGCTGGCGAAGAAACCCAAGGATCTGGTGCTGTTCGAGACCGGCTACGGCCCCTCGGGCCTGCCCCACATCGGCACCTTCGGCGAAGTGGCGCGCACCACCATGGTGCGCCATGCCTTCCGCGTGCTGACGGGTGACGAGATCCCGACCCGCCTCCTGTGCTTCTCCGACGACATGGACGGGCTGCGCAAGGTGCCGGACAACATCCCCAACAAGGAGATGATCCGCCCCCATCTCGGCAAGCCGTTGACCGAGGTGCCCGATCCCTTCGAGAAGTACGAGAGCTTCGGCGCCCACAACAACGCCATGCTGCGCCGCTTCCTCGACGCCTTCGGCTTCGACTACGAATTCGCCTCCTCGACCGAATACTACCGCTCCGGCCGCTTCGATCGGGCGCTGCTGGCGGTGCTCGCCAACTACGACGCGGTGATGAAGATCATGCTGCCGACGCTCGGCGAGGAGCGCCGCGTCACCTATTCGCCCTTCCTGCCGGTGTGCCCGCGCACCCGACAGGTGTTGCAGGTGCCGATGACCGAGGTCGACCCGGCGGCCGGCACCGTCACCTATCGCGATCCGACGACCGGAGATCTGGTCGAGACGCCGGTCGTCGGCGGCGCCGTCAAGCTCCAGTGGAAGCCCGACTGGGGCATGCGCTGGGCGGCGCTCGGCGTCGACTACGAGATGTCGGGCAAGGACCTGATCGATTCGGTGAAACTGTCGACCAAGATCTGTTCGCGGATCGGCGGCCTGCCGCCCGAGACCTTCAGCTACGAGCTCTTCCTCGACGAGAACGGCCAGAAGATTTCCAAGTCGAAGGGCAATGGCCTGACCATCGACGAATGGCTGACCTATGCCTCGCCGGAGAGCCTGGCGCTGTTCATGTTCCGTGAGCCGAGGGCGGCCAAGAAGCTCTATTTCGACGTGATCCCGAGGAACGTCGACGAGTACTACCAGTTCCTCGACGCCTACGACCGCCAGAGCCTCGACCAGCGGATCGCCAATCCGGTGTGGCACATCCACGGCGGTGAGCCGCCGAGGAAGCACATGCCGGCGGCCTTCACCATGCTGATGAACCTGGTCTCGGCGTCGAACGCCGAGGATCGCGAGGTGCTGTGGGGCTTCCTGAAGCGCGTCGCCCCCGACGTGACGCCGCAGAGCGCGCCCGAACTCGATCGTCTGGTCGGCTACGCCATCCGCTACTTCCACGACTTCGTGAAGCCGTCGAAGGTCTTCCGCGCCCCCGACGAGGCCGAGCGCGGGGCGCTCGCGGCCCTCGACGATGCCCTCGCCGGCCTGCCGGCGGGGGTGGATGCCGAGGCGATCCAGTCGGTGGTCTTCGACGTCGGGCGGGCCCATTTCCCCGATCCGGCCAAGAAGGGCCCGGACGGCGGGCCGGGCGTCTCGCTCGGCTTCTTCGCCGCCCTCTACCAGATCCTGCTCGGTCAGGAGAAGGGACCGCGCTTCGGCTCCTTCGTCGCCCTCTACGGGGTGGCGGAGACCCGCGCCCTGATCGCCGCCGCCTTGGCCGGCGAACTCGGCGCCTGACGACACCGTCGACCGGACCCGATCGCTCCGGTCGACGACCTCTCGCCGTGAAGGGCGCCTCTCACCGCTCCGGCGTGCCGGCCGTCGGTGGCGCGATGGCCGCCGCCGCCGCGCCGATCGGCGCGGTGGTGCGATCGGCGGGGATCTCGCCGGGATCGGGGAAGGGATCGGCCGCCAGTCGCACCGTCGCGGCGTGAAGTCCGCGGCCCTCGGCCTCGGCCCGGCGTTCTATTTCACCCAGCGCGCTCTCGCCGTCGAGGGCGCGGCCCCAGCCCGAGCCGACGATCCGCTCGGCGAGATCGGTGTCGCCGAGACGGCAGTCGGCGACGAAGGATCCGTGGCGCGTCCCCTCCGGCAGCGGGCAGTCGACAGCCCGTCCGCGCACCAGCGCCCGGACGCCTGCGAGCGCCCGCCGCCCACACGGCCACGTCGTCCCCGCCCTGTCGCCGCAGGTCTCCTCGGGCGCGAACTCCGCGACGCCGGGCAGCCGCACCCGGATGTCGCCGGCCGAGAAGGTCGCGGTGTTCTCCATCGTCACCGGCATCAGACGGCGCAAGCGGATCGGCTTCGGCGCCGGCGCGGGCTTGGGCCGCGGCGCGACCCGCACCGGCGGCCCGTCGGCCGGCGGCAGTGGCATGATGCCCGGCCCGCTCACCATGCGCACGGATGCCGGCGCCTCCGTCGGCGTCGCCGGGTCGGGTGTCGGCGCGGGAGCCTCGGCGGTGGTCCCGCCGGGTGCCGCGCGCTCCTCCGACGGCTCGGTCGACATCATCGCGACGATCGCCGCGATCGTCGCCAAGCCGAGGCCGGCGACGACATGACGCAACGGAAATCGACGATGGACCGGCTTCATTGGCTCGCCCACAGGATTCGGGCCATCCATAGCACTTCCGCCGTCGATTGGCGTGGGGTCGGCGCCTCGTGGCTGGCGCCGGCGAATTCGGTGGAGCGGGCGTTGCGGCCGAGGAAGGTTCGCGCCGTGATCCGTCCGTCGAAGGAGGCGACCAGCACGCGGTCGCCCTTGCGCACTTCGGCCGAGGTCGAGGCGATCACCACGTCGCCGGGCCGATAGGGCGTCGTCGCTTCGCCCTCGGCGATCTCGTAGGCGAAGAGCGCCTCGTCGCCGAGATCGGGAAACCGCACGCCGCTCGCCGGCGCCGCGCCCTCCTCGGAAAATCCCGGGGGGAGGGCTCCGCCCGCCGCGACGAAGGGGACGCAGAGCCGGTGCGTCGAGGCGGCGTCTCCGGCGCCCGCGATCAGGCGGACGAGATCGTCGAGCCCGGCGCCGGTCGCCTCCAGGATCTTGGCGATCGATTCGGTCGAGGGCCAGCGCGGCCGGCCGTCGGCGGTCACCCGTTTCGACTTGTTGAAGGCGGTGGAATTGAGCCCGGCCCGCCGCGCCAGCGCCGAGGGGCTGAGGCCGTTGTGCTCGGCGATCGCGTCGATCGCCGCCCACAGCCGTTCGTGATTCAAGGAGTTCGTCCGCGCGCCCATGGCCACCTCGCCTGCGTCGAAAAGCGGTCCAGACTGTGCCGCCGGTCGCTCGATCCCGCGCGCGGCCACCTTCCGCCGACCGAATCGTCGTAACGAAAGTATGGCCGAGATCAATCTCGAGTAGAAACATTACGTGATGCCGCCGATTGCGATCACCGATCCCGGCCGCTCGTCGGGCGCGTCCCGCGTCTTCACGAATTCTTGGTCGCGGCGATATCCACCGAGGGCGAAAATGTTCTAGTGCATGGTCTGGCCGAACCGAGTCGGCTCGGCCGAGGCAGCGGTTCCGGCCGAGAACCGGGGCGGCCCGGGGGCGTCGCGACGTGATCGGCCTACCCCCACGAGGTGACCCATGGGCGTGACCGTCTACAAGATCCTGTCCAAGACGGCCTGGGCGCGCGCCCTGGCCGAGGGCGTCTTCCACGGCGCGGCGGTCGATCTCGCCGACGGCTACATCCATTTCTCCACCGCGGCCCAGGTGCGCGAGACCGCCGCCCGGCACTTCGCCGCCACGCCCGATCTCCTCCTCGTCGCCGTCGAGGCGGATGCCCTCGGCGCGGCGCTGAAATGGGAGCCGTCGCGCGGCGGCGCGCTCTTCCCCCATCTCTACGCCGCCCTCGATCCCGATCTGGCGGCGAGCGTCGTCGATCTCGCGCTGGATCCCGACGGCCACCACGTCTTTCCGGAGTCCGTCCCGTGATCGATCTCTATCGCCTGTTCCAGCCCGTCGTCTTCGCCATCGATCCCGAGATCGCCCACGGGTTGACCATCAAGGGGCTGGCCTCGCCCTTCGCCCCTCGCGTGCGGCGAAAGCCCGATCCGCGCCTGGCGGTCTCGGTCTTCGGCGTCGACTTCCCCAATCCGGTCGGCATGGCGGCGGGCTACGACAAGAACGCCGAGGTGCCGGACGCGCTGCTGCGCCTCGGCTTCGGCCATGTCGAGGTCGGCACGGTGACGCCGCGCCCCCAGTCCGGCAATCCCAAGCCGCGGATGTTCCGCCTGCGCGCCGACAACGGCATCGTCAACCGCCTCGGCTTCAACAACCAGGGCCACGCGGCGATGCGGGCGCGGCTCATCGCCCGCAAGGAGGCCGGCGGCGTCGTCGGCGTCAACATCGGCGCCAACAAGGACAGCGAGGATCGCGCCGCCGATTATGTCGCCGGCATTCGCGCCCTCGCCGATCTCGCCACTTATTTCACCGTCAACGTCTCCTCGCCCAACACGCCGGGCCTGCGCGATCTCCAGGCGCGCGCCCAACTCGCCGATCTCTTGTCGCGGGTGCTCGCCGCCCGCGACGAGATCGCCGCGAGCGGTGGCCGTCGGGTGCCGGTGTTGTTGAAGATCGCCCCCGACGTCGACGACGCCGGCCTCGACGACATCGCTACGGAGACGCTCGACCAGCGCCTCGACGGCCTCGTCGTCTCCAACACCACGCTGGCGCGCGGCGGCCTGCGCGACACCGCCCTCGCCCGCGAGAGCGGCGGTCTCTCCGGCCGGCCGCTCTTCCGAAGGTCCACGGTGGTGCTCGCCAAGATGCGCCTGCGCGTCGGACCCGCGCTGCCGATCATCGGCGTCGGCGGCATCGACAGCGGCGAGACCGCCTGGGAGAAGATCGCCGCCGGCGCCGATCTGCTGCAGGTCTATTCGGGCCTCGTCTACGAGGGCCCGAGCCTCGTCGGCCGCATCCTCGATCACCTCGGCGAACGGCTGACCCGCGAGGGCATCGCCAGTCTCGCCGATCTGACCGGGCAACAGGCGACGAATTGGGCGGCGGCCGATCCCGACGCCTGACGAAAGCGCCGAGATCGGCGCGCCGACCCTCGCGTCGCGCCATCTCTTCGATTAGAACTCGATCATGTCCTGACCCGCGCCCGCCGATCCGAGTCCTCGCCGAGAGAGACCGATGCTGCTCTACCTTCCCGTCGCCGAATGGCCGGTGAACATGTTCGTGATCTTCGGTCTCGGCGGGGCCGTCGGTTTCATCTCGGGCATGTTCGGCGTCGGTGGCGGTTTCTTGCTGACGCCGCTCCTGGTGTTTTCCGGCATCTCGCCGGCGGTGGCGGTCGCCACCGTCTCGGCCCAGGTGGTGGCCTCCTCGACCTCCGGCGCGCTGTCCTACTGGCGGCGCCGGCAGATCGACTGGAAGCTCGCGGTCTGGCTCCTCGCCGGCGGCATGTTCGGCTCCTGGGTCGGCGTCTGGATCTTCGCGGCGTTGCGCCGGCTCGGTCAGCTCGATCTGGTCATCGGCCTCTGCTACGTCGTCTTCCTCGGCTTCATCGGCGCCTTCATGGTGATCGAGTCGGTCGGCGCCATGTTCGCGGCGCGCTCCCAGACGCCCCAGCCGCCCAAGAAGCTGCGCCAGCACAATTGGATCCACCGGCTGCCGTTTCAGATCCGCTTTCCGCGCTCCCGTCTGGTGATCTCGGCGATCCCCGTGGTCCTGCTCGGCACCGGCATCGGCTTTCTCGGCACGCTGCTGGGCATCGGCGGCGGCTTCCTCATCGTCCCGGCGATGATTTACCTGCTCAAGGTGCCGGCGGTCCTGGTGGTGGGGACGTCGCTGGTGCAGATGGTGGCGACCATGTCCTTCGCCACCTTCCTGCAGGCGGCGCAGAACCACACGGTCGACATCGTCCTCGGACTCCTGCTCATGGTCGGCGGCGTCATCGGCGCCCAGTTCGGCGTCCAGGTCGGCCGAAGGCTGCGCGGCGAGCAGTTGCGGGCCCTGCTCGGCCTGCTCATTCTCGCGGTCGGCATCCGCTTCGCCATCGATCTGGTGGTGACGCCGAGCGAACGCTACGGCGTGTCGGTCCAGTTGGGAGGCATGCCGTGATCGCCCCCCGCCCCGCCGCGTGGCGCATCGCCGCCGCCCTCCTCGCCGGTCTCGTGACCGCCGGCGCCGTCGGCCCGGCCGTGGCCGAGACCCTGGTCGCGGCGGTGTCGACCAACAGGGTGGCGATCACCTCGAACTTCTCCGGCACCGAGTTGACCATCTACGGCTCGGTCGAACGCGACGCCACCACCGTGTCGCGCGCCAGTGGCTACGACATCGCGGTGATGCTGGAGGGGCCGCGCCACACCGTCGTCACCCGCCGCAAGGACCGTGTCCTCGGCCTGTGGATCAATCGCGACTGGCGCACCTACGACGCCCCGAGCTTCTACGCGGTGGCCACCACCCGGCCCTTCGCCGAACTCGCCACCCCCGAGCAGTTGAAGGCCCATCAGGTCGGCGTCGCCCATCAGATCCTGCCGGAGGGCGTGCCCGGCGGGGTCGAGGTCCTGGCGGGGGCAGCGGAATTCCGCGACGCCTTCCTGCGCCATCAACGCAAGGCCGGGCTCTACGCCGAATATCCCTCCGCCGTGAAGTTCCTCGCCAAGAACCTCTTCTCGGTCACCCTGCCGATCCCGGCGGAAGTGCCGGTCGGCCGCTATCGCGCCCGCGTTCTGCTGATCTCCGACGGCAGCCCGCTCGCCGAGCACGTCTCCGACGTCGAGGTGAAGAAGACGGGTTTCGAGCAGGTCGTCGCCGACCTCGCCGCTCATCGCAGCATCTGGTACGGCCTCGGATCGGTGCTGATCGCGGTCTTCACCGGCTGGCTCGGCGGCGCGCTGTTCCGTCGCGATTGAGGCCGACCCCGGCGATCGACGCCGCCGGGAAGCGGTGCACCCGCCCCTCGCCGATCAGATGGACGACGAGCCGCGACGGCTCGAACAGCCCGGCGAAGGCCCGGCTGGTGACGTCGAGCCCACCGGCATAGGCGCCGTAGGCCGGCAGGATCAGGCGCGTGCCGTCGCCGGCGAAGCAGTGGCGGCGCACCGTGCCGCTCGCCACCTTCACCCGCGCCGCCGGATGGAGATGCCCGGCGACTTCGCCGACCGCGCCGCTTCGCGGCTCGTGGCGGAAGGTGAGGGCGCCGATCGAAAGCTCCTCGACCCAGACCCCGCCGACGTCGCCGCTCGTCCTCGCATCGTGATTGCCGACGATCCAGATCCACTCCCGCCCCGCCTGGAGACGCGCCAGCGCGGCGCGGTCGCCCGCGTCCATCCGCTCCGGACCGAACCCGTCGTGGAAGGCGTCGCCGAGCGAGATCACCCGGCGCGGCGCCCGGGTCGCGATCGTCGCGGCGAGGCGGAGAAGCGTCGCGGCGGTGTCGAACGGCGGCACCAGGGCGCCGCGTCGGGCAAACGACGAGCCCTTCTCGAAATGCAGGTCGGCGACGATCAGCGTCGCCTCCGCCGGCCACCACGCCGCGCCGCAGGCGAGCGCCACCAGCTCGGCGTCGGCAAGCCGGATGGCGTCGCCGACGCCACGGGCGGGAAGGGGCGTGGCTCCGCTCATCGGCCCGTCGCCTCCGCGATCAGATCCTCCGCCGCCTCGCGCAAGAGTGCCTCCTCGGCGCTGCCGGGCACCGACTCGCGCCCGATCTCCAGCATGATCGGTACCGCGAGCGGCGAGATGCGGGAAAGCCTTTCGTGAACGATGTCGGCGCGCACCCGCGCCAGCATGTCGGCGAGGCGGCGGATGTCGAGGAGACCGCTCGCCGCATCCGCCCGCGTCGCCTCGATCAGGACGTGATCGGGCTGGTGGGTCCTGAGCACGTCCCAGACCAGATCGGTGGCGATGGTCATCTGCCGGCCGCTCTTCTCCTTGCCCGGATGGCGCCGTTCGATCAGTCCGGCGATGATGGCGCAGTTGCGGAACGTCCGCTTCAGCAGCGCGCTGTCGTCGAGCCAGGCCTCGAGGTCGTCGCCGAGCATGTCCTCGTCGAAGAGCGCGTCGAGCGAGGGCGCGCGGCGCGCGAAGGCGGCGCCGAGATCGCTCGCGGCGAAGACGCCGAGGCAATAGTCGTTGGCGACGAAGCCGAGCGGCCGCAGCCCCATCCGCTCCATCCGTCGCGTCAACAACATGCCCAGCGTCTGATGCGCCAGCCGCCCCTCGAAGGCGTAGACGATCATGTGCCAGCGCGAGCCCCTCGGGAAGGTCTCGATCATCAACTCGCCGGGACGCGGCAGCCGCGAGTGGCGCCGTTGCAGTTCCAGCCAGTCGCGCACCTGCTCCGGCAAGGGGCCCCAGGCCGCCGGGTCGGAGATCAGTCCGCGCACCCGCGCCGCCAGATGGGTGGAGAGCGGGAACTTGCCGCCCATGTAGGAGGGAATGCGCGGGTCGGACCCTTGCGCCCGCATCACCAGCGCCTCGTTCTCGCGCAGCCCGACGAAACGCAGCACCTCGCCGCCGAACAGGAACGTGTCGCCCGGCGCCAGCGTCTCGAAGAAATACGCCTCCATCTCGCCGAGGACGCGGCCGCCGAAGCGCGCGGCGGAGGCCGACATCTTGGCGACGAGGCGCACCTTCAGCATCGGCATCTCGACGATGGTGCCGACGTTGAGCCGCCAGGTCTGGGCGATCTGCGGATTGCTCACCCGCCAAGTGCCGTCGGGGGTCAGGCGGATCTTGGCGTAGCGCTCGTAGGCCTTGAGCGCGTAACCGCCGGTGGCGACGAAGTCGACCACCCGGTCGAAGCTCGGCCGCGTCAGGTCCCGATAGGGCAGGGCGGAAGTCACTTCCCGGTAGAGATCGTCCGCCGCGAAGGGCGCCGCCACCGCCATGCCGAGGACGTGTTGGGCGAGCACGTCGAGGGCGCCGGACCGGATCGGCGGCGTGTCCTGGGCGCCGGCCGCATTGGCCTCGATCGCCGCCTCGCACTCGAGCACCTCGAAGCGGTTGGCCGGCACCAGCAGCGCCCGGCTCGGCTCGTCGAGGCGGTGGTTGGCGCGGCCGATGCGTTGGGCGAGGCGACTGGCCCCCTTCGGCGCGCCGACATGGATGACGAGATCGACGTCGCCCCAGTCGATGCCGAGATCGAGCGTCGAGGTGGCGACCACCGCGTCGAGCCCGCCGGGGCCGCCGCCGGCGGCCATCGCCGCCTCCACCCGCCGCCGCTGGCCGACGTCGAGCGAGCCGTGATGGAGCGCGATCCTGAGGCCGGGATCGTTGATCCGCCACAGCTCCTGAAACACCAGTTCGGCCTGGGCGCGGGTGTTGACGAAGATGATCGCCGTCTTCGCCGTGGCGATCGCGGCGAGCACCGCCGGCATCGCATGGACGGCGAGATGCCCGGCCCAGGGAATGCGGAAACCCTCGGAGGCCTCGGGTTCCAGGATGCGGACGATCGGCGCCGCTCCGGCCGGCGCGGTGACGATCTCGGCCTGGGCGCGCGGCGTCTCCGGGTCCTGCGCCACCAGCCAGGCGGCGAGTTCGTCGGGATCCTTGACCGTGGCGGAGAGCCCGACGGTCCTGAGCGTCGGGGCGAGCCGCCTGAGGCGGGCGAGGCCGAGGGCGAGCAGGTCGCCGCGTTTGGAGGTCACCAGGGCGTGGAGCTCGTCGAAGACGACGTGCCGCAACGAGCCGAAGAGGTCGGGCGCCTCGGGCGAGGCGAGGAGCAGGGCGACCTGCTCCGGCGTCGTCATCAGGATGTCGGGCGGGTCGTATTTCTGGCGCTGGCGCTTGTGGGCGGGCGTGTCGCCGGTGCGGGTCTCGACCCGGATCGCGAGGCCCATCTCGGCGATCGGGTGCTCGACGTTGCGGGCGACGTCGACGGCCAGCGCCTTCAGCGGCGAGACGTAGAGCGTGTGGATGCCGCGACGCCTCACCCCGCGCGCCGTCACCGCCATGCGCGGCCGGGTCGCCTCGTCGCAGAGTTCGATCAGGCTCGGCAGGAAGCCGGCGAGCGTCTTGCCGGCGCCGGTCGGGGCGATCAGCAGCGCGTCGCGTCCGTCGCGCGCCATCTCCACCATCGCGCCCTGGTGCGGACGCAGCGCCCAGCCGCGCGCCGTGAACCACGCGGCGAAGCGTTCGGGCAGAAGCGGGGATCGGGGCTCGGGCGTCGGCGTGCTCACCCCTCAGAGGTAGCGAGGAGGCGACGCCGCGTCGAGGCGCATGCGGCTCCGGGACGTGAAAAAGGCCGGACCACGAAGGTCCGGCCCGAAGTCGGGGGGGATCGATGTCGTTTCGTCACGCGTCGCCGTCCGGACGGACAGGGGGAGACCCGTCCGGGGGCGTCGCGGGATGGTCGGTCAGTTGCAGTCCTTCCATTCGAAGGGCCGGCCGTTGATGTCGTACTTGATGTAGGTGCGGCAACGCGGCGCCGGGCGGCGCTTGACCACCACATAGTCCTCTTCGTAGACGCGGACCGGACGACGGCGGACGATCACCGGCTCGTCTTCGTAGTAGTAGCCGGGCTGCGACAGCGCGCTGCCGAGCATCACGCCGCCGAGCAGGCCGAGGGCGGCGGCGCCGCCGGGGCCGATACCGCCGCGATCGCGATAGTAGCCGCCGGGGCGATGGCGCCAGGGATCGGCCGAGGCGGTGCCGGCGGTGGCGATGAGGGCGGTTCCGAGAGTGATCGCCGCGAGGAGGGAGGTTGCGAGCTTCTTCATGGGGCTTCTCCGATTTCCGACGGCGTCACCGCCGAGGTCGAATTGGATGTCGCGTTTCCATCGTCGAATGAAAGCCGACAATCGTGTTCATCCGATGTTCGGATGGTGATGCGGCTCAGTTCGTCCTGTAGTAGCGCGGGTCGGGGGTCGGCCCGTTGGTGTAGGGCGACGGCGCCCGGCGCGGCGGACGGGGCTGGACTTGGCGGGGATTGCCCGGGCTCGTCATCACCGGCGGCCGACGGGGGTCCGTCCAACGCGGCGGATGACGCGGCGGGAGCGGCGTCGGTCCGCCGTAGTAGCGCGGCGGCGGCCGGACATAGACCACCGGCGGACGCGAATAGCGCCAACGCGGTCCATCGGAATAGACGATGGTCTCACGCACGGTCGGAGCCGAGGAATAGTAGACGCTCTCCTCGGTCGTCTGGCAGCCGGCCAGACCCAGTGTGCCCAGGAGCGCGGCGGCGGCGAGAAGGGTCCTCGAGACGGACATGGAGGCGTACTCCCGAATTCGTGCCGACGATCGCCCGTCCCACTGGCCGGGTTCGTCGTCGATGAGGGAGAGCTTACGCCCGTGGGTATGCACGGCCTCTGACCGCGTCGTTCAGGTGTCGTTCAGTTTCGGGTGTTTCGGTTCACGATTTTGTGAAGACGGCGGTCTGTCCGATGATCTCCGCGCCGCGATCCCGTCGCAGCGCCCCGCTCTCCATCGCCACGAGGCCGAGACCGGCGGCGGCCGCCGCCGCGACCAGATGGCCGCTTCGATGGGCCCAGCGCAGGCTGTCGCGCAACACCACGTCGCCGACGGCTTCGTCCTCGGCGACCGCCTCGGTGGTGACGGCGACGAGCGCCCCGGCGGCGGCGATGCGCGCCACGGCGGCGAAGACCGGCGCGAGATCGCCGATGTAGCAGAAGACATCGGCGGCGGTGACGAGATCGACTTCGCCGGCCGGCCGCGCGTTCATCGCCTCGACGATCTCGCCGACCTCGAGGTGGTCGTAGAGCCCGAGGGCGCGCGCCTTGGCGACCATCGCCGGCGACAGGTCGATCCCTTCCAGCCGCGCCGCGCGCCCCCGCAACGCCGGCGCCATCAGCCCGGTGCCGCAGCCGAGGTCGAGCGCCAGGGCGAAACGCCGCTCCGGCGCCACCCGGTCGATGAGCGTCGCGATCGACTGCGGCGCGCGATAGCCGAGCCCCGTCACCAGACTGGTCTCGAACCGTTCGGCATAGCCGTCGAAGAGGTCGCGCACATGGGCGGGCGGCGGCGCGGCCGGCGCCGGTATCGCCCCGAGCCGCGCCAGCCGCAGCGTCGCGCCGCAGCGATCCCGCGGATCGAGGCGCAGCGCCTGCCGGTAGGCCTCGACCGCGCCGGAGGCGAGCGCCGCGGCCGCTTCGCGGAAGGTGCCGAGCGCGAACCATCCGGCCGCCCAGTCCGGCGCCAGTTCCAGCGCCTGTTCGCACAGTTCCGCCGCGGCGGTCACATCGCCGTCGGCGGCATAGGCGCGCGCCAGTTCGAGCCGCCGGTCGGCGACGAAGTCACCGGACGAGAAGTTCAGGGACGGAAGCGGCGTCATCTGCAGACCGGGGCGAGAGGGGCGCTCTTCATGCGCTCGAACCCGTCGGCCGTCCAGCGCGATCTGTGGCCACACGCCGCCCTCGACCGGGCGCCGTCGGCCATGGTAAGTGCGGGCGAGGCGGGGCACCGCCGACCCCGAAGCCACGAGGACCTCGGCCATGGACACGAACCCGATCGCCCGCATCACCGGCGGGTCGCCGCTGCGCACGCTGGTGTGGTTGGTGGTGATGTCGATCGTCGTCGGTTTCGTCCTGGAGACGATCGGCCTCGATCCCTTCCGCTTCGTTCGCGGGCTGATCGCCAATTTCGACCGTTTCGTCGACTGGATCACCCATCTCGGCGTCGACGCCGTGATGAGCCTCCTGCGCTATCTGATCTGGGGCGCCATCGTCGTCGTGCCGATCTGGCTGGTGATGCGGATCGCCGGCGCGCGCGGCCGTTGAAGACACGATCCGACCGCGCCGCCGGCGAGGGCGGCACGGCCGCGGGGCTCGACGGCCGCCTCTTCAGGCGGCCTTGACCTCGATCTTCCTCGGCGGCGTCGCGGTTTCGGCGGCGCGCGGTACCACGACCTTCAGTACACCCTTGTCGAAGGTCGCCTCGACCTCGTCGTCGACCGGGGTGAAGGGCAGCGCGACCCGGCGCAGGTAGGTGCCGGAGGACCGTTCGACGAGATGATGTTTCGTCTTCTCGTCGTCCTCGCGCCTTTCGACCTCGTGTTTCGCCTTCAGCGTCAGGACGCCGTCGGTGATGTCGAGCTCGATGTCCTTCTGGTCGACGCCCGGAAGGTCCGCCGTCATTTCGAGACCGGCTTCGGTCTCGCAGACGTTCACCTTCGGGCTGAGGAAACCGGTGGCGGAGCCTTCGGGCAGGTTCCAACCCTTGGCGAAATCGTCGAACAGCCGATCCATCTCGCGGCGGAGATCGCCGAATGGATCCGCGGTGGCGGTCGACATCGACCCGAACCCGAACGGGATGAGGGATTTGATGTTCATGGCCGACCTCGTTCTCAGGGACCCGTGCGAACGGCCCCGACTTCGTCGAAGCCGTGGGAGGGAGATGGGGATTTCCCGCTTCGGGTTCAATCGCCCGTCCTTACGACCGACTACGGATCCTCGATGGAATTCCATCTGGCGCCACGCGGCGAACGCGGTCGAGGACGCCGAACGCCGCGTCTCCTCGGAAACGCGGCGTCGGTTCGTCGTATCGGGCCGCCGCGTCAGAGCGACTTGCCGGCGAGCAACTGCACCAGTTCGGCGTCGATTTGGCCGGTCGGAGCCTGGCCCATCTTCTTCTGGAAGGTCTTGATCGCGGCGCGGGTCTGCGCCCCGATCTGGCCGTCGAGCGTGCCGCCGTAGAGGCCGCGCGACTTCAACAGGCCCTGGACCTTCACCGCCATGTCGTGATCGGAGAGCGCGGCGGTCGCGCCGGCGTCCTTCGGCTCGTTCCAGACCTGCAGTTCCTCGTTGGCGGTGTGGTCGAGCGGCTTCTGCACCCAGGTCTGCACCGCCATGCGCGCGGCGGCGAGATTGACCTTGTCGAGATGCGAGGCGACGTCGATCTGCTTCTTCTCCGCCTCCTTGTCGCCCTGGCGGGCGGCCAGCGCGAACCACTTGTAGGAGACGGCGAGATCCTGCTTCACCCCCGAACCGAGGGCGTGGATGATGCCGAGATTGAACTGGCTGTCCTTGAGGCCGAGATCGGAGGCCTTCTGGAACCACGGCAGCGCCGATGCGATGTCGCGGGCATTGGCGTGGAGCACGCCGAGATTGTGCATCGCCCGGACGTTGCCGGCCTCGGCCGCCTGCTTGTAGAGACGCTTGGCCTTTTCGGTGTCGCGCGGGACGCCGATGCCCTTCTCCAGCGCCACCGCCATGCGGTACTTGGCCGGCACCAGGCCGCTCTCGGCGGCATAGTCGTACCACTGCGCCGCGGCCGCCGGATCGGCCGCCACGCCGCGTCCCTCGGCATAGCGCATGCCGACCTCGAAGGCGGCGCGCGGGTCGCCGCTCTCGGCCGCCTGACGCAGACGTTCCGAACCGATCTTCGCCGGCAGCCGGTTCGCCTCGGCCTGGGCGTCGGTGGGCTTCTGAGCGCCGGCGTCGGTGCCGATCGAGCCGGTGACCATCGGCGTGTCGAGCAGCGTCGCGTCGGGCGCCGGGCGGCTGAGGGCGCTGGTGCGCTGCGCGGTCGGCTGGGTCGACAGCGCCGAGGGGGCCGGTTCCACCGGCGACATGGCCTGCGGCCGCTCTCCCGCCACCACCTGCGCCGGGTTCGGCGCCTCGGCGGTCGGCGTGCCGTCGGCGGAGGCGGGAGCCGTTCCCTGCGCCTGTTCCCGCGAAGGCAGTTGCACCTGAGACTTCGCCGGCGCGGATCCGGCCGGACCGGTGACGATGGCCTGGCCCACGGGCGCCTTCTCGACCGCCGCGACGTCGGCGGGGGCCTGCTTCGGCGTCGGCTGGAGGGTCTCCGCCTTGGGCAGTTCGGCGGTCTCCGGCAGATGGCCCTCGCCGCCGCCGGGGATCAACCGAAGCGTCAGGAAGGCCAGAACCAGCGCCCCGGTGGCGAGCACCAGCGGGCGGCGGCGATTCTTCAACACCTGGCCGATGCGCGACAGGGCACTGCCGCCGCCCTCTCCGGTCTCCGGCGCCAGGCCGGCGGCGCGATCCTCGGCGCGGGCGGCGAGCGCCGGTTCCGTCGCGGTGGCGGCGGCCTGGGCGGCGCGCCGCGCCGCGGCGATGAAGTCGGCCTTGCGGGCGGCGGCCGGAGAGGCTTCCGGACCGGTGACGTTCGGGGCCGCCGGCGCCGCGGTGTCGACCATGGTCGGTTTCATCGCCGCCGACGGCGGCGTCACCATCGCCGGACGCGGTGTCGGCTTGCCTGAGCCGGGCTCGAGCGGCCGCGTGTCCTCGGCGGCCGTCGAGGTGAGGGCCTCGCGGGCCCGAGCGATCGCCGAGGCGACACCGCCGCCCGGGGTCGGCTGGGCCGGGGTCGCGATGGTGGCCGGCGCGATGGCGGCCGCCGCCGCGATCGCCACGTCGGACATCGGCGCCTGCGTCGGAGCGGGCTGGCGGGTGGCGAGGGGCGCGGCGACGGCCGGCGCCGGGGTCTCGGCGGTGGGCGCGCGGCCGGCGGCGACGCGGGCCGAGCCCTGGGCGATCCGCTCGATCGCGGTCAGCCGCCCGACGATCCCGGTCAGGGCGTCGTGGAGCGAGATCAGCGTGTCGGCGGTGCGGGTCTCGCTGTCGCGGGCGGCCGAGCGCAGCGACTTGAGATCGTCCTGGAGCGCCCGCAGCACGCCTTCGGCGATCGGATCGCTTCGGTTCTGGCCGAACTCGCGAATCATCTCGCGCGCCGCTTCACGCGCCGCCTCGATGGTCTCCGACTGCTGTTCCTCGAGCCGTTCGCCGAGCCGGCGGATCGATCCCTCGATGCCGATCAGCCCACCGAAGCGATCCTCGTTGGTCTCGAGATGGCGCGCGATCGCGGCCAACTGTTCCTCGATCTGCGTCAGGGCCTCGTCGTCGGGCTCGTGGGCCTGCGACCGCTCCAAGCGCTCGGCGAGGGTGCGCATCTGCGCCTCGAGATCGACCGTCGAGCGCGACTGGGTGAGTTCGCGCCGCATCTCGGAGATCTGGCGGTTGAGCGTCTCGATGTCGCCGCTCGCCGGTCCCGTCTCGCCGCGATCGAGCCGCGCGATCAGATCGGCGACCCGCCCGTCGATCATCCCCGCCGGCACCGGCGCGCTCTGACGCGACATCATCTCGTCGAGCCGCGAGATCGTCGTCTCCAGCGCGTCGACGGTGCGCCGGTCGGTGACCGGCACCGCCATGCGGTCGAGCTTGCCGGCGATCTCGGCGATGCGATCGTGCAGGCGATCGGTGTCGTCGAAGGAGGGACGGTGGCGGTCGAGATCGGCGATGCGTTCGGTGAGTTCGCCGAGCCGGCTCTCGAGCGCCCGCATCTCCTCGCCGGTGCCGCTGCCGGCGGCGCTGGCGCGCAATTCGTCGAGGAGACCGGCGATGCGGTCCGGCGTCACCGGCCCGCGCGACGCCTTCTCGATCGAATCGAGCTTGTCGGTGACGAGCTTGAGGCGTTGGTCGAGCGCCTTGACCACCGCGGTGGGGTCGATGCGTTCAATCTGCGCCTTCAGTTCGGCGATCCGCCGTTCGATCCGCGACGCGCCCGAATCCTCGTCGTCGTCCGTCGCCAGACGCTCGACCTTGCCGGAGAGCGCCCGCAGCGATTCCTCGATCGAGGAGAACTGCGAGACCTGCGGCACGGCGCGCAGCAGCTTGCGGATCTCGGAGATCTCGGCGTCGACGGTGGCGTCGACGCGCGGGCTCGCCAGACCGCGCTTGAGATCGTCGAGCCGGTCGACGATGTGGCCGTAACCCGCCTCGAGGCTCTTCAGCGAGCCTTCGACGTCGGACTGCAGCACCACGTCGCGCAGGCGGCCCATCTCGGTCATCAGCGGCTCGAGCGTGGCGCGCTCGGGATTGAGCGCCGCCAGGGCGTCGATCCGCCCGGTGAGCTTGCGGATCTCCTCGCCGACGTCGACGCCGGCGCCCGAGCGCTGCTCGATCGACTGGCGCAGCGAGCGGATCTCCTCGATCAGCGCCACCGGCGACGCGCCTTCGTCGCGCTGGCGCAACTGTTCGATCTTCTCGGAGAGCTCGCGGAAATGGCGGTCGAGGTCGGAGCCGGCGGCGGCCGAACGCGGCCGCTTCTCGCGGTCGAGCGTGGACTGGCGCTGCGAGATCTCGGCGATGGCGCGGTCGAGGTCGCCGAGCACGCCGGTCTCGCGTCGCGCCGGGCGTCCCTTGGCCGGGCGCTCGGTCGTCGGGGGGCGGTCCTCGGTCATCGTCTTCAGCCGCTGGTCGAGACCGTCGAGCGCGGTGAGGATGGCGGCGACGTCGGTCCGCGGCTTGGCCTTGACGGCCCGCTTGGCGGCGGGTTCGGGAATCTTGCGGCTCAGGCGGTCGACGGTGGCGGCGATCTCCTCGAGGGTCGCGTCCTGGGCCCGGTCGCGGGCCTTCGCCCGGGGCCGCGCCGGCGTGGCCTGAGGGGCCGCCGAGAGATTGCGCAACCGGTCGGCGAGCACGTCCAACTGACGATCGATGTCCACGGCGTCGTCGCGTCCGCGATCACGGCCGCGACCGGGGTCGCCGCGCTCGTAGCGATCCGCCGGGTCGGAGCGGTCCTCGGTCGGCTCGGCGCGGCGTCGGCGTGGGGCGCGGTCCTGGTCTTCGCCGGTCGGCGAGCCCTCCGCCAAAGCCTGCACGAGTTCACTGACCGACATACCCGAGCGGCGAGCCGCGTCGATCATGCGTTCTCGCGTCTCGTCTTCGCGTCCCCGGCCGCCCCACGACATGTCGATCCTCCACCGGCGTGTTTCCCGGTCAGCAGTCTCGGTGATCGCATCGGCGCTCCGGCACTCACGCGCCGTATCGCCCGACTCGGAACGGAGTCCGACCGAAGCTGCGGACACAGATTTTTCGAACAGGGTAAACAACCGGTTAAGATCGGCTCGCCGGCGTAGGGATTACGTAACCTCCGTGTCCGTCGACGCCCGCGCGCGTCGCCCCGGAAGGTCCCGCCGCCGCCGGAATTTCACAATATTACCCTACGTAAATTTCAGAATTGCCAGCATGCCGACAATACTCGGCTGGGATTGCAGCATACCCCTCGCCGCATGGCAGGAGTGCAGACGAAAGTCGAACAATTTGACGCATTCATCATTGACCGGGGCGACGTGGCGACTATGTAAGCACGCTTCAAACCGTTTGCCGGGCGAGAGGTCGACGGGAAGCACATATGGAGACCGGCTTACGGAAGGCGCCATGAAACCCGAATACAGAACTTTGGATCCCGTCGGCGCGACCGGCGAGTTCCGCGAGTGCATTGCTTCTCTCCTCGCCACGCCGGCGATGCCGAGCGATCGTCTGCGGACGATCGGCGAGTTGGGGCGCGAATGCGATGTGACGCTGCGGGCCCTTCGCTTCTACGAGGGCAAGGGGCTGATCGCGCCGGCACGTGACGGCGCCACCCGGCTCTACGACGGCGAGGACGTGCGGCGGCTGAAGATCCTCCTGCGCCTGAAGCGCATCGGATTCAGCCTCGTCACCATCCGCGAGCTTCTCGACCTGCTCACCGGCCCCGGTGACGACCACGCCCGCCTCGACACCCTGCTGCGGCGGGTCGAAGGCCAGGTGGAGGTGCTGGAGGATCAGCGCCGCGAGGTCGATCTGGCGCTCGAAGCCGTCGGGCAGGAGATCGCGGGACTGAACCGCCGTCTCGAGGTCTGACGTCGAGAGCATCGCGAGACGCTCCTCGGCGGCCCCGGCGGCATGACGTCGCCGCCGGTCCCGACACGCGAGAGGCATGAAGAAAGGCGGGCC
>JAFHCF010000121.1:0-23759 GCA_048497495.1 Prosthecomicrobium sp.
GCCGAAAGCCGGCAGGAGACGATGCGCCCGAGGGCAGTGTCGGCGGATCCTCGGGTGAGTGAGACTGGAGCATGGTCCGACCGGACTGAATCAGTCCGGATCAGGGCTGATTCTTCCAGGTGATGTAGTTGTTGATGCGCGCGGTGGTGAGGCGCGCCGCGGAGTTGGCGTTGGTGCCGAGGGCGCCGACGCCGTAGTTGTGGACGCCGATGCCCCAGGCGCCGTTGGTCGCCAGACCTTCGTTCCTGTCGTGCCAGATCGGGCTGCCGGAATGGCCGCCGACGGTGTCCATGCGATAGCCGATCATCTCGGGGCTGACGTAGCGGATCCTGTCGGCGCTGGTCCACTGGGTGCGCGGCTTGTCGCCCGGATAGCCGCCGATGATCGCCGGCTGCCCGACCGGCGAGGCGTGCTGGTACATGCCGAACCAACCGACGGTGTTGCCGACGTTGCAGTTGAGCCGCATCGCGCCGTAGTCGTAGCGGTAGTTGCCACTCACCGTCCAGCCGACGACCGAGCGTAGCCACTTCACGGTGCAGTAGCCGTAGGGCGACGCACGGCCGTTGCGGCCCGGATAGACCTTGTAGAGGTTGGCGCTGCGCCAGGCGCCGGACGAACCACCGGTGTGGACACAGTGGCCCGCCGTGACGATCGTGTTGGGCGAATAGAGCCAGCCGGTGCACAGATGCGAGCCACTGTACTCGATGAAGACGATCGCCCGGTTCGGGTAGTACAACGTGTAGGCTTGGGTGCGCGAATCCCAGTTGATGATGGACTCGCCCTTCTTGCCGACCTTGCCGTAGGCGACGGTCGCCATGCCGTTCGCCGGGAAGGCCTCTTCGCCGGGGATGACCGCGCCGGCATCGCGGAGCGCGTCGAGCGTGACCGTCGCGGCGCCGCGCGACGGCGTCACCACGGCGGCGGCCTCGGCGCGCGGGGCGGCGCCGGCGACGCCACCCGGACCGGTGGGCACATCGCCCGACGCCGCCAGGGCCGAGCCCAGCGGAGTGGCGGCGGCGACGACGAAGAGAGCGTGAAGCATGATGTTCCGCATGTGAACCTCCCAATGATGCCCCGGCGGGTGATGGCGGTCATGCGATCGAAAAGGGGGCGTGGCCGCGATGTCGGTCGATGCGTTCCGTCGACGCCGCCGGTCGACTCGTTCTCCCACCCGAGGGTGTGTCGCAGTCTCCAAACCCATCGGATGGGCCAGAAGTTCGTGTTCCTAGAGGAAGCTCGTGCTCTTGGAGAAGACGCGCAGATCAATGCCTCGGCTCGCGTCACTTCGCAGCCGTTTTCGAGTGATGCCCAATCACTCGGCCAAAAGTATCGACAATAATCTCCGCACTTTCTCGCTTTCACATTATACGCATTGCTATAGATACATGTCAAGAAAAGTATGGAAACAATTTGCCTACAAGCGTAAATATAGAACGACTATAAGTAGTTCGAATAATACGATTTTCTGCTTCACCGTGGCGTTCTCCGCCTCGATGGTTGCTCCACCCCGTCGAAGCGGGGCAGGACGGCGCGGCGCGTCAATCGCGTCGTCGCCCTGCGACGACCACCTCCATCCGGACCGTTTCTCCGCCGCCTCGGACGGTGACGGTGCGCTCCGTGAGCCTGTGTCCGTCGCCGACGAAGGTCAGGCGATAGCGCCCCGCCGGCAGCGGCCAGAAGAAGCGCCCTCGAGCGTCGGTCGAGTTCGCCAGTTCGGGAATGGGAACGTTCGGCGGGTCGAGCTTGCGCACCAGCACCACGATACCGCGCAACGGTCGTCCGGCGCGATCGATCACACGACCGGCGACACCGTCGCCGGTCGGCGGTCGGGTGGTCACGGCGGCGCCGTTCGACGTCGGCGTATCGGGAGAGGCGGCATGGCCGGCCATGGGCAGGACCAGCGCCAGCAGGAGGACCGTGTCACGGACGGCGCCGAGAATCACTCCGCAGCCGAAGCCGCGGCGTCGCCGCGCCACATCGCCCCGCTCCCGCTCCGGGGAGGCGTCGATCGGGGATCGCGGATCGATGCGGGCGACGTATCCGTTCACGGCTGTTCTCCCGTGGTTCGATACTATCCCTTTTTGAACCGGTTTCGTGGCGGAATTGTATCGCCGGTCTCCGGAGGGGCGTTCATCTCGGATCGCCGGGCGCCGGTCTCCGCCATGGCGTCGGCGCGGAAGGGCGAAGCGCCCCGCTCGCGCGCCGTGTCGGAGGGATGGCCCCGACCGGTAGGCCCCGGCCGGCGTCCCGCCGGGTGAGAAGCCTCAGTGGCTGGCGTCGGGCATCGAGGCCTTCTTGGCGGCGACGAAGGCGGCGAGCGCCTCGTCGACGGCGGGGTCGATGCTCGGTGCCTGATACTCGGCGAGCCACTTCTTCCAGATGCCGTTGGCGCGGGTCAGCGCGTCCCGCGAGCCCTCCGCCATCCACTGCTCGACCGAATTGTTGTCGGCGATCGAGGAGCGGTAGAAGGCGGTCTCGAAATTCGCCTGGGTGTGGCCGCAGCCGAGGAAGTGGCCGCCGGGGCCGACCTGATGGAAGGCCTCCATCGCCTGGCCGTTCGGCGTGAGGTCGATGCCCTTGGCCAGCACGTGCATCATGCCGAGCTGATCGCAGTCCATGACGAACTTCTCGTAGGAAGACGCGAGCCCGCCCTCCATCCAGCCGGCGGCGTGGAGGACGAAGTTGGTGCCGGCCTGGAGCGTCGGCAACAGCGTGTTGGCGCTCTCGTAGGCCGCCTGCGCGTCCGCCGTCTTGGAGGCGGTCAGCGATCCGCCGGTGCGGAACGGCATCCTCATGCGGCGGGCGAGCTGGGCGGCGCCGTAGATGGCGAGCGTCGCCTCCGGCGTGCCGAAGGTCGGGGCGCCGGACTGCATCGACAGGGTCGAGACGAAGGTGCCGAAGATCACCGGCGCGCCCGGGCGCACCAGCTGGGTGAAGGCGGTGCCGGCCCACACTTCGGCGAGCACCTGGGTCAGGGTGCCGGCGACCGACACCGGGCTCATGGCACCCGACAGGATGAAGGGCGTGATGATGCAGGCCTGGTTGGCCGCCGCGTAGACCTCGGCCGCGCCGAGCATGGAATTGTCCCACACCAACGGCGAATTGGCGTTGATCAGCGAGGTCACCACGGTGCGGCCGTCGAGGCCGCCGAACAGGATGTCGGCCATGGCGACGGTGTCGCGGGCGCGGTCGGGGTGGGTGACCGAGCCCATGAAGGGCTTGTCCGACAGCGTCATGTGGGCGAGCAACATGTCGAGATGGCGCTTGTTCACGGGTAGGTCGACCGGCTCGCAGACGGTGCCGCCCGAGTGGTGCATGTAGGGGCTGACATAGGCCATCTTCACGAAGTTGCGGAAGTCTCGAATCGTGCCGTAGCGCCGGCCGCCGTCGAGGTCGTGGACGAAGGGCGAACCGTAGACGGGGGCGAAGACGGTGTTCTTGCCGCCGATCTCGACCGAGCGCTCGGGGTTGCGGGCGTGCTGGGTATAGGCCTCCGGCACGGTGGCGCAGAGCGCTTTGGCCAGCCCCTTGGGAAAGCGCACGCGCTCGCCCTCGATGTCGCAACCGGCGTCCTTCAGGCGGACGAGCGCCGAGGGATAGTCGCGGAACTCGATGCCGATCTCCTCGAGCAGGGTCTCGGCATTGGCCTCGATGATCGACAGGCCCTCCTCCGACAGGACGTCGAAGGGGGCGATGGCGCGGGTGATGTAGGGAATCGACAGGTGTGAACGCGCGGTGCGGGCGGCGCGCCGGGCATCACGACCGCGACGGGCTTCGCGGGGCATTTCCGGGGCGTCGGTCATCGGTCTTCTCCGTCGAGGGATCGCGCGAGGGATCGCGCGCGCCACCCGAGCGCGGGCGGCGATGTCGAACGAGGCTAACGGTTGGGAGATTAGTCGTTTTCACCATCGCGTCACCGGCTGTCGAAGCCGCGACATCGCGCCGAACTCCACGGGTCCACGGCGAAGGGCGTTCGGCGCGGCGACACGACGCGCGGCCGTTGTCGAGCCGGCGACATGGGATGTCGGACGGGAGGCAGAGACAGGGGATGGGGCCGTCGAAACTGGCGTGATGTTTCCTCGCCCTCCCCGCCTTTCCGGCGCGAGGGCGACCCTCGAACAGACGGCTTGGCGACGATGAAGACACATGCGCGCGTGGTGGTGATCGGTGGCGGCGTGGTGGGCGTGTCGACGCTCTATCATCTGGCCAAGAAGGGCTGGAGCGACGTCGTCCTGATCGAGCGCAAGGAGCTCACCTCCGGCTCGACCTGGCATGCCGCCGGCCTGTTGCCGCTGTTCAACCTCAGCTACTCGGTCGGCCAGATCCACAAATACTCGGTCAAGCTCTATGAAGCCCTCGAGGCGGAGACCGGCCAGCCGGTGGGCTTCTCCAAAGTGTCGAACATCCGTCTCGCCCGCACCCGCGACCGCTACGACGAGTTCATGTATTACAAGGGCATCGCCGAGACGATCGGCGTCAACGTCCAGGTGATGACGGCCGACGAGGTCAAGGCGATCTGGCCGCTGATGGAGACCGACGGCATCATCGGCGCCATCCGCCATCCCGACGACGGCTATATCCAGCCCGCCGATCTCACCCAGGCGCTGGCCAAGGGGGCGCGGGCGATGGGGGCGGAGATCCACCGCTACACCACCGTCACCGCGATCGAGCGCGTCGGCGACCAATGGCTGGTGAAGACCGACAAGGGCGACATCACCTGCGAGCACGTGGTCTCATGCACGGGCAACTTCGTCCGCAAGACCGGCGAGATGGTCGGGCTCGACATTCCGGTGATCCCGGTCGAGCACCAGTACATCGTCACCGAGGCCCATCCGGCGATCGTCGAGCGCAAGAGGCAGGGCCTGCCGGAAATGGGGGTGCTGCGCGAGGCCGACAGTTCCTGGTACATGCGCGAGGAGGCCGGCGGCCTGCTGCTCGGGCCCTATGAGCACGGCGCGCCGTGCTGCTACGTCGACGGGCCGGACGAGGCGAGCGAATACGAGCTGTTTCAAGAAGATCTCGACCGGCTCGCTCCCCACATCGAGACCGCCATCGCCCGCGTCCCGGCCTTCGGCGAGGTCGGCGTCAAGAAGGTCTACAACGGCGCCATCGCCTATACGCCCGACGGCAACCCGATCGTCGGCCCGGCCTGGGATCTGCCGAACTTCTGGCTCAACGAAGGCCACTCCTTCGGCATCACGGCGGCCGGCGGGGCGGGGTGGCAGCTCGCCGAGTGGATCGTCGAGGGCGAGCCGACCGTCGACATGATGGGCGTCGATCCGCGCCGCTTCGGCCCCTACGCCTCGCGCGGCTACCTCAAGACCAAGAACGAGGAGGCCTACGCCAACGTCTTCACCCCGCACTATCCGGACGAGGAGCGCGGCGGCTGCCGGCCGCTCAAGACCTCGCCCTGCTACGAGCGGATGAAGGCGCTCGGCGCGGTGTTCGGCTCGGTCTACGGCTGGGAGCGGCCGAATTGGTTCGCCCCGGCCGGCTACGGCTTCGACGTCGCCGCGATCGACAAGCCCGACGTGTTGACCAACCACAACCACCCGGCGCCCGACGCCGACGGCAAGGTCAAGGAGATCTGGTCGTTCCGCCGCGCCAACTATTTCGAGCACGTCGGCGCGGAAGTGAAGGCGGTGACCACCGGCGTCGGCCTCCAGGACATGACGCCCTTCGCCAAGATGTTGGTCTCCGGGCCGGGCGCGCGGGCCTGGCTGGAGAGCCTCTTCGCCAACAAGATCCCGAAGAAGCGCGGCCGCATCGCGCTCTGCCACCTGCTCACCAAGGCGGGTGGGGTGCGCGCCGAGTTCACCGTCTACGAGAAGGACCCTGGTGTCTTCTACCTCGTCTCGGCCGGCGCGCTGGAGCGCATGGACCACGACACGCTGAGGAAGCTGGCGCCGAGCGACGGCTCGGTCACCCTCACGCCCGTCACCCAGATGATGGGCGTGCTGGTGCTCGCCGGACCGAAGGCGCGCGAGGTGCTCGCCGAACTGACCGACGCCGATCTGTCGAACGCCGCCTTCCCGTGGCTGTCGGGCAGGCGCATCTCGGTCGGGCCGGTGGTGACCGAGGCGCTCAGGGTGAACTTCGTCGGCGAACTCGGCTGGGAGTTCCATCACCCGATCGAGACGCAGAACGCGCTCTTCGACGCGCTGATGGCGGCGGGGGCGAAATACGGCATCCGGCCCTTCGGCATTCGCGCCATGATGTCGATGGCGGTCGAGAAGTCCTACCGCCTCGTCGGCCGCGAGATGTCGATCGAATATTCCGCCTGGGAGACCGGGCTCGATCGCTTCGTCCATGTCGACAAGGGCGCGTTCATCGGCCGCGACGCGCTCGTCGCGCTTCGCGAGGCGCCCGCCGCCAATCGCTTCGTCACGCTCGAGGTGCTCGGCGTCGAGCCGTCGGGATCGGACGCGCGCGGATCCGAACCGATCTGGCACGACGGCCGGCAGGTCGGCCGCGTCACCTCCGGCGGCTTCGGCTGGCGAACGGCCAAGTCGCTGGCGCTCGCCATGGTGCCGCCGGCGCTCGGCGAGATCGGCCAGAAGCTGGAGATCGTCATCCTCGGCGAGCGTCACGAGGCGGTGGTGATCGCCGAGAGCCCCTTCGATCCGGAGAACGCCCGCCTCAAGGCCTGACCGACAGCGACAAGACCGACGAATTCCGCGGCGCGGGGAGAGCGATCTTCCCGCGCCGCTTCGCGTTCATCCCTCCGCCTTCGGCGCGCACCGGGGCGGGCGCGCGAACATGACGGAGATTTCATGATCGGGCGCGATATGCCTCTTGCGCTTCGATACCATTTCGATATATCTACGATATCGACATATCGAAAAAGGATCTGAACATGTTCGAAAAAATGCAAGGTGAGATGCGCCGCTTCGGTGAACGCGCCATGTGGGAAGGTCGGGATCGCTTCGGCTTCGGCCGGCAGGGTCACGGCGGCGGGCCCTTCGGCGGCGGCGGCCCCTTCGGTGGGCGCGGTGGACGCGGACACGGCCGCGGCGGCCGGTTCTTCGAGCACGGCGGGCTCAAGTTCGTGGTGCTGGCGCTGTTGGCCGAACGGCCGCGCCACGGCTACGAACTGATCAAGGAGATCGAGGACAAGGTCGGCGGCGCCTATACGCCGAGTGCCGGCGTCGTCTATCCGACCCTGACGCTGCTCGAGGAGACCGGGCTGATCGAGGTGAGTCCCTCGGAGGGCAACAAGAAGCTCTTCGCCGTGACCGCCGCCGGCCACGAGGCGCTCGCCGCCAATCGCGACCTGGTCGACGCCCTCTTCGCCCGCATGAGCGAAGCCGGCCGCCAGCGCGGCGGTGATCGCGACCCGCGCCTGGTGCGCGCCGTCGAGAACCTCAAGCTCGCCCTGCGCCTGAAGCTCGACACCGGTCTCGACGACGCCCGGACCACGGCGCTCGCCGCCCTCCTCGACGAAACCGTCAGCCGTATCGAGAAGCTGTGATGACGGTTCGCCTCGACAAACTCAGAGGGCGGCTCGCCGCCCTCTCCCTCTCGTCCAGAAAGGCCTCCATGAGCGAGATCACCAGCCGCGTCGCCACCGAAAGCGGCTCACGCTACCTTCAGCAGCTCTGCAAGCACTTCGCCCACAAGGTTCCGGTGCGTTTCGACCCCGAGCAGGGCACCATCGAGTTCCCGCTCGGCCGGGTCGACCTCAGGGCCGACACCACAGGGCTCGACCTGTCGCTGACCCCAGTCGCACAGGGCGAGGCGGGCACGCTCGCCGGCGTCGTCGAGCGGCATCTCGCCCGCTTCGCCTTCCGCGAAACGCTGGACGTCGTCTGGCGCGACGCCGCCGGCCGGGTGGTGACGCCGCCGCCCTTCGATCCCGCCGCGCGGCGCGGAATTTCCTCCGAAGAATCCGAAGCTTCCTCTTAAGTCCGCGTATACCACCCGCCGAGTCTTCGCGGAGGCATTCCCTCTTTCTTCAAGTTTGTCGCGGATGAATAGACGGAGGAAGAAGAACGCGGGACCGGTCCACGGTTCGGCAAGAGGGAGCGACAGAGGTGTCGATGCGTTCGATCGACCGGGATGTCCGGTCATTCGAATCGACGAAGCTGCACAGCGCGCGCTACGCGATCGCGCTGGCGGTGCTGATCGCATTGACCGTCTCCTCATTCCTGATCATGCGCACGTTCGTCAAGGAGGAGCGCGCCCTCGACGAAACGATGACCGCCGTCCAGACCCTGCGCATCGATCTCGCCAACCAACAGATCTCGATGCGCGACCTCGTCGCCGAAATGCGCGCGACGCATCCCGACGAATTCCGCCTGCGCGGCATGAAGCGGGCGCTGGCCGGCTCACGGGAGCGGCTGGTTCGGGACCTCGACATGACGCGGGCCACCATGATCACCGCCGAGGTGGGGCCGACGGCCTGGGCGATCCTGCAGGATCAGCCCTACCGCCTAGTCGACATCCTCGCCGACATTCGTCGCGACATCCACGTCGCGTTGGAGGAACCGCCGGCCGAGGGCGACCCGCTCGAGATTCGAGCCGATCCTCGCCAAGACGGTTTCCTGTCCATCACCGATTCCCATGCCACCGCGGCGCTTCTCGCCGCCGAGAAACTCCTCGACGAATTGGTCGACCAGACCGAAGCGCGCAAGATGTCGCGCGAGCGGCTGCACGCCTGGCTCGGATGGGCCACGGTCGTGGTTCTGGTCGGCGAGGCGTCGATCATCTTCTGGCCGCTGGTCGGCAATCTCGGGCGTGAGGTCCGTCGCGCCGACGAGGCCACCCAGGAACTGGCGCGGCTGGCGCGGCACGATTCCCTGACCGGTCTGCTCAATCGGGTGTCCCTGATCCGTGAGATCGAGCATGCCGTCGCCCAGACGGGTCCGACGCGGGAACGGCTGGCACTGATGCTGATCGATCTCGATCGGTTCAAGCCGATCAACGACATGTTCGGCCATGCCGCCGGCGACGGGGTGCTGATCGAGGTGGCGCGCCGCCTGCTGGGGGCGCTCCGGCCGCGCGACGTGGTGGCGCGGCTCGGCGGCGACGAATTCGTGGTGCTGCTGCCGCAGTCGGGAAACACCGAGGAGGTGCGCGACATCGGCAATCGGATCAAGTGCTCGCTCGATCGCGAGATGGTGATCGAGGGTCACCGGTTGCGGCTGGGCGCGTCGATCGGCTGCGCCTTCTGGCCCGAGGACGCCCGCGACGTCGACGGCCTGTTGTCGGCGGCCGACCTCGCCATGTACCACGCCAAGCGCAACGAGACGGATGAGGTGGTCTTCTTCGACGAGGAACTGCGCAGCGACGTGGCGCGGGTTCGCTCACAGGAGGACGACCTGCGCCGGGGGCTCGCCGAGGAACAGCTCACCCTGCTCTACCAACCGATCGTCTCGCTCGACGGACGGGGCTTGCGCGGCTTCGAGGCACTGGTGCGCTGGAATCATCCCGACCTCGGGATGCTCGAGCCGGACCAATTCCTGGCGATCGCCGAGCGCGCCGGCCTGATGAGTCAAGTCACCACCTGGGTGCTCGACACCGCCTGCCGCCAGCAAGCGAGCTGGTGCGCCGACGGGCTCCGGCCCGGGCTGATGTCGATCAACGTGCCGAAGGTCTTCCTCACCCAGCCCGACGCGATCGGCCAGATCGCCGCGATCGCCGAAAGCCATCGCCTACCGAAGGCCGCTCTGGCGCTGGAGATTTCCGAATTGTCGATGAGCGGCGACGACCATGTGCTGATCGCCGCCCAGCTCGACGCCGCCCACGCGGCGGGTCTGCGCGTCACCCTCGACGAATTCGGCCTGGGACCGGCGTCGCTGATCCACTTGCGCAAACCCGGCATCGACATCCTGAAGGTCGACCGCGCCTTCGTGCGCGATCTCGCCTCGGCGCCGGAGACCATCGCGATCGTCGGCGCGATGATCGAACTCGCCCGTATCCTCGACAAGCAGATCGTCGTGGAAGGCATCGAGACCGCCGAACAGGCCGCGCTCCTGGCCATCTCCGAACGGGCGTGGGTGCAGGGCTACCTCTATTCGCGACCGCTCTCCACCGTCGACGCGGTCGCCTTCATGACGGCGCGCGCCGACGTCGTCACCCCGTCGAAGCGGCTGCGCGCCACCGGGTGAGCCCCGAGCGTCGCGTGTCACCGGCGCCCGCCCGTCATGTCGCTTCGAGGACATTCCAAGTCCGCCGCGAGAAACTCGACCGATCGACGTCGACGCAGAGTAGGGCTCGACCTCCGGCGCGCCGCCGGTTCGCCGTGACCGGTCGGTCGCGCCGACATGAACAAGACGAGGACCAGCCGACCCATGGCCGACGACGAACTCGACCTCGCCGCGCTCGATGACCAGGATCTGGTCGAACAGATGTGGGACGACCTCTACGACGGGCTCGCCGACGCCATCGAGGAGGGTGTGAACATCCTGATCTCGCGCGGCTGGACGCCCTACGACGTGCTGACCAAGGCGCTGGTCGAGGGCATGCGGATCGTCGGCGTCGACTTCCGCGACGGCATCCTGTTCGTGCCGGAAGTGCTGATGTCGGCCAATTCGATGAAGGCGGGGATGCGCATCCTGCGGCCGCTGCTCGCCGAGACCGGCGCGCCCAAGGTCGGCAAGATGGTGATCGGCACCGTCAAGGGCGACATCCACGACATCGGCAAGAACCTCGTCTGCATGATGATGGAGGGCGCCGGCTTCGAGGTGATCGATCTCGGCATCAACAATCCGGTCGAGGCCTATCTCGCGGCGCTCGACGAGCACCAGCCGGAAATCCTCGGCATGTCGGCGCTGCTCACCACCACCATGCCCTACATGAAGGTGGTCATCGACACGCTGAAGGAAAAGGGCATCCGCGACGACTACCTGGTGCTGGTCGGCGGCGCGCCGCTCAACGAGGCCTTCGCCACGGCCGTCGGCGCCGACGCCTATTGCCGTGACGCGGCGATCGCGGTGGAGACGGCGAAGTCGCTGCTCGCCGGACGCCAGGGCTCGGCGCAGGTCTGAGGGCGGGAGCCCCGGCGAGGGCCGCGCTCGACGTTCCGTCCAGGTTCGAGGATCGCAATGACCGACACCCCGCCCCCACCCTCCTCGCCCGAAGCGCCGCGATCGCGGCGTGGCGGCGGCGCCTCGGCCAAGCGGGCGGAGCGCCGGGCGCGGGTGGCGAACGAGGACTTGGTCGATCGGCCGCTGGTCTCCCACCCGCTGGTGAAGACCGACGCCGTCGCCGCCGCGACCACCCCGCCGTCGACCCTGGTGATCACCTGCGGCGCGCTGGTGCACGAGCTCCAGGCGGTGGCGCGGGCGAGCGACTGGCGCCACCTCCACGTCACCGCCGTTCCCGCCATCCTGCACAATCGCCCCGAGCGGATCACCGCGGCGGTGCGCGCCAAGATCCGGGCGGCGCGGGCGCGGTTTTCCCACATCCTCGTCCTCTACGGCGATTGCGGCACCGGCGGCGATCTCGACCGCATGCTGGCGGAAGAGCAGGTCGAGCGGATCGAGGGGCCGCATTGCTACGCCTTCTTCACCGGGCTCGCGACCTTCGACCGGCTGGCGGAGGAGGAGATCGCCACCTTCTGGCTCACCGACTTCCTCGCCCGCCACTTCGAGCGGTTGATCCTCGCCGGCCTGTCGATCGACCGCCATCCGGAACTCCTCGCCGAGTATTTCCGCCACTACCGAAGGGTGGTCCATCTGGTGCAGATCCCCGACCCCGAGACGACGCGCGCCGCCGAACGGGCCGCCGCCCGCCTCGGCCTGCCCCTCACGCGGGTCGAGACCGGGCTTTCCGGCCTCGGCGGGTTCCTGACGCCGGCCGCGTGAGACCGGCGCGATCGGGCCAGCAATGCAGGCTGCCTCTTGTACGATCGTGCGGGAAACGGCATGAAAGGGACGGATCCGGCGCCCGGATCCCCTCCCTACAGCCCTCACACCGACGATCGACGGCCCCCATGACCCGGACCACCGCCAACCTCCTGATTCTGCTCGCCGCCGCGATCTGGGGCGCGGCCTTCGTGCCGCAGCAGACGGCGATGCAGACGCTGACGCCGATGTGGTTCCTGGCGCTGCGCTTCGCCCTGTCGATGGTGGTGACGGCGCCGTTCCTGGTCTTCGAGCACGCCCGCGCGTCGGTGCGGCCGTCGCGACGGGCGTGGAAGCTGATCGGGGCGGCGGGCGCGGTGTTCCTCGTCGCCAACATCCTCCAGCAGACCTCGCTGATGACCACCTCGGTGACCAACGCCGGGTTCATCACCTCGCTCTACATCCTGTTCACGCCCTTCGCGGCGATGCTCCTCACCCATGAGCGGCCGGGCTTCGGCGTCTGGCCGGCGGCGGGGCTCGGGCTCGTGGGCGCGTGGCTGCTCGGCGGCGGCATGGGCGGGGCCGGCTTCGTCATCGGCGACGGGCTGGTGATGATCGGCGCGGTCCTGTGGGCGGTGCAGATCGTGCTGATCGGCATGACGATGAAATACATCAACCGGCCGCTGCTCCTGGTGATGGCGCAATACGGCGCGATCGCGCTCGGCGCCGGCGCCTGGGCCGTCGCCTTCGATCCGATCTCCTGGGAAGGCGTCGTCGGCGCCTGGCGCGAGATCCTCTATGCCGGGGTGATCTCGGGCGGCATCGGCTACACCCTCCAGGCGATGGCGCAGCGCCACACCCATGCCTCGGACGCGGCGATCATCTTCTCCACCGAGGCCCCCTTCGCCGCCCTCTTCGGCATCCTGTTGCTCGGCGACCGGCTGTCGGGGGCGCAATGGGCGGGCTCGGCGGCGATCTTCGCGGCGGTGCTGATGGTGCAACTGTGGCCGGGCCGGCCGACCACCGTGGCGGCGCGCTGACGTTCACATTTCGATTCCGCGCCTTCACACGGTGATTCCGCTCCGACCGGATCGGCGCGAAGTTCATCCATCGATTCGGGCGCGGCAGGGTTGGGAAATCGATTCCGCCGCCGCGTCCAAGCGCTTGAGCGCGAATCGTTTTTCGGCGGACTTCATGTGTCGATTCAGGTGCTTCGCAGATCGATTCCGGTGGATGCCTCATCCATCGATTCAAGCGCGTCCTCCGGGATCGAATCGGCATCGGGCTCGGTCGCGCAATTCGCTCGCGCGCTTCGCACCCCGCCGCGCCACGCTCTCACCTCTGCTTCGTCTCCCATTCCGGGTGGATGAAATAATCCACCTCGGCGCGCGGCAGCGGGGTCTTGCCGCGGATGTGGTCGGCCATCTTCTCGCCGATCATGATGGTGGGGGCGTTGAGGTTGCCGGTGGTGATCGAGGGCATCACCGAACTGTCGGCGACCCGGAGCCCCTCTACCCCGTAGACCCGGCCGTGGCCGTCGACCACCGCGAGCGGGTCGTCGGGCCGGCCCATCCGGGCGGTGCAGGAGGGGTGATAGGCGCTCTCGGCGTGGCGACGGACGAAGGCGTCGATCGCCTCGTCGGTGACGACCTGGGCGCCCGGTTGCATCTCCGCCCCGCGATAGGGCGCGAAGGCGTCCTGCGCGAAGATCTCGCGGGTGAGGCGGACGCAGGCGCGCATCTCCTGCCGATCGTCGGGGTGGGACATGTAGTCGAAGAAGATGCGCGGCTTGACCCGGGCGTCGGGGGCGGCGAGGCGGACCCAGCCCTTCGACTTCGAGCGCATCGGCCCGACATGGGCCTGAAAGCCGTGGCGGTCGGCCTTCGCCGTGCCGTCGTAGCGCACCGCGACGGGGAGGAAGTGATACTGGATGTCGGGGGTGCGGATGCCGGCGCGCGAGCGGATGAAGCCGCAGGTCTCGAAATGATTGGTCGCCCCGAGCCCGTCGCGCCGGAGCAGCCAGCGGGCGCCGATCAGCGCCTTGGGCAGGAGCTTCATCTGTGAATAGAGGGTGATCGGCTTGGTGCATTCCATCTGGAAATAGAACTCCAGGTGATCCTGGAGGTTCTCGCCGACCCCGGCGCGATCGGCGACGACGGGGATGTCCATCGCCGAGAGCTCCGCCGCCGGGCCGACGCCGGAGAGCTTGAGGAGCTGCGGCGTGGCGATCGGCCCGCCGGAGAGGATCACCTCGCGGCGGGCGGTCAGCCTCGACACCCGACCGTCGCGCTCGATCTCGAGGCCGACGGCGCGGCGGCCCTCGAAGAGCACCCGCAGCACCCGGGTCAGCGGCAGGACAGCCAAGTTCGTCCGCTTCATCGCCGGCTCGAGATAGGCCTTGGCGGTCGACCAGCGCACCCCGCGATGGACCGTCATGTCCATCCGCCCGAAACCCTCCTGACGATGGCCGTTGACGTCCGCCGTCTCGGCATAGCCGGCCTGGACGCCGGCCTCGACGAAGGCGCGGTAGAGCGGGTTGTCGCAAGGCCCATAGGTGGTGTGGAGCGGACCGTCGCCGCCGCGATAGGCGTCGCCGCCCTCGGCGCGGGTCTCCGCCTTGCGGAAATAGGGCAATACGTCGGCGTAAGCCCAGCCGTCGGCGCCTTCCTCCTCCTGCCAGCGGTCGAAATCGGCCGGATTGCCGCGGATGTAGACCATGCCGTTGATCGAGGAGGAGCCGCCGAGCACGCGCCCGCGCGGGCAATGCATCCGCCGGCCGTCGAGGCCGGGCTCGGGCTCGGTCTCATAGGCCCAGTTGTAGCGCTCCATGTTCATCGGGATCGACAGCGCGGTCGGCATGCGGATGAAGATCGAGGCATCCGACCCACCCATCTCGACGACGCAGACGGTGGCCGTGCCGTCCTCGGTCAGGCGATTGGCGAGAACCGATCCGGCCGAGCCGGCGCCGACGATGAGGAAGTCGAATTCGGTGGTCACGGGCGATACCTCGGAACAAGGGAACGGGGGACGTCGTGTCTCGGCCGTCTGATGCGGCCTTGGAGGTGGTGAGGCCGAGCTCGGGTCTCGGGCGGTTTGCGGGTGGAGAGGGGTACGCGGCGTCGCGATGAGCAGAACGTCTGCGACCGGCCCCCCCGCTCGCCCCCCGCCTCAATACGGGCTCTCGACCCTCCCGAGATTGACGTAGACGCTCTTCGCCTGGGTGTAGTGCTGGACCGCCGCGCGGGAGTTCTCGCGGCCCAGACCCGAGCGCTTGACCCCGCCGAAGGGCAGTTCGATCGGCGTCAGGTTGTAGGCGTTGATCCAGCAGGTGCCGGCCTGGAGGTCGCCGACCACCCGGTGGGCGCGGGCGAGATTCTGGGTGAAGACGCCGGCGGCGAGGCCGAAGTCGGTGGCGTTGGCGCGGGCGATCACCTCCTCCTCGTCGTCGAAGACGAGCACCGACATGACGGGTCCGAAGATCTCCTCGCGCACGATGGTCATGGCGTCGGCGCAGTCGGCGAAGATCGTCGGGCGGACGAAGGCGCCGGCCTCGCAACCCGCCACCTCGGCGCGGCAGCCGCCGGTGACGAGCGTCGCCCCTTCCGCCTTGCCGCGCTCGATGTAGCCGAGGACCTTGGCCATGTGGTCTTCGGAGATCAGCGCGCCGACATGGGTCCGCGGATCGAGCGGATCGCCGGTGATCATCGCCTCGGTACGCGCCTTCAGCTTCTCCAGGAAGGCCGCGAGCACCTTGCGCTGGACGAAGACGCGGGTGCCGTTGGAACAGACCTCGCCGGCCGAATAGAAGTTGCCGAGCAGCGCTCCGCCGACCGCGTCGTCGAGATCGGCGTCGTCGAAGACCAGGATCGGCGACTTGCCGCCGAGCTCCAGGGTGACGTGCTTGAGGCTCGCGGCCGCCCCGGCCATCACCTTCTTGCCCGTCCCGACCTCGCCGGTCAGCGACACCTTGGCGATGCCCTCGTGCGCCACCAGCGCCCGGCCGGTCTCGGCGTCCCCCTGCACGACGTTGAAGACGCCGTCGGGGAGCCCGGCTTGCGTGAAGATCTCGGCGAGGCGGGCACCGGTCAGCGGCGTCAATTCGGCCGGCTTGAAGATCATGGCGTTGCCGCAGGCGAGCGCCGGCGCCGCCTTCCAACAGGCGATCTGCACGGGATAATTCCACGCCCCGATGCCGGCGCAGACGCCGAGCGGCTCGCGCCGGACGTAGCCGAAGGCGTCGCGACCGAGATCGACCTGTTCGCCCACCAGAGTGGCGGCGATGCCGGCGAAATAGTCGAGGCAGTCGGCGCCGGAGAGCACGTCGACGACGTCCGTTTCCTGGATCGGCTTGCCGGTGTCGCGGGTCTCGATCTCGGCGAGTTCGGCGTTGCGGGCCCGCAACAGGTCGGCGGCGCGGCGCAGCACCTGGGCGCGCTCGGCGCCGGTCTTGCGCTTCCAGACGCGGAAGCCCGCTTCCGCCGCCTCGACGGCGCGGTCGACGCCGGGCGTCCCCGCCGCCTCGACCCCGGCCAGCACCTCGCCGCGCGCCGGATCGACGGTGACGAAGCGATCGTTGGTGGCGAGATCGACGTAGCGCCCGCCGATGTGGTTGCGGACCAGTCCGTAGCGGCTCATCGCGAGGATCCTCGGCATGGGAGGGCGAGATCGAGGAGCGCCAGGCGCTCGTCGACGAAGGCGGTGGCGGCGGCGCGAGCGTCGGATGCGGCTCGGCCGTCGGTGGAGAGGGTGGCGCGCAGCCACAGGCCGTCGATCATCGCGGCGGTGGTGGCGGCGAGCCGGATGCTCATCTCGCGATCGAGCCGGGCGAGCGCCGGGTGGCTGCGCCAGCCGGCACGCAGGTTCGACGCCAGACGCGCCTCGTAGATGCGCTGGATGCGGGCGAAACGCGGCACCACCGGCACCTGAGCCCAGAAGGCGAGCCAGACCGAGGAGGTTCGTCGCTCGAACTGGCTGGGGCCGAGGGTGGCGTCGACCACCGCCTGGAGACGGGCGCGCGGCGTCGTCGCCTGGCGCTGCAGGGCGATCAGGTTGTTCGACAATTGAACGGCCAGCCAACGGAGCGTCGCCTCCAGGAGGCCGTTCTTGTCGCGGAAATAGAACGCCACGAGACCGGCGGAAACGCCCGCTCTTCCGGCGATTTCCAGGATGGTGGCGGCGTGGAAGCCGACGTCGGCGATGGCTTCGACGGTCGCCTCGATCAGTTGACGGCGGCGAATGTCCTCGGCCTCGTGGCGGCGGACCCGCCCCGCGAGGCCATCGTCCGCCGTCGATTCGGCGGGAGACTCGGAGAAACGCGCCTGGGTCGCGGACATGCCGGTCCTCCCACGGGCCTCGACGGAAGGCCTATCGTCTTCGATTTCAAGGAAATTTCCGAACCGACAAGGGACCGGCGATGGTCCCCGTCGCTCCTCAGCATATTTTGAATGTTCGTTCAGTCAAGCGCAGACGGCGGGATGTCCCGCGCGCTTCCGCTGTTCATCCTCCGATTCCGGTCGAAGCGCCTCGCGTTTCGATTCCGATTCCGTGATCTCCTCCAAAGGGCTGCGCGGATTGGGGAATGGCGGCGGCGCGATATGGCGGACGCGCCGTGCGCCCAATTCGCGCGCAATCCACCACCTGCCGTCCGAACAGGCAGTCGAGTCGCCCGGTTCGGGCGGATCTGACCGAATCTCGCCAGGAACCGTCGCATCCGAGACTTGCGGGCGGACTCCGTCGCGTGTTCAATTCCTTCGACGTCTGGGGATCCCCGAGGCGTCACGGGAGGAACATGGTGGAGGTCGGCGCGGATGGACCGCGACCGCGATCCGTCATGGCGCGATGCTCTGGAGGGAATGGGTCGGACCTCGGCTTCGCCGCGTCCGGCTCGATACCGCCTGCCGCCCGACCCGTATCCGCGAAGACAGTCCCTCGGGAGGAGTGACCACATGATCCGCGTAAGCAGTGCCCTCGTTTCCGGCGCTCTCGCCGCAGGCCTAGCCTTCGGCCTCGCCACCGCCGCCGTCGCGGCCGAGCCCGACGCCTGCAAGACGGTTCGCTTCTCCGACATCGGCTGGACCGACGTCACCGCGACCACCGGGCTCGCGACGCGGGTTCTCAAGGGCCTCGGCTACACCCCCAAGGCGGAGGTCCTGTCGCTCCCGGTCACCTATACCGCGATGAAGAACAAGGACATCGACGTCTTCCTCGGCAATTGGATGCCGAGCCAGGACGCCGATCGCAAGCCCTACATCGAGGACAAGTCGGTCGTCGAAACCAACATGAACCTCAAGGGCGCCAAGTACACGCTGGCGGTGCCGAACTATCTCTACCAGGCCGGCCTCAAGTCGTTCAAGGACATCGCCAAGTTCAAGGAACAGCTGGGCGGCAAGATCTACGGCATCGAGCCGGGCAACGACGGCAACCGTCTGGTCATGGACATGATCAAGGACGAGGCCAAGTGGGGCCTCAAGGGCTTCGAGGTGGTCGAGTCCTCGGAACAGGGCATGCTGGCGGAAGTCGAGCGGGCGTCGAAGAAGAAGGCGCCGATCCTCTTCCTCGGCTGGGCGCCGCATCCGATGAACGCCAAGTACGACATGCAGTATCTCACCGACGGCGACGACGTCTTCGGCCCGAACTTCGGCGGCGCCAACGTCTTCACCAACGTCCGGACCGGCTGGGTCGAACAGTGCCCCAACGCCGGCAAGCTGGTGACCCAGCTGGCCTTCGACCTGAAGCTCGAGAACGAGGTGATGGGCATGATCCTCGACGACGGTATGGAAGGCGAGAAGGCGGCGGAGAGCTGGCTGAAGGCCAATCCGGCGGTGCTCGACGCGTGGCTCGCCGGGGTCACCACCTTCGACGGCAAGCCCGGCCTCGAGGCGGTCAAGAAGAGCCTCGGCCTGTGAGGTGAGATCCGGCGCGCCGCTCGCGGGCGCGCCGGATCATCGATCGCCGTGATCGGGCGCCGTCCGTCGACGCGCCCGCCTTCGGCGAGGATCCCGAGCCGATCGAGGTCGCTTGCCGATGGATTCCTGGATCACCGCTGAAAAGATTCCCTTCGGTCGATGGATGAAGCTCCTCATCGACTTCATCCAGACCTGGTTCGGCGACGCCCTCGACCTGTCGTCCCAGTCGATCAAGTTCCTGATCGAGGGCCTGTCGTGGCTCCTGATCCAGCCGCCGGCGGTGGTCACCATCGCGGTCTTCGCGCTCTTCACCTGGTGGCTCCACCGCAATCCCCGCCTCACCGGCGGCGTCGTCGTCTCGCTCCTGCTGATCACCAATCTCGGCTATTGGGAAGCGACGATGGAGACGCTGTCGCTGGTCGGTTTCGCCACGCTGGTGTCGGTGGTGATCGGCGTGCCGGTCGGCATCGCCGCCGCCCACCGACCGTGGCTCTACAACGTGCTGCGGCCGATCCTCGACCTGATGCAGACGCTGCCGACCTTCGTCTATCTGATCCCCACCCTGGTGCTCTTCGGCCTCGGCGTGGTGCCGGGCATGATCTCCACGGTGATCTTCGCCATCCCCGCGCCGATCCGACTGACCCAGCTCGGCGTCGCCTCGGTGCCGGTGCCGCTCAAGGAGGCGGGGCAGGCCTTCGGCGCCACCCGCAAGCAACTCCTGTGGAAGATCGAACTGCCCTATGCCCTGCCGATGATCATGACCGGCATCAACCAGTGCATCATGCTGAGCCTGTCGATGGTGGTGATCGCGGCGCTGGTCGGGGCCGGCGGGCTCGGCAAGCCGGTGGTGAGGGCGCTCAACACCGTCAACATTCCGATGGGCTTCGAGGCCGGGCTCGCCATCGTGCTGCTCGCCATCCTGCTCGATCGCGTCTGCAAACGCCCCGAGAAACGGAGCCGCCCGCGATGAGCGATCGACGAGACACCAAGACGTCGTCTCCGGCGGTGGAACTGCGCGGCGTCGACATCGTCTTCGGCGAGCCGCTCGGGCCGGCGCTCGCCATGCTCGACGCCGGCAAGAGTCGCGAGGAGATCCTGGAGGCGACGGGCGCCGTGCTCGGCGCCGCCGGCATCTCGCTCCGGATCGAGCCCGGCGAGATCTGCGTGCTGATGGGCCTGTCGGGTTCGGGCAAGTCGACCATCCTCAGGGCGATCAACGGCCTCAATCCGGTGGCGCGCGGCGAGGTGTTGGTGGCCGACGGCGACGGTGTCGTCGACGTCGCCAACTGTTCGGAGGAAGTGCTGCGGCGGCTGCGCCAGAGCCGCGTCACCATGGTGTTCCAGCAATTCGCGCTGCTGCCCTGGCGCACGGTGCGCGAGAACGTCGGCCTCGGGCTCGAGCTCAAGGGCATGCCCAAGGCGGAGCGGGACGAAATCGTCGACGGCAAGCTCGCCATGGTCGGTCTCGACAAGTGGGCGGACAAATACGCCCACGAACTCTCCGGCGGCATGCAGCAGCGCGTCGGGCTGGCCCGCGCCTTCGCGACGGACGCCGACATCCTGTTGATGGACGAGCCCTTCTCGGCGCTCGATCCGCTGATCCGCACCAAGTTGCAGGACGAATTGCTGTCGCTGCAGAAGGAGTTGCACAAGACCATCGTCTTCGTCAGCCACGACCTCGACGAGGCGCTGAAGCTCGGCAACCACATCGCCATTCTGGAGGGCGGCCGGGTGGTGCAGTACGGGGCCCCGGAGGACATCATCCTCAGACCCGCCGACGACTACGTCCGCGAGTTCGTCGCCAACGTGAACCCGCTGACGGTGCTCACCGCCTACAACGTCATGCGCGACATGCGCGACCTGGAGATCGGCGATCCCGGCTGGGTCTGGCTCGATCGCCGTAAGACCACCCGCTTCCACCTCGACGACCAGCGCCGGGTGATAGAGGTCATCCACGAGGGACGGCCGGCGACCTGGATCGCCTGCGAGGGGACCGACAAGCCGGACGATCCCGACGCTCACAGGGTCTTTTGGGCGCGCACCACGACGCCACTCAAGACGCTGATGAGCGACATGCAACTCAACGTCGCGGCGGTCGCGGTGTTCGACGATGAAAACCACTTCGTCGGCGCCGTCGGCGTCCGCGACGTGCTGGAGGCGGTTCTGCACAAGCAGGCGTGACCGGCCGGCGTTCACCACGTCGTTCGGAAGCACTCACGAAACGGCCCGTCCCGTGCGACGCTTCCGTGGCGATCCGAGGAGAGAGAGCGCATGCTTTCGCAGAAGACGATCCGTTTCTTCGGCAATGTCCTGCGGACGCGGCCGCTCGATCTGCCGGCGATGGTGGCGCGACGGGCGCGCGAGGCGGTGAGCCGCAGTCCGCGCGGGCTGGCGACGGCGTATTTCGGCGAGGTGCGCTTTCCCGTCGACATGGATCTGCACGCGATCGCGCGGAAATACTATTTCCACACCCACGAGATGTTCCTCGAGACGATCTTCCGCCGCCATCTCGCGCCGGGATCGATCTTCATCGATGTCGGGGCCAACATGGGCTACTGGTCGGCGGTCGCCGCCGCGCTGGTTGGCCCCTCCGGCGAGGTGCACGCCTTCGAGCCGGTGCCCGACTTCTTCCGCTCGCTGGAGCGACTGCGCGACGCCAATCCGCGCCACACCATCCGCTGCCTCCCCAAGGCGCTCGGCGCCGACGACGGCGTCACCCAGATGACGGTGGTGCGGCCGACGGCGGCGAACTTCGACAATTTCGACACCAACATCGGCTCGAGCTCGGCGCTGCCGGGCTTCCTCGATCACGACATCGGGCTCACCGAGACGATCGACGTCGAGGTGACCAGTCTCGACCGCCACATCGCGGCGAGCGGGCTCGACATCGAACGGATCGGCCTGATCAAGATCGATGTCGAGGGCTACGAATCCTATTGCTTCGACGGCATGACCGGGATCCTGGAGAAGCCCGGCCGCAAGGTGCCGATCCTATGCGAGGTGCTGACCGATCCGGCCCGCCACGCGCTCCTCGACGGACGGCGGATCGTGGCGCGGCTCGAGGCCCACGGCTATCGCTGCCTCGACGCCACGACACTGATGCCGATCGATCCGGCGGCGATGATGTTCGAGGAGAACATCCTGTGCGTCGGCGCGGCGTGAGAAAGCCGCGCTCAACGTGAGGCGAGTTCCCGCGCCCGCGCTTCCCGGGTCGGCCGGTTGCAACTGGTCCATTCGACCTGGTCGGCCTCCACGGCCCGCTTGTAGGCCCTGAACTTGTAATAGGTCTGGAAGCCGCGGTCGCCGACGCAGCGATGCTTGATGTTGTTGTCGACGAAATCCAACTCGAGAATGACGCCCTTCCCTCGGCATTCGTTCGGCTCGGACGAATCGCGAACCAGGAAAGCGGCCCGAGAAGAGGCTCCCAATTCGCTGAAGCGATGAAGCTCCAGACGGTTGCCTTTCGCCGGATCCTCGGCGCATTCGAGCCAGGACCCACCGGAGGTGCGGACGAAGAAGCCCCGCTTGGTCGTCACGCCGCCGGGCACCGGAAACTGGTCGTCGTAGAAGGTCAGTTCGTCACCGACGTTGAACTCGGGCGGATCGGCCTTCACCAAGCCCCAACCGGCCATGGTGACGATCGCCGCGAGGCCGCCGACGACCAGGCCGACCTTGGCGATCCGGGGCGTGTTGTCGGGATTGCTCAGCAGGGCCGTGACGATCAGCCCCGCGATGACGAGCACACCGACCAGGAGGAAGGCCTTGTCCGAGGTGCTCCCCGTGGTGACGAGCTTCACGAGCGCATCGAAGATCTGCGGGATCTTCTCCGCCAGTGTGGTCCAGACGATGTTCGTCGGCATGATGCCCCTCCCCTCAGAGGTGAAGAGGAGAGTGTATCAAATCCAATCGAGTTTACAATTTTTCGATGTAATATTTCTCTCTACACTCTTACAATGCCTCATTCCGTTTCACCCCCGCCGACGTCCGGTTCGGCGCGGGGCGCCTTCGCCCTCGGGCTTGGGCGGCGACACCAGGGGGCCGACCTCGGCCGCCACGCATTCGAGCGTCGGGCGCTCGGCCCGGGCGTGGCCGTCGAGGGCGCGGCGCATGGCGGCGAGGTGGTGGGGCGAGGTGCCGCAACAGCCGCCGACGATACGGGCGCCGCTGTCCATCGCCAGCCGGGCATAGGTGCCCATCAGCTCCGGCGTGCCGCTGTATTCGCAGGTGTCGCCGACGAAATGTGGGATGCCGCAATTGGCCTTGGCGACCACGATGGCGTCCGGGTGAGCGGCGGTCATGGCGCCGATCGACACCAGAAGATCCGAGGCGCCGACGCCGCAGTTGGCGCCGACGGCCAAGGGCGGGTTCGGCAATTCGGCGGCGAGGCCGGCGAGATCGGCCGGCGCCACGCCCATCATGGTGCGGCCGGCGGTGTCGAAGCTCGCGGTGACGACGCAGGGCATGCCGACGCGGGCGGCGGCGGCGACCGCGGCGCGGATCTCCTCGACCGCCGACATGGTCTCGATCCAGATCACGTCGACGCCGCCGGCCTTCAGGCCTTCCATCTCCTCGGCGAAGACGTCGATCGCCTCGGCCTCGGTCAGGGGGCCGAGCGGGGCGAAGAGATCGCCGGTGGGGCCGACGGAGCCGCCGACGACCACCGGCCGACCGGCTTCGTCGGCGACGGCGCGGGCGTTGCGGGCGGCGCGTTCGGCGAGATCGCGGGTGCGGGCCTCGAGCCCGTGCAGCATCAGGCGGCGGCGGTTGCAGCCGAAGGAGTTGGTGAGAATGATGTCGGCGCCGGCCTCGACGAAGGCGCGGTGCAGCGCCTGGATACGGTCGGGGTGCGTCTCGTTCCACATCTCCGGCGCGTCGCCCGAGGTCAGGCCCATCTGGAACAGATTGGTGCCGGTGGCGCCGTCGGCGAGGAGAACCGGCTTCTCGGCGAGAAGGCGGGCGAGGAGCGAGGTGTCGGCGGCGGTCATGTCTGGCTCCCGAGGCGATCGGACGGCGAAACGGCGAGCGGGGCGAGACGGTCGCCCGATCTCGCCCCGCTCACAGGTTCGAC
>JAFHCF010000122.1:0-26219 GCA_048497495.1 Prosthecomicrobium sp.
AGCCCACCCTCCGGCGCGCACCGGAGGGGCCTTCGCCTCAGTCGAAGAGGCTCGACACCGACTTCTCCTGGGCGGTGCGGGCGATCGCCTCGCCGAGCAGGGGCGCCACCGACAGAACCCGGATGTTGGAGGCGGCCTTGATCGCCTCGGTCGGCTGGATCGTGTCGGTGATCACCAGTTCCTTCAGCGACGAGGCGGAGATGCGGGTGACCGCGCCGCCCGACAACACGCCGTGGGTGCAATAGGCCGAGACGTCCTTGGCGCCGCGCGCCAACAGGGCCTCCGCCGCGTTGCACAGGGTGCCGCCCGAATCGATGATGTCGTCGACCAGGATGCAGGAGCGGCCCGAGACGTCGCCGATGACGTTCATCACTTCCGATTCGCCCGGCCGCTCGCGCCGCTTGTCGACGATGGCGAGCGAGGCATCGATGCGCTTGGCCAGCGCCCGGGCGCGCACCACGCCGCCGACATCGGGCGACACCACCATCACCGAACCCGGCGCGTAGCGTTCCTTGATGTCGCGCATCATCACCGGCGCGGCATAGAGATTGTCTGTGGGTATGTCGAAGAAGCCCTGGATCTGGCCGGCGTGGAGATCGAGCGTCAGCACCCGGTCGGCGCCGGCGCGGGTGATCAGATTGGCGACCAGCTTGGCCGAGATCGGGGTCCGGGGCCCGGGTTTGCGGTCCTGGCGGGCATAGCCGAAATAGGGCAGCACCGCGGTGATGCGCTTGGCCGACGACCGACGCAACGCGTCGATCATGATCAGCAGCTCCATCAGATGATCGTTCGCCGGATAACTGGTCGACTGCAGGACGAACGTGTCCTCGCCGCGCACGTTCTCCTGGATCTCGACGAAGATCTCCTGGTCGGCGAAGCGGCGCACGAGGCAACGCGACAGCGGGATCTCCAGATATCTGGTGATCGCGTCGGCCAGAACCCGGTTGGAATTGCCGCAGACGAGCTTCATCGTGAGCCTCTCGACGACGGGAGGCGGCCAGAGGCCGCTGCCCGGGAAGGACGACGGGCGTCGCCGACGGACGCCCTGGATCGCGGGCCTTGTAACAAGCTCGCCCGTCTCAGTAAACCGACGTTCTCGCCCCTCTTCCGCGCCGGGCGGATCAGGTCGCGGCGCGGGTCAGCCAGGCCTTGATGGCGCGCACCGCCCGGGTCGCCAGACGCCGCTCCGCATCGGTGTCGACACCGCTCCACGGATCGCCGGCGGAGAGCTTGGACACCTCCTGCCCGACGATCCGGTGCACCTGCCGGCCGGCGGCGTCGTAGATCTCGTAGGTGAAGATGATGTTGGCCGAGGTCTCGTAGCCGAGGGCGACGAAATGGCCCTGGACCCGGTAGGTCGCCGGGAGGTCGAGCCGATGCACCAACTCGATCCCGGCCTCCTTGGCCTGGGTGCGCAAGCGCTGATAGATGGCGTCGCCGACGGTCACCGGAAGGCCGGTGAAGGGCAGCATCTGGACGGTGACGTGGCCGGCGGGCGGCGGCGCCGTCAGGGGCGGCAGCCGGGTCCGACCGCTCAACAGCGCCCCGCTCTCCCCGGGGCCGTTGCCGCTCGCGCAGCCGGCGAGAAGACCGGCGCCGAGCACGGCGAGCCCGGCTCGGGCGAGAAGGGACCGGCGGCTGAGGCGGGTGTCGGAACGGGACATGGCGGCACGGCCTTCGCGGTGGAACGAGGGAACCCGTCGTCTGGAGCGAGATCTCATCGGCCGGACCGATTCAGCCCGACCGCAACATGCTCTAGCCGGAAACCGCGCCGGGGTCGAGACGGCGTGGCGTCTCGGGTCTCGATCGGTTCGTCGGGTGGAGCGCGACGCCCGAGACCAGCCGGCCGTAGTCGGGCTCGCGGCGATGGGTGGCGCGGCGATAGGAGTAGAAGCGCGCCTCGTCGCCATAGGTGCACAGCTCGAGCGACGCCGCGCGCCCGACGCCCGCCGCCTCGAGCCGCGTCACGATGAAGGCCGGCAGATCGAACATCGCGTGGCCCGGCCTCGGCGACGGCCGGAAGAAGCGGGCGTGGGCGGCGTCCTCGTCGGTGAACCGGGTCACGAACTCCGGCCCGACCTCGTAGGCCGCCGCCGAGATCGTCGGCCCGAGCACCGCGACGATGTCGCCGCGCGCCGCGCCGAGCCCCTCCATCGCCGCCACCGTCGCCTCGATCACCCCGCCGATCGCCCCCTTCCAGCCGGCATGCGTCGCCCCGACCGCCCGACCGCGGGCGTCGGCGAAGAGGATCGGGCCGCAGTCGGCGGTGGCCACCGCGACGGCGAGGCCGGGGCGCGCCGTCACCACCGCGTCGGCATGCGGCCCCTCGCCGTGTGGCCAGGGTTCATCGACCACCACCACGTCGGGCGAGTGGACCTGATAGGGCATCGCCAGTCGATCGGGTTCGACGCCGAGCGCCCGGGCGACGCGGGCCCGGTTCTCCAGCACCGCGTCGCGGCCGTCGCGGGAGCCGAGACCGACGTTGAGGCTGCGGTAGACCCCGTCCGAGACCCCGCCGTCGCGGGTGAAGAAGCCATGGGCGATGCCGTCGAGGGCGGTGAGGAGATCGGAACGGATCACGGTGAGACGGGTCCTGTGGGGGAAGGCGGCGTGAAGCCGGGCGGCACGATGCCGGGTGGCGTGACGGCGACGACCTTGAACAGCGAGCCCATCTCTTCCGGCGCGACGAGGCGGGTCACCTGCGACACCAGCTCGGCGCGGGTCGCCTCGTCCTTGTCGGCGCCGAGCCGGCCGGCCCGTTCGGCGAGCCCGAGGACGAGGAGGAAGGCCCCCTGCTCGATCGGCCCGTGGACGGCGGCGCCGGCGCGGCGCGCCACCTGCGCCAGGACGGCGAAGTCGACATGGGCGGTGAGATCGGCCTCGCCCGGCCGACCGAGCGTGTCGACGTGGGTGTGGGCCCGGATCGCCTGGAACGTGTCGCCGAAGGCGGGGCCGGAATAGCCGTAGTCGATGGCGACGACGAGGCCGCCGTCGGCGGCGACGCGGGCGGCGAGCGCCGCCATCACCTCCACCGCGACCGGCGCCACCTCGAGGATCGACCCGTCCTCGCCCGGTCCCAGGCTCGCCGGCACCGCGCCCGCCGGCAGCATCGTGGTGCCGAGGCCGAAGGCGAGCTCACCCGAGGCGTCGAGCCCGACCACACGCTCGTGCCAGGCGCCGTCGCGCCGTTCGAACTGGCGGATCGGCAGGGCGTCGAAGAACTCGTTGGCCACCACCAGCAGCGGCCCCGGCGGCAGGGTGTCGAGCCGATCGTGCCAATGGGGCCTCAGTGGCAGGCCCGCCAGCGTCGCCGCCTGTCGGGCGCGCAGCCTCGGGCTGGTCTCTACCAGATGCAGCCGCGCCGCCGAGAAGAACGCCGGCACCCGCCGCGCCACCCGCAGCAGATCGGCCATCAGCGTGCCACGCCCCGGGCCGAACTCGACCAGATTGAACGGCGCCGGGCGTCCGAGCCGCTCCCAGGTCTCGACCACGAAGGCGCCGATCATCTCGCCGAACATCTGCGAGACCTCCGGCGCGGTGATGAAGTCGCCGGCTTCACCGAAGGGCTCGCGCGCCATGTAATAGCCGTGCTCGGGATCGCCGAGGCACATTCCCATATAGTCGAACACCGCCATCGGCCCGTTCAGGCGGACGAGCGCCTTGATCCGGTGCTCGAGCGGTGTCGGGCTCATGGGGTCCGGCTCCGATCGCGCCGGACCGCCCAGGCGTAGAGGGCGAAGCCGAGGATCACCATCGGCAGCGACAGCACCTGTCCCATGGTGACGCCGCCGGCGAGATAGCCGACCTGGATGTCGGGTTCGCGGAAGAATTCGACGATGAAGCGGGCGATGCCGTAGCCCATGGCGAAGACCCCGGCGAGCGCCCCCGGCGTCTTCAGGATCGCCGTGCGATGGACGAGATGGGCGATGATGGCGAAGAGCACGACGCCCTCGAGCGCCGCCTCGTAGAGCTGGCTGGGATGGCGCGGATCGGGACCGGCATAGGGAAAGACCATGGCCCAGGCGACGTCGGTCGTCCGCCCCCACAATTCGGCATTGATGAAATTGGCGATCCGCCCGAAGAACAGCCCGATCGGCGCCGCCGCGGCGAATAGATCGAACAGCGTCAGGAACGAGAAGCCGCGCCCGCGCGCGAAGATCACCATCGCCACCACCGAGCCGAGGAGGCCGCCGTGGAAGGCCATGCCGCCCTTCCACAACATCGGGATCTCGGTCGGATGCTCGAGATAATGGGAGAGGTTGTAGAACAGCACGTAGCCGACGCGACCGCCGAGGACGATGCCGAGCGTCGCCCACAACACGAAGTCGTCGAGTTCGGCGGGCGTCGGCCGGCCGACCGCCCCCCACAGGCGCGGGCTTTCGACCAGCTTCCGGAGATACCACCAGCCGATCAGGATGCCGGCGATATAGGCGAGCGCGTACCACCGGATGGCCAGCGGGCCGAACTGGAGCGCGATCGGATCGATCGCCGGAAACGGCAGGGCGAAGAGCGGCATACTCGGGGATCTCGAAGGCTGGGAGAACGCGGGGCGTCGGGTGCCGAGCGACAGTGGGGCGCGTCGCCGCACCCGTCAAGCAGCACACCGTCGCGCGGCAGGCCGATCCCATCATCCGATCGCGGCCACGATGGGGCGAGGGCGCGCGGCGCCCCCGCCCCTTGCGGGGCCCCGTCCGACACCCCATAACCAAGGGAACGACGGGAGGCCGCCGCCCCCATCCGCGAACGGAGCCGGACCCCATGACCCAGACTTCCAACCGCTTCTTCGACGATGTCGCCAAGCTCGTCACCGACGCCGCCGGCGTCGCCCAGGGCATGGCCCGCGAGGTCGAGACCGCCGTCAAGGCCCGCGCCGAGGGCTTCGTCGCCGACATGGACCTGGTCAAGCGCGAGGACTGGGACGTCGTGCGCGACATGGTGGTCAAGGCCCGCGAGGAGAACGAGGCGCTGAAGGCCCGCATCGCCGCGCTGGAGGAACGCCTCGCCGCGCTCGAGGGCAACAAGAGCCCGATCGCCCAGACGCTGATCGCCGGCGACCCGTCCGGTCCCGCCGTCGGCTGAGCCCGACGATGGAGCGCATCCTCGTCTCCGCCTGCCTGATCGGCTGGCCGGTCCGCTACGACGGCGCCGCCAAGACGCTCGCCGATCCGCGCCTCGCCCGTTGGGCCGAGGAAGGACGGCTGGTGCCCTTCTGCCCGGAGACCGCCGGCGGCCTCGCCACCCCGCGCGCCCCCGCCGAGATCGCCCCCGGCGCCACCGCCGAGACGGTGCGGAGCGGCGACGGCCGCATCCTCGACGCCGACGGCGGCGACCACACGGCGGCCTTCCTCGAGGGTGCCCGCGTCGCCGTGGCGACCGCCCGGGTGCGCGGCTGCCGCTATGCGCTCCTGACCGAGGGCAGTCCCTCCTGCGGCGTCGACTTCGTCGCCGACGGCACCTTCTCGGGCAGACGCGAGGCTGGGGAAGGGGTGACGGCGAGCGCGCTGCGCGCCGCTGGCCTCGAGGTCTTCTCCTCCCTCGACATCGACGCGCTCGCCGCCCGGATCGGCGCCCGGACGGACGATTGAGGCCGCCGATCGCCCGTCGGATCGGCCGCGAGCCCTGATTCGTCCACATTTTTCGACGTCGCTGTGACGAAACACGGGTCGCCTGCGAGATATCGACCCCTATACTGGTGGCAGAGAGATTCGTGTCGTCCGTATGCAGTCTTTCTGCGGGAGAATCTCCGTCGCGTGCTCTTCGATCCGGCGTTCTTCGTGCGTCGTCTCGGTTCGATGGTCCGCCTTCGTGTCGCGTATCCCCGTGTCCGATCTTTCCTCACACGCGAGAACCCGCTCGATGAGCCTGATCGAATTCGAAATCGAACGAAACTCCAATCCGGTGGACGTCATCGAACACGTCGCCGCGCTCGAGGATTGGATGTTCGAACGTTCCGGCGCCGACGAGATCACCATCTCGATCACCGGCAGGTGGTGCGAATATCACGTCTCCTTCTCCTGGATGGAGGACGTCGAGGCGCTGCATCTGGCCTGCGCCTTCGACCTCAAGGTGACCGAGCCGCGCCGCTCCGAGGTGATGCGCCTGCTCACCCTGGTCAACGAACAGATGTGGCTCGGCCATTTCGATCTGTGGTCCGGCGACGGACTGGTGATGTATCGCCATGCGCTGCTGCTCGCCGGCGGCGCCGAACCCTCGGCGCGCCAGGTCGAGGCGATGCTGACCGCCGCCATCGAGGGCTGCGATCGCTATTATCAGGCCTTCCAATTCGTCGTCTGGGCCGGCCGCTCGGCGCAGGAATCGCTGGAAGGCGCTCTCTTCGAAACCGCGGGGGAAGCATGACCGTCGATCTCGAGACCGCCGCGCCGTTGGTGCTCGTCGGCGCCGGCAAGATGGGCGGCGCCATGCTGGTGGGCTGGCTCGATCGCGGCCTTCCCGCCGACGGCGTCGTGGTGATCGAGCCGCGCCCCTCCGACGAGTTGCTCGAGCTGCTCGCCGCGCGCGGCGTCCGCCACGAGACCACCGCGCCCGCCGGCCTGACGGCCCGCACCATGGTGGTGGCGGTCAAGCCGCAGGTGCTCGGCGACGTCCTGCCGCCGCTCGGCCCCCTCGTCGGGGACGAGACGGTGGTCGTCTCGGTGGTCGCCGGCAAGACCATCGCCGCCTTCGAGGCCGGGCTCGGGGCGAAGCGCGTGGTGCGCACCATCCCCAACACCCCGTCGCAGGTCGGGCGCGGCATCACCGCCGCCGTGGCGAGCCCCGCGGTCGCCGCCGCCGATCGCGATCTCGTCTCCGCCCTTCTCGCCGCCATCGGCGAGGTCGAGTGGGTCGAGCAGGAGAGCGACATCGACCTCGTCACCGCCGTCTCCGGCTCGGGTCCGGCCTATGTCTTCCACATGGTCGAGGCCCTCGCCTCAGCCGGCGCCGCCGCCGGTCTCGCCCCCGACCTCGCCCTGCGCCTCGCCCGCGCCACGGTGGAGGGCGCCGGCGAACTGCTCTGGCAGTCGCCGGAGAGCCCCGAAACGCTCCGGAAGAACGTCACCTCGCCCGGCGGCACCACCGCTGCGGCGCTGGCCGTGTTGATGGGCGAGCCCGGATTGACCGAGCTGATGACCGAGGCGGTCGCCGCCGCCGCGAAGCGCTCGCGCGAGCTGGCGGGCTGAGCCCGCCCACCGCGCGGCCCGCGCTCACTCCGCCTTCTGCTTCGCCGTCAGCTCCGCGTCGATCGCGTCGGCGCGTGCCTTGGCCGGCCGCGCCTCGATGCGGGCGACGTAGGCCGCGATCTCCGGGGTCGCCGGCACCAGAGCGAAACGGGTGAGCCAGATCAGCGCCGGCCCCCACAACCCGTCGGCGATGGTGAAGCGCTCGCCGAGGAACCACGGCCCCTTCGACACCTGCGCGACCACGGCCGCCATCACCTGATCGTAGGAGCCGTAGGCGGCGGTGCTCGGCGGCGGATCGGGCCATTTCATCACATTCTGCAACACCGCCGGCTCGACGCAGTCGCCGTAGAAGAACAGCCAGCGCAAGAGGTCGGCGCGCAGCGGATCGCCCGGCAGGGGCGTCAGCCCCGTCTCGGGAAAGAGCTCGCCGAGATAGAGCGTGATCGCCCCCTGCTCGGTCACCACCGCCTCGCCGTGGCGGATCGCCGGCACCTTGCCCATCGGGTTGATCGCCAGATAGTCCGCCGCCTTGTGCTCGCCTCGGGCGAAGGAGAGAGGGTGCAGCCGGTAGGGCACCCCCAACTCCTCGATCAGGTAGAGCATGCAGCTCGACCGGGTGTTGGGCGCATGGAAGAAGGTGAAGTCGCGTGTGGCCATGGTCTCTCCCCCGCGCGCGGTCTTCCGACCCGTCGCGATCATGTCGGGCACACTAGAACATAGAGAGAACATTGGCAAGCCGCCGTTCCACCGGCGCACCGCCATGAGGGGCGGTGCCGGGGCGTCACGGGAGCGGCCTCGGCGCATCAGCGATGAACGAACGTCATCTGCACGGCGCAGTCGCTGTGGGCGGCGTTCTCGGCCGGGTGAACCGCGACCACCACCGCCCGCTGGGCGATACCGGCCGAGATCTGATCGAACTGGATCAATCCGGTCAGCCTCCGGGTCAGCTTCGGCGTCTTCTCGATCATGGTGAAGTCGAAGGGGCTGGTGGTGCCCGAGACCACCAACGTGACATCCATCCCCCGATCGATTCTGCGGATCGACCGATCGCGGGTGATGAGGTTGCCGCCGAGATTGCGGGTCGCCAACCGCCCCGTCGCCCCGGTGGACGTCGGCGTCACCACGAGGGTTCCCAGATGTTGCTCGATCCGGCCGCCGAGCCCGGGCAGGCCACCCTCGAACACCACTTGGCAGGTCTCCGTGCCCGCCACCGTGTAACTGCCGCTGAGCCGCGGCGCCGCCTCGGCCGGCAGGGCGGCGAGGAATGCGAGCGCGAAGGCCGTCGATCCGAGAAGCGTCTTCATGACGAAGCTCCCTGTTCTCATCGAGTGCGGTCGCGATCACGACCGCGGTACTCGTCGTCGATGGAGATGGTATCGCGAAGGGCGCGTCGGCAGTGGGAGATTTGCGCAAGCGAGCAGCCGATCCGCCTGGTGAGTGGACCTCATCGTCGCCCCCGCCGCCCACCTCGACGGCGCCGGTGAGGCCCGGCGATGCCCGAAACGACGGCCGAATTCCTTGCGCTTTTCCCCCCTCGGTGCTATGAGCCCGGCCGTTCCCACACGCCGACACCCCTGGAGGCACCGTGAGGGACACCTCGGTTCGCGTCGGACGACGTCGCCCGAGGTGGGCGAAGGCCGGTAGTCCGGCCTTTTTCTTTTGAATTCACTCGAGAGAGGTAACACTCCATGAGCCGCAAATCCTATGAGATCGAGGCTTCGGTGCGTGAACGGGTCGGCAAGGGGGCCGCTCGTGAGCTGCGTCGTGAGGCCCGTGTCCCCGCCGTGATCTATGGCGACAAGAAGCCGCCGCTGGCGATTTCGCTCGTCTACAAGGAAGCCGACAAGCGCCTGCGCGCCGGCGGCTTCCTGACCACCATCGCCACCGTCGTCGTCGGCGGCGACAAGATCCGGGTGATCCCCAAGGATTACCACATGCACCCGGTCAAGGACACGTTGACCCACGTCGACTTCCTGCGCATCTCCAACCACACCATCGTCACCGTCTTCGTGCCGGTGCATGCGGTCAATCAGGAGGCGTCGGTCGGCCTCAAGCGCGGTGGCGCCCTGTCGATCGTCCATCACGAAGTCGAGTGCCAGTGCCGCGCCGACGCGATCCCGGAATCGATCGACGTCGACGTCGCCGCCCTCGACATCGGCGCCACGGTCCACATCGAGGACGTGAAGTTGCCCGAGGACGTCAAGCCGGTGATCCACGAGAAGAACTACACCATTCTCTCGATCACCGCCCCGGTCGGCTTCACCGAGGTCGCCGAAGCGGCGCCCGAGGTCACGGCCTGATCCCTTCCGCACCGGAGACGCCCATGCTGCTCTTCGTGGGGCTCGGCAATCCCGGTGCGGACTATGCCGCCAACAGGCACAACATCGGATTCATGGCGGTGGACGCGATCGTCCGCCGCCATTCCTTTTCGCCCTGGCGCGCCAAGTTCCACGGCGAGATCTCGGAAGGCACCATCGGGGGCGAGAAGGTCGTGGCCCTCAAGCCGCAGACCTACATGAACGACAGCGGCCGCTCCGTCGCCGCCTGCGCCACTTTCTACAAAATCGAGCCGAAGGACTTCGTCGTCTTCCACGACGAACTCGACCTCGATCCCGGCCGCCTCAAGGTCAAGATCGGCGGCGGCCACGCCGGCCACAACGGCCTGCGCTCGATCCAGGCCCACCTCGGCCCCGACTTCCGCCGCATCCGTCTCGGCATCGGCCACCCCGGCGCCAAGGAACGTGTCACCGGCTGGGTCCTCGGCAACTTCGCCAAGGTCGACCGCGAGTGGCTGGAGCCGCTTCTCGACGACATCGCCGCCGCCAGCCCGAAGCTTGTCGAGCGTGACGACGTCGGCTTCATGAATCTGGTCTCGGGCGCCAAGCCGGTCGCCGCCGCGCCGCCCGAAAAGCCGCGGGCCACCGCCGCCCCGAGCCAAAGCGGACCGGCTCCGGCCGCCCGCAACGCCATGGCCGAGACGCTGCGGCGCCTCCTGGCGGCGAAAAAGCGCTGAACCGCGCCACCGGACGCGGCGATCGCGCGCGCCCTCCCTTGCAAGAATTCCCTCCACCCGCTAGAGTGCCGCATCGGACTTTGGCCGGACACCGGGCTGTTTCGCCCGGATCGTTTTCCGGGCGCGCTTGTCAGATCTCACCAAATTTCGACTGAACAGTGCGGGTCGCGTCGTCGCGCCCGCCGAATATCCTGCGCAAGCGACGAAAGGAATTTCCAATGCCGATCGGAACCGTCAAGTTCTTCAACGAAACCAAGGGCTACGGCTTCATTCAGCCGGAAGACGGCTCCAAGGACGTCTTCGTGCACATCTCCGCCGTAGAGCGCTCGGGCATGCGCTCGCTGCACGAAGGCCAGAAGGTCTCTTTCGAGATCGAGATGGACCGCCGCTCGGGTAAGGCCGCCGCCTCCAACCTGACCGCCGTCTGACGTCTCCTTTTACGAATTCGGGCCGGAAACGTGGGGCTTCCCCCGTTTCCGGCCCGACGTATTTCGGCTATATGGCCTCAACCGAACGTGAAGCGCGAAACGGAATCGACGAATGGCCAAGGAAGAACTCATTCAATTCGAAGGTCTGGTGCTCGAGATCCTGCCGGATGCCCGCTTTCGTGTCCGGCTCGAGAACGGCCACGAGATCATCGCCTACACCGCCGGCAAGATGAAGAAGAACCGCATCAAGACGTTGGCGGGCGACCGCGTCACCGTCGAGATGTCGCCTTACGACCTCGAGAAGGGCCGTCTCGTCTTCCGCCATCGCGAGGTTCGCGCCGACGGCTCCGCGCCGCCGCGCCCGGGCGGACAGCAGTTCCGCCGCCGCTGACATCGGCCGTTTCGGCCCCGAGGCACGCGCGACCCCGAGGGATCGCCGGCGCCGGCACTTCGACGTGAAGACGGAAAGATCCCATGGGCTTCAAATGCGGCATCGTCGGCCTGCCGAACGTCGGCAAGTCGACGCTCTTCAACGCGCTGACCAAGACCGCCGCGGCCCAGGCCGCCAACTATCCGTTCTGCACCATCGAGCCGAACACCGGCGAGGTGGGCGTGCCCGATCCGCGCATGGACGCCATCGCCCGGATCGGCAAGTCGGCGCAGATCGTGCCGACCCGCATCACCTTCGTCGACATCGCCGGCCTGGTGCGCGGCGCCTCCAAGGGTGAGGGCCTCGGCAACCAGTTCCTCGCCAACATCCGCGAGGTCGACGCCATCGTCCACGTGTTGCGCTGTTTCGAGGACGGCGACGTCACCCACGTCGAGGGCCGCATCGATCCGGTCGCCGACGCCGACACGGTCGAGACCGAGCTGATGCTCTCCGACCTCGACAGTCTGGAGCGCCGCGTCGTCGCTACCCGCAAGAAGGCCGCCGGCGGCGATCGCGATTCCAGGCTGCTCCTGCCGGTGATGGAAGGCGCCCTGGCGCTGCTCCAGGAGGGCAAGCCGGTGCGCATGCTCGAGGTCTCGAACGACGACAAACCGCTCCTCGACGGCCTGATGCTGCTCACCTCCAAGCCCGTGCTCTATGTCTGCAACGTCGAGGAGGCCTCGGCCGGCAGCGGAAACGCCCAGTCGAAGCGGGTCGAGGAGATGGCGAAGGCGCAAGGCGCCATGTCGGTCACCATTTCGGCGGCGATCGAATCGGAGATCGCCCAGTTGCCGGCGGGCGAGGCGGCCGAGTTCCTCGAGACCCTCGGCCTGCACGAGGCCGGCCTCGATCGGCTGATCCGCGCCGGCTACGACCTGCTCGGCCTGATCACCTATTTCACCGTCGGCCCCAAGGAGACCCGCGCCTGGACCATCACCCGGGGCACCAAGGCCCCCGGCGCGGCCGGCGTCATCCACACCGACTTCGAACGCGGCTTCATCCGGGCCCAGACCATCGCCTATGACGACTTCGTCGCGCTCGGCGGCGAGGCGGCGGCGAAGGAGGCCGGCAAGGCCCGCGACGAAGGCAAGGAATACGTCGTCCAGGACGGCGACATCCTGCTCTTCCGCTTCAACACCTGATCCACCGCGAGGCGCGCGAACGCGGCCTCGTCACAGTCGTCGCGAGGCGCGCGGGCGCGGCCTCGTCGCACCCGCCGCGAGGCGCGCGCCCCGAGCGGGCCTCGGCGCCTTCGCGGGCTTCAATCCGGTATAGGATCGTTGGGACCGCCGCCGACGAAGCGGGCGTGCATGCGCAGGACGGCGATCATTCCTTCCGCCACGAAGCGCACCGCGAGGAACAGCAGCGCCGCCGAGGCGAGCGCGAAGACGATCGCCAGGAAGCCGAGGAGCGGCGTCTGGACCAGCAGCACCACGCCGAGGAGGAGGCCGCTCAGCCCCCAGAGCAGTGCCAGCAGACTGCCGATCAGGTAGAAGGGCCGAAGCAGCCTCGGAGCGAGGAACGCGTCGAGGGCCATCAATTTGGCGAACATGATCACGAGATCCAGTCGGATGCGGCGGACGATGGGCGGACTATGACACGATCGAGCGCGGGCGCGCGCCCCGAAATCACCCGATGGTTCGAGGATTTCCAGACCGGCGAGACCATCCCGCTCGGCGCGCGGCGTGTCTCGCGCGACGAGATCGTCGCCTTCGCCGCCCGCTGGGATCCCCAGCCGATGCATCTCGACGACGACGCCGGCGACGCCTCGCTGCTCCACGGCCTCTCCGCGTCGGGCTGGCACACCGGCTCGCTGCTGATGCGCCTGTTCTGCGACCACCTCCTCCTCGGCTCGGCTTCGCTCGGCTCGCCCGGCATCGAGACGCTGAAGTGGAGGAAGCCCGTCCACCCCGGCGACACGCTGACCGCCGATCTCGTCGTGCTCGAGACCCGCGCGTCGGCGAGCCGCCCCCGGGTCGGCCTGGTGCGCGGTCGCTTCGAGGTCACCAACCAGCGCGGCGAACTGGTGATGACGATGGAATCGACCCTGATGATCGGCCGGCGGGAGGTCGCATGAGATATCTCGAGGACTTCTCCCCCGGCGAGGTGATCGAACTCGGCGTCTGGACCTTCACGGCCGAGGAGATCATCGACTTCGCCCGTGACTTCGATCCCCAGCCCTTCCATCTCGACGAGGAAGCCGGCAAGGCCTCGCTCTTCGGCGGCCTGGCGGCGTCGGGCTGGCACGTCGCCTGCGCCTGGATGCGGCTGTGGATCGACCACCAGACCCGCGTCATGGCCGAGAAGGCGGCGCGCGGCGAGGACGTGCCGGTCCCCGGCCCCTCCCCCGGCTTCGACGACATGCGTTGGCTGAGGCCCGTCGTCGCCGGCCAGACGATCCGCTACCGCACCACCTTCGTCGCCACTCGCGCCTTCGCCTCGCGCCCCGGCTGGGGCGTGGTCGATTCGCTGAACGAGGGCTTCGACGAGGCCGGCACCCGCGTCTTCCACTTCACCGGTCACGTCTTCATGCCGAGGCGGCCCATCGGCTGAGGGGCGCGACGGCGAACGCACCGTTCACGCTCCGGCGCGATGACGGGGGCGCCATGCCGCCCTATCCTCCTCTCGTCTTCAGAGGAGAGCCGCCCATGACCGACGCCGCACCCGAACCCGCGCTTCCGCCCGTCGAGGCGGTGGTCGTGCCGCGTATCCACGACATCGGCGACGGCTTCGAGGTCCGCCGCGCCCTGCCGACGGTCGCGCGCCGCATGGTCGGCCCCTTCGTCTTCCTCGACCAGATGGGCCCGGTGACGCTCGCCCCCGGCCACGGCCAGGACGTCCGCCCCCATCCCCACATCGGTCTGTCGACGCTCACCTGGCTCTTCGAGGGCGAGATCCGCCACCGCGACGGCACCGGCGCGGTCGAGACCATCCGCCCCGGCGCGGTCAACTGGATGACCGCCGGCCGAGGCATCGTCCACTCCGAACGCACCCCGCCCGAGGCCCGGGTCCGTGGCGGCACCGTCTCCGGCCTGCAACTGTGGATCGCCCTGCCGCGCGCCCACGAGGAGACCGAGCCGGCCTTCAGCCACCACGAAGCCGACACCCTGCCCCGCCTCGAGGGCGAGGGCGTCACCGCGACGCTGGTCGCCGGCTCCGCCTTCGGCCGCCGCTCGCCGGTTCCCGTCTTCTCCGATCTCGTCCAGCTCGACGTGGCGCTTCGGCCCGGCGCCCGCTTCCGCGTGCCCGACGACCACGTCGAGCGGGCGGTCTACGTCTGTTCGGGCGAAATCGAGGTCGCCGGCCAGACGGGCGGCCTCGAGGCCGGCCGCCTCGTCGTGCTCAGTCCCGGCGCCGAGGTCGTCCTCACCGCCCGCGCCGCCGCCCGCCTCCTGGTGATCGGCGGCGAACCCTTCCCGGAGCGGCGCTTTCTCTATTGGAACTTCGTCTCGAGCTCCAAGGAGCGGATCGAGGCCGCCAAGGAAGACTGGCGCGCCGGCCGCTTCCCACCGGTCCCCGGCGAGACCGAATTCATCCCCCTGCCGCCCGATCCGCCGGGCGTCACCTGGAAGGGGTGAGGCGGGAGGGCAGGCGCTGCCCCCCTGGGCCACTCACCCCGGAACCCTGACGACGGCCCTGAGCCCCCCCATCGGGGCGGTGTCGAGGGTGATGTCGCCGCCGTGGCCACGGGCGATGTCGCGGGCGATGGCGAGGCCGAGACCGGTGCCGCCCTCGTCCTGGTTGCGCGCCTCGTCGAGCCGGTAGAACGGCCGGAAGACATTGGCGCGCTCCTCTTCCGGCACGCCGGGACCGTCGTCGTCGACGGTGATCACCAGATAGCCGTCGCCGTGGCGCGCCGCCACCGCGACCCGCTCGCCGTGGCGGCAGGCGTTGCCGACGAGATTGCCGACCATGCGCTTGAAGGCATTGGGCCGGACCGTCGCCACCGGCTCGCCCGCGTAGGCGGTCGACACCGCGAATCCGACGCGGTCGGCCTCGCCCTGGATCGATCGCAGCAGCTCGGCGATGTCGGTCGGGCTCGCCGCCTCGTCGCCGTCGCCGCGCGCGAACGCCATGTAGGCCTCGAGCATCGCCTGCATCTCGTCGATGTCGGCGCCCAGCGCCTCGGTCTCGGCATCGGCCGGCAGCAACGCCAGTTGCAGGCGAAAGCGGGTCAGCACCGTCCGCAGATCGTGACTGACGCCGGCGAGCATCGCCGTGCGTTGCTCGATCTGGCGCTCGATGCGCCGTTGCATCACCGCGAAGGCCTCGCCGGCCCGGCGCACCTCGCGCGCCCCCTTGGGGCTGAAGTCGGCGACCGGCCGGCCCATGCCGAAACTCTCGGCGGCGTCGGCGAGCCGCTGGATCGGCCGGATCTGGTTGCGGAGGAACAGGATGGCGATGGTCAGCAGCACCAGCGAGGTCGAGAACATCCACACCAGGAAGATGTGCGAGTTCGAGGCATAGGCCTGCGACCGCCGCGCCATCACCCGGAGCACGTCCTCGCCGAGATCGATGCGGATCTCGACCAGATCGGAATTGCCGACCGTGTCGATCCAGAACGGGCGGTGGATGCGGGAGACGATCTCGTCGGAGAGCGCGCTGTCGAGCAGCGAGAAGAACGGCCGGGGGCCGGGCGGCGGCAGTTCCTCGCCCTTGAGCAGCGACACCGAGATGCCGAGATCGCGCTTGGCGATGCGGGTGATGGTGTCCCAGTCGGGATCCTGCGGGTAGGTCTCGACCACCGCGATGATCGTGGCGATGTCGCGGGTCAGCGCCTCCGACAGCCGGCGGGTGACGAGGTCCCAGTGGCGCTCCATGAAGACATAGGCGACCACCGACTGCAGGATGACGATCGGCAGGACGACGATCAGCAGCGAGCGGGCGTAGAGCCCCTTGGGCATGCGGTCGGCGATGGCGCGGGCGAACCGCCGCCAGGCGAGCCGCGCCCGCATCATCGGCTCGTTGCGCGAGGCCCAGGCGGAAAGCGCGGGCCGGATCTCCGGTTCGCTCATCCGCCCGCCTGATCGGTCTTCAGCCGATAGCCCTGGCCACGCACCGTGACGAGATGGATCGGATTGGCCGGATCCGTCTCGATCTTGCGGCGCAGGCGGTTGATCTGGACGTCGGCGGTGCGGTCGCCGAGCGCGCTCTCCCCTTGCACGATCTCATGACGCGGAATGGTCTGGTCCGGCCGCTCGGCGAACATCCGCATCAGCCGTTGCTCGCTGTCGGTGAGCCGCACGATCTCGTCGTCGCGGCGCAACTCGTCGCGCTCGCCGTCCCAGACGAAGAGCCCGAAACGCAATTCGCCCGGCTTCGCCCGGGGCGCCGGCGGAGCGCCGCGCTTGAGGATGTTGCCGACCCTGAGTAGCAGTTCGCGCGGATCGAAGGGCTTGGCGAGATAGTCGTCGGCGCCGAGTTCGAGGCCGCGAATGCGGCTCTCGGTCTCCGAGCGCGCGGTCAGCATCAGGATCGGCACGGCGGAGGTGTGACGCAGCGCGGCGGTGAACTCCATGCCGCTCTCCCCCGGCATCATCACGTCGAGGACGATCAGGTCGAAGTCGATGATCGCCAGCTTCTTGCGCGCCTCCGCCGCCGACGCGGCGATGGTGACGCGGAAGCCGTTCTCCACCAGGAAGCGCGAGATCAGGGTGCGGATGCGGTTGTCGTCGTCGACGACGAGCAGATGCGGCGCCTCGTCGGAGGGAATGCGGGCGGCGGCGTCTGCCATCGGCGAAAACTCCTCAGACCTCGGGGCGGTTGGTGTAGCGACTGACCCGCGGCCGCTCGTCGGCGTCGATCATCAGGCGCAGGAAGTCGCGAGCCCGTTTCGCCCCGTCCGGCCCCAGCGCCTGGAAGGCGGCGGCGATCCGCCCGATCTGCGGCAGCGCCAACGAGCGGGCGAGCGCCCTGCCCTTGACCGTGGTGTGGAGCAGCCGCTGGCGGCGATCGCTCGCCCCCGGCCGGCTCTCGATGTGGCCGCTCTCCACCAGATCCTTCAGCACCCGCGCCAGGCTCTGCTTGGTGATCTTGAGGATGTCGAGCAGTTCCGCCACCGACAGGCCGGGATTGCGATCGACGAAATGCAGCACCCGGTGATGGGCCCGCCCGAATCCGTATTCCGCCAGGATCGCGTCCGGATCGGCGACGAAGTCGCGATAGGCGAAATAGAACAGCTCGAGCATCTCGAGGAAGCTCGCCTGCGGCGTCTCCGCCGTGGCGGCATTGCGCGTCGGCATGTCCGCCCGCGCCTCGCCGCGCGCCACCGGCGCGGCGCGGCGTGACGACGGCGGCGGAGAGGCTGCGGGTTTGTCGCGCACGGTGGTCTCGGCCATGGCGGCGTGTCGATCCGTTCCCTGGTGCGTCGGCCGACCGACGCAAGACGTCGACACCAGAATATCGACGGATGCGCCGCAACGCAAAAAGGATCGCCATCGCATTTCGCCGTCTCGACCCGGCCTTCTCGCTTGCGAAACCGCGCGGATTCGACCAAGACGAAATCCGACGAGGACGATGCCGCGGCCCGGAGGCCACCGGCGACGAGATCCGACGACGACAACGACGATATCCGGAGACCCCCAATGGCGCAGACCTTCGACGACCGCGACGGCGTGATCTGGTTCGACGGCGCGTTCGTCGACTGGCGCGACGCCAAGGTGCATGTGCTGACCCACGCCCTGCACTACGGCTCCGGCGTCTTCGAGGGTCAGCGCGCCTATGGCGGCAAGGTCTTCGAACAGCGCCGCCACCACGAGCGACTGCACGAGAGCGCCCGCATCCTCGGCTTCGAGATTCCCTATTCGGTCGAGGTGCTCGACGCCGCCTGCGAGGAATTGCTGCGCCGCATGAACTTCGTCGACGCCTATGTCCGCCCCGTCGCCTGGCGCGGCTCGGAGATGATGGGCGTCTCGGCGCAAGCCAACACCATCCACGTCGCCTTCGCCGCCTGGCAATGGCCGAGCTACTTCAAGCCGGAGGAGCGGATGAAGGGCATCCGCATCGACCTCGCCGAGTATCGCCGCCCCGATCCGCGCACCGCGCCGTCGAAGTCGAAGGCCGCCGGCCTCTACATGATCTGCACCATCTCCAAACACGCCGCCGAGAAGAAGGGCTATGCCGACGCCCTGATGCTCGACTGGGAGGGCTTTGTCGCCGAGGCGACCGGCGCCAACGTCTTCTTCGTCCACCAGGGCAAGATCGTCACCCCCAAGGCCGACCGCTTCCTCGACGGCATCACCCGCCAGACGGTGATCGGATTGGCGAAGGCGCGTGGGCTCGAGGTGATCGAACGGCGCATCCGCCCCGAGGAGATGCACCACTTCACCGAATGTTTCCTCACCGGCACGGCGGCCGAGGTCACCCCGGTGTCCGAGATCGCCGATTGGCGCTTCACGCCGGGCACGATCTCCCTCACACTGCTCGAGGACTACATGAAGGCGGTTCAGCCGAAGTGAGGATGGCATCGCCGACCCGGTGAGCCCCTCCGCCGACCTTCACGTGGTCGAGGGGGGATATCCGACATGAAGCTCATTGGTACACTCACGGCGCTGGTGCTCTATTCGACGGCCGCGCTCGCCGATCCCGCCGGCAGCTACAACGTCGTCGGCAAGGGTCCCGACGGCGGCGCCTACAAGGGCACCGCGACGGTCGTGAAGACCGGCGAGACCTACAAGGTGACCTGGGTGATCGGCAGCCAGAAGTTCCTCGGCACGGCGGTCGGCAACGACGACTTCTTCGCCGTGTCCTACAAATCCGGCAACGACACCGGCATCGCCGTCTACGGCAAGGAAGGCACCGGCTGGATGGGCATCTGGGCCTATGCCGGCGCCACCGCCGTCGGCGCCGAAGAGCTCACCCGACGCTGAGGATGGCCCGTCGATCATCGGCTCCCGCCCGACGGCGTCGCCCGCGATCGGCTCCATCGGCACCTCGTTCCGGGCGATCGTCGATCGCCCGGAAACGACACCCGCAGCTCTATTTCCCCCAGCGCGCCGCCGCCGCGTCGTCGTGGTCGCGCGCGTCGACCCAACCGCCGGTCGAGCCGTCGTGGCGTTCCTCCTTCTTCCAGAAGGGGGCGCGGGTCTTGAGGAAATCCATCAGATATTCGGCCGCCTCGAAGGCGGCGACCCGATGCGACGAGGTGGTGATCACCACGACGATCGGCTCGCCCGGCGCGATGCGGCCGTGGCGATGGATCGCCGTCACCCCGAGGAGCGGCCACCGATCGAAGGCGGCGCGCGCCGTCCGTTCGATCTCGGCTTCCGCCATGCCGGGATAATGCTCGAGTTCCAGCGCCGCGAGTTCGCCGCCCTCCGACCGGCACAGGCCGGTGAAGGCGACCACCGCGCCGATGTCGGTGCGGCCGGCCGTCAGCCGCGCCGTCTCGGCGGCGACGTCGAAGGGCTCGGCCTGGACCCTGATCGTGAGCGGCAAATCGCCCATCGGCCTCACCCCCCGGTCATCGGCGGGAACAACGCCACTTCACGGGCGCCGGCGAGCGGCGTGCCCGGGGCGGCATGGACCTGATCGAGGGCGACGCGAATCACCTCGGGGCGTTCGAGCGCGTGGTCGTATTCCTCGCCACGCGTCTTCAGCCAAGCCAGCAGATCGGTGGTGGTCGCCACCTCGGCCGGCAGGTCGACGACCTCCTCGGCCTTGCCGATACGCTCGCGCACCCAGGCGAAATAGCGGATCTTCATGGGTCTTCGTCCATCACGTGGCCGATGCCGGAGCGGAAATAGTCCCAGCCGGTGTAGAGGGTGAGGATCGCCGCGATCCACAGCAGGATGTAGCCGGTCTCGATCGTCCAGCGATAGACCGGGACGCCGGCCGGGCCGGTGATGAAGAAGCCGAGCGCCAGGAGTTGGACCGTCGTCTTCCATTTGGCGAGCCATGTCACCGGCACCGAGACGCGCAGCTCGGCGAGAAACTCGCGCAGGCCCGAGACCAGGATCTCACGGCACAGGATGATCACCGCGGCGATCACCGAAAATCCCTCGATCGACCCGTCGGCGACGAGAACCAGCAGGCACGACGAGACCAGCAGCTTGTCGGCGATCGGATCGAGCATGCGCCCGAGTTTCGATTGCTGTTGCCAGATGCGCGCCAGATAGCCGTCCAGGAAATCGGTCACCGCCGCCGCCGCGTAGACGGCGAAGGCCACCCATCGCGACGTGAAGGTCGGCATCGTCGGCAGCGTGAAACAGGCGACCACGACGGGCACCGCCAGGATGCGGCCGTAGGTCAGAATGTTGGGCAGGCTCAGAGCGGACATGAGGTTCCTCGTCGACAGGCCAGTCAGAGCATGCGGGCGGGGCTCGCGTCAACGGGCGGCAACGGCGGAGCAGGGCTCGATCGAGCGAGTGACCGAGACCGACCGCCCGCCCTCACCCGAGCCTTTCGCGCACCCAGAGAGGTGCGTCCGGCCAAATTCGAATATCGTATCCTTCCTGCGTTCGTCTGGTCTGCGCGACCGGACGGATGGCGGCGGCGTCACCCTGTTCGCCATTGTCGAAGACATACAGGCGATCGACGACTGCCGCGACCTCCGGCAGCAGGTTCATCGTTCGATGCCAGCGCTCGATGACGACGTGATCAGGGATGGGATGACCACCGCTGGCGGCGCGCAGACGAACGCGTTTCACGTTTTCGAGCGGATCTCCGATGCCGACGTAGAAGACTACGACGTCATATCCGGCGACAACTGCTCGCTCCAGGAATACCAACCAATTTCGATGAGACAATACCGTCTCGAATCCGAAATCTCTGCGTGCTTCGAGACAAGCGTCACGGCGGCGAGCCGCTTTCAACAGGGCAGAGGTTCCAGCTGCAACCGGACGACCATGCTCCTCTTTGGCGATCTGATCGGGATCGATGTATTCACCGAGATCATGACCACGCCCGAGGAGGGCACGCGCGAACGTAGTTTTCCCCGAACCGTTCGGCCCGGCGAACACTACCAATCGTGGCTTCACCCGACACGCCCGAGCGGGCCGACGCGCTCGACCCTCGCGCCCTGGCCATCGCGGCGAATACCATCGCGCCGCGGCGACACGCGAAGGAGTAGACCTCGCTCTTCGAGCGCGCGAACGGCTTCGACGGCCGCCTCGCGCCCGATTTCCGTCAACTCGTGAAGCGTGAGATCCGCGACTTTCTTGCTCATGAGATGATAGTAGACCCTTTCATACGAATTTCCACTCTCCTCACCCCTCCCCCTGGTGGAACCACCCGTGGATGGTCTCGGCCATGCCTTGCGAGACGCCCGCCACCTCCATCAGGTCGCCGACGCCGGCCCGGCCGATCGCCTTGACCGTGCCGAAGTGGTCGAGCAGCGCCCGCTTGCGCGTCGGGCCGATGCCGGGGATCTCGTCGAGTGTCGATTGGCGGATCGCCTTGGAGCGCTTGGCCCGGTGGGTGCCGATGGCGAAGCGGTGGGCCTCGTCGCGCAGGCGCTGGACGAAATAGAGCACCGGATCGCGTTCCGGCAGCATGATGTCGGCGCGGTCGATGAAGAAGAACTTCTCGCGCCCCGCGTCGCGGTCCGGCCCCTTGGCGATGCCGACGATCGTCACCGCGCCGAGCAGCCCCTGCTCCTCCAGCACCTGACGCGCCATCTCGAGCTGCCCCTTGCCGCCGTCGACCAGCACCAGATCCGGCCACGGCCCGAAGCCCTGCTCGTCGCGGGGCGCCGCCTCGCGCGACCCGTGCTCCTTGACCAGCCGCGAGAACCGCCGGCTCAACACCTCGCGCATCATGGCGTAGTCGTCGCCCGGAGTCGTCTCCGCCGACTTGATGTCGAACTTGCGGTACTGCCCCTTCACGAAGCCCTCCGGCCCCGCGACGATCATGCCGCCGACCGCGTGCGTGCCCGAGACGTGGCTGTTGTCGTAGACCTCGATGCGCCTCGGCGTCTCGGGCAACGAGAAGGCCCGCGCCGCGCCCTCCATCAGCTTGGCCTGGCTCGAGGTCTCCGCCAGCTTGCGCCCCAGCGCCTCGCGGGCATTGAGCGCGGCGTGGTCGACCAGATCCTTCTTCTCGCCGCGCCTCGGCACGGCGAGTTCGACCTTGTAGTCGGAGCGCTCCGACAGGGCCTGTTCGAGCAGCTCGCGCTCCGGCGTGTCGTGCGACAGCAGGATCAGCCGCGGCACCGGCTTGTCGTCGTAGAACTGGGCGACGAAGCTCTCCAGCACCTCTTCCGCCTCGAGGCTGCGGTCGGCGCGCGGATAGAAGGCGTGATTGCCCCAGTTCTGCCCGGTGCGGAAGAAGAACACCTGGATGCAGGTCTGCCCGCCCTCCTGATGGAGCGCGAAGACGTCGGCCTCCTCCACCCCTTGCGGGTTGATGCCCTGATGGGCCTGGACATGGGAGAGTGCCGCGAGCCGGTCGCGGTAGACGGCGGCGCGCTCGAAGTCGAGGTCTTCCGCCGCCCGGTGCATGGCTTCCGCCAGTTCCGCCTGCACCGCCCGGCTCTTGCCGGTGAGGAAGCGCCCGGCCTCGTCGACCAGCACCCGATAGTCGGCGAGCGGGATCTCGCCGGTGCACGGCGCGGCGCAGCGCTTGATCTGGAAGAGCAGGCACGGCCGGGTGCGGCTGTCGTAGACCGAATCGGTGCAGGTGCGGATCAGGAACGCCTTCTGCAGCGAATTGATCGTCCGCCCGACGCTGCCCGCCGAGGCGAAGGGGCCGTAATAGGCGCCCTTGCGCTTGCGCGGACCGCGATGCTTGACCAGCGCCGGGGCGTCGTGATCGCCGGTGACGAGGATATAGGGAAAGCTCTTGTCGTCGCGCAGCAGCACGTTGAAGCGGGGACGCAGCCGCTTGATCAGGTTGGCCTCGAGCAGCAGCGCCTCGGTCTCGGTGCGGGTCTGGACGAACTCCATCGCCCGCGTCTCGCGCACCATCCGGAGCGTCCGCGAGGTCAGGCCCTGGCCTCGGACGTAGTTGGCCACCCGCTTCTTGAGATTGCGCGCCTTGCCGACGTAGAGGACGCCGCCCTCGCCGTCGACCATACGGTAGACACCGGGCCCGCTGGGCAGACGCCGAACCTGATCGGCGATGACGTCGGCGCCGGCGAGCGGCGCGACCGTCGGCTCGGCGACCCCGGCGTCGGTCTCGCCGCCGTCCATGTCACCGACGCGATCGCCCGCCGGATCGGCGGTTTCGGTCGTCTCCTCGTCGGGTTCTCGGTCGGTCATGGCGTCGTCGCAATCATGGGGGAGCCGAATCGCCGGCTCGCGCGTCGTCTCCTCATATGGCGCATGAGAACCGCTTCGCCGAGGGGGTCGCTCACACCCCCGGCCCGACGACATCGGGCGTCTCCCAGGCGAGGTGTTGACCGCCGTCGAGGCAGATCATCTGGCCTGTCACCGAGGGCGTCTCGACGAAATAGCGCACCGTCCGACCGAACTCCTCCGGCGCCGGCCCCCGACCGAGCGGCACCGCCTTCTTCTCGTCGGCGAAGTCCTCGGCGCTCTGGCGCGTGTTGGGAAAGCTCGGCCCCGGGCCGATGGCATTGACCCGCACGCGCGGCGCCAGGGCCTGCGCCATGGTCCGGGTCGCCGCCCACAGCCCCGTCTTGGCCAGGGTATAGGAGAAGAAATGCGGGTTGAGCCTCAGAACCCGTTGATCGACGACGTTGATCACATGGCCCTCGCACTCCTCCGGCAGCCGCGCCAGCCAGGCGTCGGCGAGGAGGCACGGCGAGGCGAGATCGAGCCTCAGATGGCGCTCGACCCGCGCCGGATCGAGCCCGCCGATCCCGTCGGGTTCGAATTCGGAGGCATTGTTGACCAGGAGCCCCACCGGCCCGAGGGCGGCTTGCGCCCGCGCCACCAGATCCGGCAGGCCCGCGAGATCGCCGAGATCGCTGCCGAGGGCGACGGCCCGTCCACCGGCCGCGCCGATCTCCTCGGCCACCGCCTCCGCCGCCGCGCGGCTGGTGTTGTAGTGGATGGCGACGCTCCAGCCGTGCGCCGCCAGATCGCGGGCGATCGCCGCGCCGATGCGACGGGCGGCGCCGGTGACGAGCGCGGTGCGCGGGGCGGGCGAGAGAACCATGAAATACGCGTCTCCGAGGTGTCCGACGCCCCATCCTAGTGCACCGGCCCGGTCGGACGCTACAGGCCGAAGGCCGCATCCGACAGGATAAGCTGCTGCACCAATGAAAGAATCCAGTGCACGCCCGAAGCCTCGAGGTGAATCTTCCGACCGAATCCGTCCGGCCGAAGAGATTTCGCCCCGAATGCCACCGCGACGGACCGAACCTAGAGCCGTCCGAACGGCTCGCGGCACGGTGAGGATCCCGTTGCGAAACACCGGCCCGCCGCGGACCACGGCCGTAAACCGAAACTACACCATGTTCACAACCGAGAGGCTCGTCGCCTCGTTTTCACCCGCTTCGCCGAATTTTCGAACGAGGTTTGACACAATCGGCGCGCTGTATGGTCGCATTCGGTCACCATAACCGGATGACGTCGTCGTCGACCGACGGTCCGCTTTCCAAGAGGGGGCGCGTATGACCGTGAGGCCCACGCGGGCTCGGTGAGATGACGATCGTGTGTAGACGAGGATTTGCGATGACCCATACCTTCCTTCGTGCCGCGCTCGGATGCGTGGCGCTCTTGGCGGCCTCCGGCACCGCCTTCGCCGCCGACATGTACCGCAAGGCCCCGGTCGCCGTGCCGATCGAAGCCCCGATTTCGGCCTATAACTGGACCGGCTTCTACGCCGGCGTCAATCTCGGCGGTGAATTCCTCCGCGATTCCGCCTCCAACGCCGGCGTGCGTCAGAAGCTGAACGGCGCCACGCTCTTCGGTGGCGTCCAGGCCGGCTACAACTTCCAGACCGGCCCCTGGGTGTTCGGTGCCGAGACCGACATCGGCTACGGCCATGCCTCGAAGTCCAAGGCCTTCGGCGCCAACACCATGAAGATCGAGGAAGGCGCCTCCGGCACCCTGCGCGCCCGCGCCGGCTATGCCATCGACCGCACCCTGATCTACGGCACCGGCGGTCTCGCCTGGGCTCAGTTCGATCAGACCGTGTCGAACGGCGTCGTCACCCAGAAGTCCGACAAGACCCGTCTCGGCTATGCCGTCGGCGGCGGTCTCGAATATGCCGTGACCAACAACGTCTCGGTCAAGGGCGAGTACCTCTACGAGAACTTCGGCAAGATGAACAAGAGCTTCGCCTCGGTCGGCGCGACCAGAAACGACCTCAGCGATCATCTCGTCCGCGTCGGCGTGAACTACAAGTTCTGATCTGGCGCGACCGAATATCGGTCGACATGAATGAACCGCCGATCCTGCGAGAAATCGCAGGATCGGCGGTTTTTTATTTGACGGCGAACGTCACGACGAAACCATCGCATCGCTCAGCGCCGACAAAATAGCTCGTTAACCTTGTTTTTGAACGCGTTCTTAACCGAGGCCGGGCATTCATGGTCAACGAAATCCTCCGAGATCTCGGAAGATTCGATGCTTGAATGGCCGAAGGTGAATATCATGTCCCGCGTTACGTTCGCTCTCGCCGCCGCCGCCTGTGTCGCGGTGGCCAGCCCGTCGCTCGCCGCCGACATGTACGGCGGCCAGCCCGCCGCCCCCTATGGCGGCTATGCGGCCCCTGCCCCGCAGAACAGTTGGACCGGCGCCTATGCCGGCGTCCAGGCTGGTCACGGCTGGGGCTCCAACGACCTCAACGGTGGCCAGATCGGCGTCTATGGCGGCATCAACGCCAATGTCGGCGCCAACTTCGTCGCCGGCGTCGAAGGCGACATCAACGTTTCCGGCCAGAACTCCAGCCGGATGATCGGGCCGAACTACTACAAGTACGATTCGAGCTGGAACGGTTCCGTCCGTGGCCGCGCCGGCGTCGCCTTCGATCGGGTGATGCCCTTTGCGACCGGCGGCATCGCCTTCGCCGACGATTCGATGAAGACCTTCGGCGGCTCGAGCAGCAAGACCAAGGTCGGCTATGTCGCCGGCGCCGGTGTCGAAGCCCAGGTGGCCGATCACATCACCGTCAAGGGTGAGTTGCTGCACTACGGCTTCGGCCGCTCCAACCACGCCCTGCCGACCGGGACCCAACGGTCCTCGGTCGATACCAACGTCCTGCGCGGCGGCGTCGCCTACCGCTACTGAGGCCGTCGCCCCCGCGCCGATCAGAAACGCCCC
>JAFHCF010000123.1:0-13531 GCA_048497495.1 Prosthecomicrobium sp.
GCGGGGGGGCGGCCGCACCTGCGTGCCCCGCGCCAGGAGTTCGATCACCGAATAGGCGACCCCCGTCCCGCCGCGCAGGTTGAGGCCGTCGGCGGGCAGCACCGTCAGCGCCGGATCGCCGTCCTCGTTTCGACCACCGCCGAGGACGGCGGCGCGCAGGCCGGCGATGTCGAGGGCCGGGCCCGGGTCCCACTTGCGGGTCGGCGCGATGTCGTCATGGCCGACGATCTCGGCGATGCCGTGAGATCCGGCGATCAGCCGGGCGATCTCGGTGAGGGCAGCGATCTGCGCCGCCGGGTAGGGCTCCCAGCCGATGGCGCCGCGCGTGCCGTCGGGATTGCCGTGGGCGTGGGTCGCCAGCACCGGGTCGGGGATGGCGACACCGGTGGAACTCGCCCAGCCGCCGCCGCGCCGCCTCAGGTCGCCCCAATTGGCCAATTCGATGCCGATCGAATGGGAATTGAGCCCGACGATGTCGCGCCACGCCGACCGCCCGGCATGCCAGGCGATGGTGTCGAAGCCGACGCACTGGATCACCGACCCGTCGCGGTCGATCACCAGATGAGCCGAGGAGGAGCGGTTGGCGCGATCACGGAACCATTCGGCCGAGGATCGGGCGCCGGCGCCGGCGGTGAAGTGGATCACCAGGATCGGCGGATCGCGCGAGAACTTCCCGCCGGTGTTGGGCGAGGCGATCATCTCGACGGCGCGACCGTCGCGCCACAGGCGGTGATTGCGGATGGAAAAGGCCATCGTCCGGGCTCCTCTCGAGGGCGGGTCCGGACGATGATGAGGGGCCGCCGGGGGGCGGGAATACGAACGGATCGATCCCCGGCCTCACGGCATCAGGACATAGGTCCCCGGGGCGTCGGCGAGCGGGGCGAGCCCCTTGTCGGGCGCGCCCATCGGCGGCGGCGGAACGCGAGCGCCGGAATGGCCGCCGAGCCAGTCGTACCAGGCGAGCCACCACGATCCCTCGCGCGGTTCCGCCGCCTCGCGCCAATGGGGCGCGTCGACATAAGGCCCTTCCGCCGTCTTGACCGCGATCCGGTAGCTGCGGTGCTTGTGTCCGGGCTCGGAGACGATGCCGGCGTTGTGGCCGCCCGAGGTCAAGACGAAGGTGACCTCGGAGTCCGACAGCAGGGTGATCTTGTGGACCGAGGTCCACGGCGCGACGTGGTCGGTCTCGGTGCCGACCGCGAAGATCGGCACCCGGATGTCCTCGATGGCGACGGCGCGATCGTCGATGAGGTAGCGGCCCTCGGCCAGATCGTTGTCGAGGAAGAGATGGCGCAGATACTCGGCGTGCATGCGGTAGGGCATGCGGGTGGCGTCGGCGTTCCAGGCCATCAGGTCGTTGAGCGCGACCCGCTTGCCCAAGAGATAGTCGTGCACGATCCGCGACCACACCAGATCGCGCGAGCGCAGCATCTGGAAGGCGCCGGCCATCTGCTTGGTGTCGAGATAGCCGCGCTCCCACATCATGTCCTCGAGCAGCGTCAGCTGGCTCTCGTCGATGAACAGCGTCAGTTCGCCGGCCTGGGTGAAGTCGGTCTGGGCGGCGAGCAGCGTGATCGAGCCGAAGCGCTCGTCGCCGTCGCGGGCCTGTCGGGCCGCCTCGATCGACAGCAGCGTGCCGCCGAGGCAGTAGCCGACGCCGTGGACCTTGGTCTCGCCGCAGATCGCCTCGATCGCGTCGAGGGCGGCGACCGGACCGAGCCTGCGATAGTCCTCGAGCCCGAGATCACGCTCCTCGCTGCCCGGGTTCTTCCACGAGATGGCGAAGACGGTGTGGCCGGCCGCGACCAGATGGCGGATGTAGGAGTTCTGGGGCGAGAGATCGAGGATGTAGTATTTCATGATCCATGCCGGCACGATCAGCACCGGTTCGGGGCCCACCGTCACGGTGGTCGGCGAATATTGGATCAGCTCGATCAGACGGTTGCGGTAGACCACCTTGCCGGGGGTCAGCGCCAGGGTCTCGCCGGGACGGAACGCCTCGATCCCCTCCGGAGGCAGGTCCGCCGCGTCGCGCTCGGCGTCCGCGACCGCGTTGGCGAGGCCGCGTGACAGATTGGCGCCGCCCTCGGCGACCGTCTGGGCGATCACCTCCGGGTTGCTCCCCGGCCAGTTCGACGGCGAGAACGCGTCGAGCGCCTGGCGCGCCGCGAATTCCACCATGCGCAGATGATGGGCATTGGCGCCGCGCACGCCGGTCGTCGCTTCCGTCCACCAGGTCTGCGACATCTGGAAGGCGTCGGCCCACAGCCGGAACGGCGGCAGGTTCCAGGCGTCGCCCCGGAAACGCGGATCGCGCGCCGAGGCCCGAGGCCCGTCCTTGCCGTCGATCAGCGCACCGGTGGCGAGCCGGCCGAGTTCCAGCCACTTGTGGAGGGCGCTGTCGGCGAGCGCCCCGAGTTTGCCCGGCGAGGCGGCGAGATGCAGCGCCCAATCGAGTTGGGCGATGGCCTGCGCCGTCGGCGAGGCGCCATGGGTGAAGCGCGCCATCATCGCGTGCGCCGCCCGATCGATGATCTCGGCCGCCTCGAGCCGTGGATTGACCTCCACCGGTGGCGACGCGAGCCGCACCTTGCGCGAGGCGGGGGTCAGGGCGGGACGGGCCTGCGTCGCCGGGGCAGCGCCGCCGGCGGTCGTGGCTTCCACCGCCACCTGTGCGGTCTCGACGGGGCGGACTCTGGCGTGGGTGTTCATGGTCTTTCTCCCGTGCGGCCTCGGCAATGCACGAGGCCGGCGAGCCGGAGGCGCGAATCGCGCGGAATGTCAGCTCGCATTTCAGTGCGAGGCTAGGCGCTCGGGGAATGGTCGCCATGATCCGGGTCAACGCCGGACCGTTGCCACCAAGTCTTTGGTCGTGATCGGTACTCGTGCTTGCGTCCTAGCACGTATCGCCCGTGGCCGGGTTCAGTCGCGATCGTCGGCGCGGCCTTCCCAACTCTCCAGGAAGGCCTCGACCGGGAGCTTGCGGAAATCGGCCAGGGCCCGGCGCAACCGCGCATGGCTCCAGTCCCACCACGCGAGCCGGTCGAGCCGGTCGGCGATCTCGGGCGAGAACCGCCGACGGACGACGCGGGCCGGGTTGCCGGCGACGATGGTGTAGGGCGCGACGTCCTTGGTGACGACCGCGCCGGCCCCGACGATGGCGCCGTTGCCGATTGATCGCCCCGGCAGGACGATCGCCGCCCGGCCGATCCACACGTCGTGGCCGACCGCCACCCGCTGGGCCCGCCGCTTCTCGAATTCCTCCGCCTCGTCGGCGACGTCCTCGAAATACTGCCAGGAGCGATAGGTGAAATGCGCCTGCGCCGCGCGCTCATGCGGGTGGTTCGCCGGATTGAGCCCGACCAGCGCCCCGATCGAGACGAATTTGCCGATGTCGCAATAGACGATCTCGCAGTCGTTGACCGCGTAGGAATAGTCGCCGAAGACGCTCTCGATCACCGTGGTGCGGGCGCCGATCTTGCAGAATTTGCCGAAGCGGCTGTCGCGGGTGACCGCCGTCTCGTGTACCAGTGGCCGGGCGCCGAGCCGCTTCTTGCGCAGGTGGGCGGGAAGTTTCTCGTCGCCGTGAGCCGCGCCGGGGGAGGAATTTTCTCTGGAATTCATGACGATCGCGGCATTCCTTGCGTCTATCGGGCGCGAAATATCAGGCACTACGGGCTTCCGCGCTTCGCTATGTTCACGAGGCCGTCGCTTTTCTCGGCGAATACCAACCAATTGTCGAGATGGATCGGTTGCGGTGGCGCCGATCTCGGCGCATCACGGGAGTGCGCTGCGGGAGGGCTCGCGGGCGGATGGCGAGGAGGCCGTCCGCACCGACTCTCGGCCTCTCGACGCGCGACGTGATCGAAGGAGGACGATACCGATGAAGAACGAGAGCCTGTGGTCCTTCCTGGAGAAGTGGGCCGGTCACGACCGCATGAGGCGCGACATCGCCGCGACGGTCAATGCGCTCGCCGACGCCGGCCGCGAAATCGCGGCTCTCGTCTCCGACGGCCCGCTCGCCGGTGAACTCGGCGCCGCCACCACCGAAAACGTCCAGGGCGAGGTGCAGAAGTTCCTCGATCTCCATTCCAACGACCTCCTGGTCGAGGCCTGCAAGCGCGCGCCGGTCGCCGCGATCGCCTCCGAGGAACTCGACCACCCGATCGCCATCTACGACGACGGCACCGTGCTGGTGGCGGTCGATCCGCTCGACGGCTCGTCGAACATCGACACCAACGTGTCGATCGGCACCATCTTCTCGATCCTGCCCGCCCCCGAGCACGTCGACGCCTCCACCCACGACGCCTTCCTGCAGAAGGGCCGCGATCAGCTCGCCGCCGGTTACATCCTCTACGGGCCGCAGACCACGCTGGTGATGACGCTCGGCGAGGGAACGCAGATGTTCACCCTCGACCGTCGGCGCGGCACCTTCATCCTCACCAATCGGGCGGTGAGGATCCCGGAGAAGACCAAGGAATTCGCCATCAACTCGTCCAATCACCGGCATTGGAACGAGCCGACCCGGCGCTACATCGAGGAATGCATCCACGGCGCCGAGGGCGCGCGCGGCGAGGACACCAACATGCGTTGGGTCGGCAGCCTCGTCGCCGACGGCCACCGCATCCTGGTGCGCGGCGGCGTCTATCTCTACCCGGCCGACAAGCGCAAGGGCTACGACGAGGGCCGGCTGCGGCTGATCTACGAGTCGAACCCGATCGGTTGGGTGGTCGAACAGGCCGGCGGCGCGGTCTCCACCGGCAACGGGAATCTGCTCGATCTCGAGCCGAGCGTGCTGCATCAGCGCATTCCGCTGGTCTTCGGCTCCCGCCACGAGGTCGAGCGCATCGAAAGCCATCACATCCTCGACGACGACGACCTGGACGCAGCGGCGGAGTGAGCCCGAGCGGGCTTCGCGCAAGCGGTTTCGTGGGCGCGAGTTGCCCGCTCTCGGGCGAGACCAATCGACGCGCGGTCGGGGACGGCCGCGCGTTTTCTCGTCTCCACCGTTGACATTCGGCTCACGGTCTGGCGCTTGACCCTGTCCGGCCGTGGCACGACCCGGCGGATCTGCGATGGTAGGTGACGACGCCGGCTGCTTCGAGGCGAAGGGCCGCGGATCAGAGGAGAAGCGAGATGACCGAGACCGTGACCGATGGCTTGACCTGGAAGGTCTCCGCCGCGATCCGCGCCCTCGCCATGGATGCCGTTCAGGCCGCCAATTCCGGCCACCCCGGCGCGCCGATGGGCATGGCCGACATCGCCTCCGTGCTGTGGCGCGACCACCTGCGCTTCGATCCCAAGGCGCCGTCCTGGCCCGATCGCGACCGCTTCGTCCTGTCGAACGGCCATGCCTCGATGCTGAACTACGCGCTTCTGCATCTGACCGGCTTCGACGTCTCGATCGACGACATCAAGTCCTTCCGCCAGCTCCATTCCCGCACCCCGGGTCACCCCGAATACGGCTACACGGCCGGCATCGAGACCACCACCGGCCCGCTCGGCCAGGGGCTGGCCAACGGCGTCGGCATGGCCATCGCCGAGCGCACGCTGGCCGCCCAGTTCAACCGGCCGGGCCACGACATCGTCGATCACCGCACCTGGGTCTTCGTCGGCGACGGCTGCCTGATGGAGGGCATCTCCCACGAGGTCTCCTCGCTCGCCGGCACGCTGGGTCTCGCCAAGCTCAAGGTGATCTGGGACGACAACGGCATCTCGATCGACGGCAAGGTCGTCGAGTGGTTCGCCGAGGACACCTGCGCCCGCTACGAGGCCTACGGCTGGCGCGTCCTGCGCGACGTCGACGGTCACGACCCCGCCGCCCTCGACGCGGCGATGCGCGCCGCGATCGCCGAGACCGAAAAGCCGGTGCTGATCCAGGCCAAGACCGTGATCGGCAAGGGCGCGCCCAAGAAGCAGGGCACCGAGGGCAGCCATGGCGCGCCGCTCGGCGCCGAGGAGATCGCCGCCGTCCGCCTCGCCATGAACTGGCCCCACGCCCCCTTCGAGGTCCCCGACGACGTCTACGCCGAATGGGACCGCACCACCCGGGGCGGCGAATACTCCGGCAATTGGCGGAGCCGCTTCGATGCCTACGCCGCCGCCCATCCCGATCTCGCCGCCGAATTCTCCCGCCGCATGGCCCACGAGATGCCGGCCGATTTCGACGCCTTCGCCGAGGCGACCCTCCAGGCGGTGGCGGCGGAAGCCCAGACCATCGCCACCCGTAAGGCGAGCCAGAACGCGCTCAATCATCTCGCCCCGAAGCTGCCCGAGTTCCTCGGCGGCTCGGCCGATCTGACCCATTCCAACCTGACCAACTACAAGGGCCAGACGCCGATCACCCGCGACCTCGCCGGTGACGCGGTGCTCTATGGCGTGCGCGAGTTCGGCATGACGGCGATCGCCAACGGCATGGCGCTGCACGGCGGGTTCATCCCCTTTGTCGCGACCTTCCTGGTGTTTTCCGACTATGCCCGCAACGCGGTGCGCATGTCGGCGCTGATGAAGCTGAAGCTGGTCCACGTCTATACCCACGACAGCATCGGTCTCGGCGAGGACGGCCCCACCCATCAGCCTGTCGAGCATGCCGAGAGCCTGCGTCTCATCCCCAACCTCGACGTCTGGCGCCCCTGCGACGCGGTCGAGACCCAGGCTGCCTGGAACGCCGCCGTGACCCGTTCCGACGGTCCCTCGGCGCTCCTGCTGTCGCGCCAGAACCTCGCCCATCAGCCGCGTTCGGCGACGCAGCTCGCCGAGGTCGCCGAGGGCGGCTACGTCCTGGTCGAGCCGGCGTCGCCCGCCGAGGTGGTCATCGTCGCCACCGGCTCGGAAGTGGCGCTCGCCGTCGGCGCGGCGAAGGTGCTCGGCGAGGCCGGGGTGCCGGTTCGCGTCGTCTCGATGCCCTGCGTCGAGGCCTTCGAGCGTCGCCCCAAGGCCGCGCGCGACGCCGTCCTGCCGGATCTGCCGACCGTCGTGGTCGAGGCCGGCGTGACCCGTGGTTGGTGGAAGTATGCCGGCCGCGACGGCGCGGTGATCGGCATCGACCGGTTCGGCGAGAGCGCGCCGGAGAAGGCCCTGTGGCCGCTCTTCGGCTTCACCGTCGACAACGTCGTCGCCACGGTGAAGGGCATCCTCGCCTGAGTGGTCGACCGCGCGATGAAATTCTGAAAACAATGCCGTCGCGGGGAGCCCTTGCGGCGGCATTTCTCTGATACCCGCCATCGGGTCGGTGAAGTCGTCGATCGACGAAGGACCCGCTTGAAGTGGACGGCGCGCGAGCTTAACCAGACCGAGGTCGATCGCCTTCCTCTTCGCCCGACGATCGAAACCGATTTTCGAGGAGATTCCGATGCCGCTCGTATCCATGCGCCAGTTGCTCGACCACGCCGCCGAGAACGGCTACGGCCTGCCGGCCTTCAACGTCAACAACCTCGAGCAGGTTCGCGCCGTGATGGAAGCCGCCCGGGAAACCAAGAGCCCGGTGATCCTCCAGGGCTCGGCCGGCGCCCGCAAATACGCCGGCGAGGCCTTCCTGCGCCACCTGATCCTCGCCGCGGTCGAGGCCTATCCGGAAATCCCGGTCTGCATGCACCAGGACCACGGCGCCTCGCCGGCGGTGTGCCAGGCGGCGATCCGCTCGGGCTTCACCTCGGTGATGATGGACGGCTCGCTCCAGGCCGACGGCAAGAGCGTCGCGTCCTACGAATACAACGTCGAGACCACCGCCAAGGTGGTCGAATTCGCCCATTCGATCGGCGTCTCGGTCGAGGGTGAACTCGGCGTTCTCGGCTCCCTCGAGACGATGAAGGGCGACAAGGAGGACGGCCACGGCGCGGAAGGGACGATGACCCGCGAGCAGCTCCTCACCGACCCCGATCAGGCCGCCGACTTCGTCAAGAAGACGCAGGTCGACGCGCTGGCGATCGCCATCGGCACCTCGCACGGCGCCTACAAGTTCTCCAAGAAGCCGACCGGCGAGATCCTCGCCATCTCCCGCATCAAGGAGATCAACGCCCGCATCCCCAACACGCACTTGGTGATGCACGGCTCGTCGTCGGTTCCCCAGGAACTGCTCGAGGAGATCCGCGAGTTCGGCGGCGACATGAAGGAGACCTACGGCGTGCCGGTCGAGGAGATCGTCGAGGGCATCAAGTACGGCGTCCGCAAGGTCAACATCGACACCGACCTGCGCCTCGCCATGACCGCCGCGATCCGCCGCCTGATGGCGACCAAGCCCGGCGAATTCGACCCGCGCAAGTACAACGCCGAAGCCCAGAAGGCCGCCTCCAAGGTCTGTAAGGCCCGCTACGAGGCCTTCGGCACCGCCGGCAACGCCGACAAGATCAAGCCGCTGCCGCTCGAGGACATGGCCGCGGCCTACGCCTCCGGCAAGCTCGCCCAGATCGTCAAGTGAGCCGAGGCGAGGGGGCTCCGGTTCCCTCGACCCGTCGAAACCAAACCGCCGCCGGGGATAGCCTCGGCGGCGGTTTTCGTTTCGAGTGTGGGGCCGGAAAGCTCCCTCCCCCCACGCGGGGGAGGGTCGGGGAGGGGGTCGCCTCCGCGATTTCGGCATCTCGGCGAGGCGTCATCCGAGGCGAAGACCCCCTCCGACCCGGCTGCGCCGGGCCACCTCCCCCGCAAGGGGGGAGGGAAGGTACCCTCACTCCTCCTCGACCTTCGTCACCGGGTGGCTGTCGGGCCCGCGCACCGCGACGTAGATCGCCGGGATGACCAGAACCGTCAGCGCCGTCGACGAAGCGAGGCCGAAGAGCAGCGAGATGGCGAGACCCTGGAAGATCGGGTCGGCCAGGATGAAGGCCGCGCCGATCATCGCCGCGATGGCCGTGAGCAGGATCGGCTTGATGCGGATGGCGCCCGCCTCCAGCACGATCTCGCGCAGCGTCACTCCCGGCTTCGCCGAGTGGCGAATGAAGTCGACCAGGAGGATCGAGTTGCGCACGATGATGCCGGCGAGCGCGATGAAGCCGATCATCGAGGTGGCGGTGAACGGCGCGCCGAGCAGCCAATGGCCGCCGACGATGCCGACCAGCGTCAGGGGCACCGGGGTGAGCACCACCAACGGCACCTTGAACGAGCCGAACTGGGCGACGACCAAGAGGTAGATGCCGAGCAGCGCCACCATGAAGGCTCCGCCCATGTCGCGGAACGTCACCCAGGTGACCTCCCACTCGCCGTCCCACAGCAGGCTCGGATGGCCCTCGTCCTGCGGCTGGCCGTGCAGCGACACCGGCGGCGCGCCGAGCGGACCCCAGTCGATCTTCGCGAACTCGTCGGAGACCGCGAGCATGCCGTAGATCGGCGCCTCGTAGGCCCCGGCCAGTTCGGCGCTGACCATCTCGGCCGGTCGACCGTCGCGGCGGAACAGCGAGCGCGACGCCTTCTCCCGCTCGATCTTGACCAGATCGCCGAGTTCGACGTTGCCGCGCGCGCCCGGAACCGGGGTGGTCAGCAGCCGCTCGGTCAGCGCCAGATCGCTCTTGGGCAACCGCACCACGATCTCGATCGGCAGAACGCCGGCGCCCCGGTGGCTGTAGCCGACCGAGATGCCCGACATCAGCGCGCTCAGCGTGTCGTAGACCGCCTGCTCGGTGACGCCGTGCCATTCGAGCGCGGCGTTGTCGAGGCGGAAGCGGATGCGTTCGCCCGGCTCGTCGACGGTGTCGTCGATGTCGACGACGAAGGGCACCCGGCCGAAGGCCTCGCGCACCTTGGCCGTCACCGCCCGACGCTCCTCGGCGTCGCGGCCGTAGACCTCGACCATCAGGGTGGAGAGCACCGGCGGTCCCGGCGGCACCTCGACCACCTTGAGGGCGGTGCCGGCGGGCAGGTCGAGTTTCTTCAGCCGCTCGCGGATCTCGAGCGCGATCTGGTGGCTCTGGCGCGTGCGCTCCGCCTTCGGCGTCAGGTTGACCTGGAGGTCGCCCTGGTTGGGGCTGGAGCGCAGGAAGTAGTGGCGCACCAGGCCGTTGAAGTTGAACGGCGCCGCGGTGCCGGCATAGGCCTGGACCGAGGCGAGTTCCGGCACGTCGCCGATCAGTTGCGCCGCCCGCATCAAGGTCCGCTCGGTGGTCTCGAGCGCCGTGCCTTCCGGCAGGTCGAACACCACCTGCAGCTCCGACTTGTTGTCGAAGGGCAGGAGCTTCACCGTGACGTTCTTGGTGGCGAAGGGCACCATCGACACCAGGGTGGCGATGCCGACGACCACCAGGAACTTGGTCGCTCTCCCCCGGGTCGCCACCAGCGGCGCGGCGATGCGCCGATAGACGCGGCCGAGCGCGCCCTCGTCGTGCTCGTCGTGGCCGCCGTGTCCGGCGCCGCCTTTCTTGCCCGACAATTTGATCATCAACCAGGGGGTGAGGATCACCGCGACGAAGAAGGAGAACAGCATGGCGGCCGACGCGTTCGCCGGGATCGGGCTCATGTAGGGGCCCATCATGCCGGAGACGAACATCATCGGCAGCAGCGCCGCGACGACGGTGAGGGTGGCCACGATGGTCGGGTTGCCGACCTCGGCGACGGCGTCGATCGCCTTGCGAACGCGTCCGCGCTCGTCGGGCATCGCCCAATGTCGGTCGATGTTCTCCACCACGACGATGGCGTCGTCGACCAGGATGCCGATCGAGAAGATCAGGGCGAAGAGCGACACGCGGTTGATCGTGTAGCCGAGGATCCACGAGGCGAACATGGTGAGCAGGATGGTGGTCGGCACCACCACCAGCACCACCACGCCCTCGCGCCAGCCGATGGCGACCGCCACCAGGATGGCGATCGACAAGGTGGCGAGCGCCAGATGGAACAGGAGTTCCTGGACCTTCTCGTTGGCGGTCTCGCCGTAGTCGCGGGTCTTGGTGACGACGATGTCGGGCGGCAGGATCTGGTGCTCGACCAGCTTCAGCCGGCTCTCCACCGTCTCCGCGATGGTCACCGCGTTGGCCCCGGCGCGCTTGCCGATGGCGATGGTCACCGCCGGGGTGGTGACGAAGCCACCCTTGCCGTCGGGCGCCATGTTCCAGGCGCGCGCCTCCTCCGGCTTGGCCTCGATCACCACGTCGGCGACGTCCTTGACGTAGACCGGACGGCCGTCGCGGCTGGTCAGCAGCAGCAGCCCGATGTCGGGAATGCCCTGGAGCGTCTGTCCGGCGGCGCCCGGGCTCTGCTTGCCCTGATCGCGCAGCGTCCCGACCAGGAACGAGCGATTGGCGTTCTTGACCTTCTCGACCAGATCGTTGAGGGCGATGCCGTAGCGCGCCAGCCGCTCCGGATCGGGTTCGACCCGGATCTGGTCGGCGCGGCCGCCGACGATGTAGGTGAGGCCGACGTCGTCGATCTTCACCAACTCGTGCAGCAGTTTCTCGGAGAGCTTGAGCAGCGCGTTGTCGCTCCAGCGGTCGGCGACCTCCGGCTTCGGCGTCAGCGTCAGGGTGACGATGGCGACGTCGTTGATGCCGCGACCGACCACCAGCGGCTCGGGAATGCCGAGCGGAATGCGCGAATAATTGGCCCGGAGCTTCTCGTGGACGCGCAGGATGGCGTCGTCGGAATTGGTGCCGACCATGAAGCGGGCGGCGGCCATGACGCGGTCGTCGTAGGTGTAGGTGTAGACGTGCTCGACCCCGTCGATGCCCTTGAGGATCGATTCGATCGGCTTGGTGACCAGCTCGACCGCATCCTCGGCGCGCACGCCGTCGGCCTGGATCACCACGTCGACCATCGGCACCGAGATCTGCGGCTCCTCCTCGCGGGCGAGCGAGGAGAGCGCCACCGCGCCGACCGCGATCGAGGCGAGCAGCAGCAGCGGCGTCAGGGCCGAGCGAATGAAGGTCGCGGTCAGCCGCCCGGCCATGCCGAGCTTCTTGGTCGGCTCGACCGAGGGTGTCGTGGGGGTGCTCATGGGCGCACCACCTCGTCGCCGGCGACGAGGCCGGAAAGGATCTCCACCCACGGCGCTTCGTCGGACTTGGCGGGCATGCGCTGGCCGGTCTGTACCGGCACCTCGCCGCGACCGGCGAGACGGACGAAGGTCAGGCCTTCGCGACGGATGATCCGGTCTTCCGGCAGGACCAGGGTCTCACGGGTGCCGGTGGAGACCAGGACGCGGATGCGCTCGCCGACGAAATAGTCGCCGAGACCGGCGGCCTCGGCGTCGGCCACCACCCGGCCCTGGTCGAGCTCGGGATAGACGCGCACGATCGTGCCCTCGCCGAGCGTCTCGGTCTTGCCGACGTCGAGACCACGACCGGCGACGAGGACGCGGTCGCCCTCGTGCATGAAGCGGGCATGGCGCTCGGGCAGGCGCAGCTTGAGGATGTAGGCGGCGGTGGCGAGCGTCGCCACCGGCTCACCCGACATGATCACCTGACCGGCGACCGCCTGGATCTTGAGGATGCGGCCGTCGTCGGGCGCCACCACGCGGCCCTCGACCACCATCTCCGACACCGAGGCCTTGTCGGCGCGCGACGCGGCGATCTCGGCCTGGGTGACGGTGAGTTGGGTCTCGGCGTCGTCGAGACGCGACTGCGCCGCCGAGCCCGAGGCGCGCAGTTGCCGGACCCGGTCGAGATCGGTCTGGGTCAGCGACAGCTTCGCCTCCAGCGCGGCGATGCGGGCGTCGAAGGCGGCGAGCTGTAGCTTGAGCTTGGGGTCGACCACCGTCGCCAGCACGTCGCCCTTCTTCACCCGGTCGCCTTCCGAGACGACGAGGCTTTCGACCGTCCCGCCGATTCGGGCCCGCGCCTGCGGCGTGCGGACGCTCTCCACCGTCGCCAGCACCTCCTTGGTGTCGTCGACGCGGACCGCGTGCGCCACCCAGGGCTCGGCGGCGCGGACGGGCGGGGCGAAGGCGGCGATCGTCGCCGCGAGGCCGGCGAGGAGGCCGAGGCGGGCTCCGGCTCGCGGGCGGACGATGCGAGCGGTGGGCTCGAGGTGGGCGGCGCGCGGAAGGGTCATCCGTTCCGGATCTCCTGATGGTCTCTGGCGTTCGGCGAACGACTACGGGTCGCGCGCATCGACGATGCGGGCGAGTCCGATCGCTCTTCATATATTAGCCATTGCTAATCGTTCAAGGCTTCTCATATAACCCGTCACCCGACGAAGCAGGTCGGCCGGCCGTCCATCTGGCGGGCGCTTCGCCCGAGCGGTAGTCTGCTTCGATGATGATGATGTGATCGACCTCCCTTCGGATGTCGTCCAGTCGCTCAGGAGTAGCACATGTCCATCGATCGTGTCGTCTTCGCCTTCGCCGGCGCCGTCATTCTGGTCTCGCTCGCGCTCGGCATCTATGTCAGCAGCTGGTGGTTCCTGCTCACCGCCTTCGTCGGCCTGAACCTGCTGCAGTCGGCCTTCACCGGCTTCTGCCCGCTGGCGATCATCCTCAAGAAGTTCGGCGTCCGCCCCGGCTGCGCCTTCGATTGAGATTCGTCTCGAACGGCTCGGCTCGGCGCGCCGCCGTCGCCCGAGGACGCGACCCCGACATGAAGAGGCCCGGCCGACGGTGACGTCGAGCCGGGCC
>JAFHCF010000124.1:0-15856 GCA_048497495.1 Prosthecomicrobium sp.
CCGGCCGCGGGGCGAGCGCGGCCGGTCGTCTCGTCGCCGACAAGGGCGCGTCAGTAGCGGGCGTCCCTGGGCTTGGGATCCTTCGGCCAGTCCTTGACCTTGGGGGCGAAGTCCGGCCGGTCCTTGTGGCTGAAGTAGTCCGCCACGTCGATCGCCTGCTGATCGGTGAGGCCACCCTGGCCGAGGGGGAACTTCTCGTGCAGGCCGATCGGCATGTTGCGCTTGACGAAGGCGGCGGCGGTGTAGGTGCGGGCCATGCCGGCACCGATGTTGAAGGAGCGCTCGCCCCACAGCGGCGGGTAGACGACGCGGCCGGCCGCATCCTTCAGGCCCTCGCCGTTCTCGCCGTGACAGGCGGCGCACTGCTCGGCGTAGACCTTCTCGCCGTTGACCGGATCGGGCACGAGCTTCGGATCGATCTTGCCGATGCCGCGTCCGGGCACCTTGTCCTCGGGCTTGGTGGCGCCCTTCATCCAGTCGAAATAGGCGACCATGGCCTTCATGTCGGCGCCCTCGGGGGCCAGCGGCTTGCCGTTCATCGAGCGCAGGAAGCAACCGTTGATGCGGTCCTCCATGGTGATGACCCGGCCGGCGCGCGGCGCGTAGGAGGGGAAGAAGGCGGTGATGCCGACGTAAGGGCTGCCGTCCGCCACCGTGCCGGCGTTGAGATGGCACGAGGTGCAGTTGAGATCGTCGCCGACATGGCCCGGCAACAGGTCGCGGGTCTCGGCGTTGAGCCGCATGCCGCGGATCAACTGATCGGCGTCGGCGGCGGCGAGGAGTTCGGCGAGGCGCGGCGTCTCGAACGGCGTCTTGTCGATCTTCGGATCGAGTTCGGCGCGCGCCGCGGCGACCACGTCCTTCGTCACCGGTCCGGCGCCCTCGCCCCAATTCTCGCGCACGAAGGTCAGGATCTCGGCGATCTCCTGGTCGCCGAGGCGGGCGAAGCCGGGCATCGTCCAGACGCGCGGATGGGCGGCGGTCGCCGCCGTCTTCCAACCGGTCAGGGTGATGTGGACGAGGGTCGCCGGATCCTTCGCGGCGATGGTCGGATTGCCGGCCAGCGGCGGGAACACGTCCTTGACGCCGGCGCCGTCGGGGCGGTGGCAATCGGTGCAGAACTGGGCGTAGCCGAGCCCGCCCCGGGTGGTGAAGGTCGTCGCCGGCGCCTCGCTGGAGACGACGCGCGGCAGCGGCTTCGGCCGATCGGAGGGCAGCGACTTGAGGTAAGTGGCGATCGCCGTGAGATCCTCTCGGCTGGTGCCCTGGGTCGAATGGAGGATGACCTCGGTCATGCTGCCCGACGCCGTGGCGAAGCGGTTCTGCCCGGTCTCCAGCAGTTGCACCGTGTCCTCGACGGTCCACAGGTCGCGAAGCTCGATCGCGTTCCAGTTCTCCACCTTGGCGCCGGCGAGGAAGAGCGAACCGTTCGATCCGGCCTCGCTCATCGCCTTCTCCTCGAAGCCGAGGCCGCGCGGCGTGTGGCAGGCGCCGCAATGGCCGAGACCCTGGACGAGATAGGCGCCGCGGTTCCACACCGCGTCACGGGTCGGATCGGGGCGGAAGGGCGTCGCGTCGAGGAAGGCGAAGTTCCAATAGGCGAGGCCGAAGCGCAGGCCGAAGGGGAAGCGCATCTCGGCGGCCCGATTGGGCTTCTCCACCGCGGCGAGACCCCGCGAGAGATAGGCCCAGAGCGCCTTCATGTCGTCGTCGGAGATCTTGGCATAGGAGGGATAGGGCATCGCCGGATAGAGATTGTGGCCGTCGGCCGCGACGCCCTTGCGCATCGCCCGATCGAAGGCGCCGAAGGACCAGGCGCCGAGGCCGGTCTTGGCGTCGGGCGTGATGTTGGTCGACCAGACGGTGCCGAAAGGCGTCTCCAGCGCCCGCCCGCCGGCCATGACCGCGCCGCCGGTCTCGGTGTGGCAGGCGACGCAGTCGCCGAGCTGGGCGACATACTTGCCGCGCTCGATCAGGGCCGGATCGACCGAAGCGCCGAGGCCCGGATCCTTCGCCGCGATCGGCGGCGGCACGGCGATCCAGGCGGCCGTCGCCCCCCCCACCACGACGATCGCCGCGGCGGCGATGCCGATCCGCTTGGCGCGGGTGCTCTTGTCCTCGGTCATGACACGGGTCCGTTCCTGACGTTTCATCCCCGTCAGCCTATAGGCGCGCGACCCATTCCGGGCGATCCCGGATTGTCCCTCGCGGGACGAGGGTTTTCCCGGGGTGGGGGGGAGGGGGGAGGGCAGCTTACGACCCGAAGCGGACGCTCAACGCCCGTAAATTGGTGCAGCGTAAATCATTTCTCGCCGGGCTTGTGCTTGCTCGCCGATGAGGACTAGTTTGTTGCGAATGCAACACGGTGCGATTGAGGGTTCAGGGGGCGATCGGGTTGAAGTGGATTACTACGCTCGATTTGCAGCAATGGGCCGACCGCAAGAAAACGACGCGGACGATCACGATAGAATGATGCACTAATAACTCGAAGCAAGGATGCGGAGCTAACGCCAGGGAGCGTAATTTGACTGTCAGTGTTCACAATCCTGATCAATATATGGCGGCGCTACGGACGATCATCGCGCAGGGTCGCAAGCGGATCGGACTGTTGGTTGGCGCCGGAGCTTCTGCCGGCATGGCGAAGCCTGATCGTACTTATCCGCTCATCCCAGCGGTTGCTGGCCTCACTGATCAGGTTCTCACGACGCTTGCACCGACTTATCAACAACAGATCGACGGCCTAAAAGCCGAACTCGCGCAGCATGACATCGAGACGATCCTCTCTCGGATTCGCTCGCTGAGCAAAGTGATCGGATCGGCGAAAGTCCACAACCTCGATGGCCCCGGCTTTGCCGCTTTCGGTGAAGCGATCTGCACCGAGATTGGCAAGATCGTGGACGTCCGATTGCCGGCGACCGGATCAGCTTATGCCGATCTCGTGAACTGGATCACGGGCACAATGCGTGACTACCCGGTCGAGATTTTCACCACGAACTACGATCTGTTGTTCGAAGAGGCGTTCGAGTCCGTGCGAGCGCCGTATTTCGATGGCTTCACGGGCGGTCGCGAACCGTTCTTCGACCCCGTGTCGGTGTCGCGCAGCGACCTTCCCGCGCGATGGACGCGGCTCTGGAAGCTCCATGGCTCACTCGGCTGGCGTGCAAGCTCGAAGGGAGAGGTGATCCGAACGGGTCAAAGCTCGGCAAGCCACCTCGTCTTCCCCGAACATCTGAAATACGATCAGACGCAGAAGGCCCCATACGCAGCGTTGCTCGATCGCCTTCGTGCGTTCTTGCTCACCCCCGACACGCTGCTGGTCTCTATCGGCTTCTCCTTTGCCGACGCACATATTGCATCTCGGTTGGACGAAGCGCTCGCAGCGAATCCATCCGCCAGCGTCTTCGCGTTCCAGTACAAGGTCCTTGAGGAAGAGGGGCCGGCGTGCGATCTTGCGCGCCGCCTGCCAAACTTCAGCGTCTATGCGCGTGACCAGGCCAAGGTGAACGGCATCCGCGGTGCATGGAAGGCGCCGGTCGAACTTCCGAACAGGGATTGGGGGCCGATAAGGTCGACTTATCTCGACACGGACGGAAACTTCACGCTCGGCGCAATCGAACCCTTTGCTCGGTTCTTCGCGGCATCGCGCTCTGTTCAAGCGTTTCCCACACCACCGGCGCCGACAGCAACTGCGGTGGTAATGCCGTCGTCGACAGCCACAACCGCGTCGGTGGCCTGATGAATGCTCCGACCCTTCTCGGTCATGTTGGCTCTGTCGCTGGTGCGACCGTCAGCGTGCGCCAGTTCGAGGGCGTGGCCTCGGGCATCGCGATCATCGGAGGAAGAAGCTACCGGGTCGGTCAGGTCGGTAGCTTCGTACGGATACCTCAAGGGTATCATGACCTCTACGCGATCATATCCGAGGTTGGGGCAAGTGCGACACCAGCGACGCTGACCGATGCGCTCGATCGCGGCGAACGATGGCTGACCATTCAACTCGTCGGCGAGATTGTCGAGACATCGTTCGAGCGGGGCATCAGCCAATATCCGAATGTGAACGATGAGGTGCATCTCGTCACCGAGGAGGATCTGTCCAAGATCTACGGCGCGGAGTTTGCCGGGCAGGTGGTGGTGGGGCGACTCGCCAACGCCGAGAGCATCCCGGTACGCCTGGACCTCGATAAGCTGGTCACACGTCACAGTGCAGTGCTCGGCTCGACCGGGTCGGGAAAATCCACGACCGTCGCTAGCTTGTTGCGATCAATCTCGGCGTCGGGCGGAGCAGGCTTTCCGAGCGCGCGCATCCTCCTGCTCGATATCCACGGTGAATATGCCCGCGCGCTCGGCGACAACGCCGAGATTTTCCGTATCACGCCTGGCGACGGTGAGAAGAAACTGGTCATTCCGTACTGGGCACTGCAGCCGACCGAAATCCTCAACTTCCTGTGCGGGAAGATGGACGATCGTGCGACGACCGCAATCCTCGACAAGGTCTTCGCGGCCAAGAGCACGATAGCGCATGCGGACAATTTGCCGGGCGTCGACCTGAATTCGATGACCGTCGACAGTCCGATTCCATACAGCTTGCGAAGCCTGTGGCTCGAGCTGATCGATCCAGAGGTCAAAACTTGGCTCGATCAGGCAAAGACCCAGCCGGCGATCGTGCTCCCCGGGGACGCGGCTACGCTTCGCCTGCCGACCTACCAGCCGCACACGACGACGAATACGGCGCCCTATCAGAACAACATCGGTGTGCTCGGCATCCGCAAGCAGCTCGATCGCATGCGGTCACGTATGCTCGATCGTCAGTTCGAGTTCTTGCTCAAGCCCGGCGACTGGGAGCCTGACCTGACCGGTCATGTGGCGAATGACCTTCCCGCCCTTCTCGAAAGCTGGATCGGCCACAAGAAGGCGATAACCGTCCTCGATCTGTCGGGTATCCCCAGTGCCGTTCTCCTAGATTTGATCGGCGCGATTCTGTCGATTATCTATGAGGCACTCTTCTGGGGTCGCGAGCGCGACGAGGGTGGCCGAAAACGGCCCCAACTCGTCGTTATGGAAGAAGCGCACCGGTATCTTGGTCGGGAAGCCGACAATCCTGCACGCGAGATGGTCCAGCGAATCGTGAAAGAGGGGCGCAAGTTCGGCATCGGTGCGATGATCGTCAGCCAGCGTCCTTCGGAAATTGACGACACCATTCTCTCCCAGTGCGGCACCTTCATCGCGTTGCGCCTCACCAATTCCGCTGACCGCAGCAAGGTACAAGCCGCTTTGCCCGATAACCTGAGCGGTATCGCCGACAGCCTCTCGGTTCTACGGACAGGGGAAGCCATCATAACCGGCGAAGCTGCGCGGCTGCCTGTGCGCTGCCGCGTTACCCTGCCACCCAAAGACCGTCGCCCGGACAGCGAAGATCCGCTCGTCGCAGACAGCTGGAAGCGCGCTCGGGGCGCCGAAGATTATGATCAGCTTGTCGCAGTATGGCGTGCACAGGATCCGAAGTGGGAGCCGCCAGAAGCGGATGAGAACGAGGGAGGAAATTGATGGAACGGCGGCCTGTAACGTCCGGCAATTTGGCCGAGGTCGGATATGACCCAGAGCTGGAGACGCTCGAGGTCCAATTCAGGCACGGCGGCGTTTATCAATATTTCAACGTTCCTGCGTTCATGTACGAGCGTCTCATGAATGCGGACTCACTAGGTCGCTTTTTCAACGCGGAAATCAAAGGCCATTACCCTGAGGCTAAGCTCTAGCGCGCCGCATTGAAGTGGCATTGGAATTCTCCATGCGATGCCGGATTTTGCTTAGATGCATCTCAAGAGCAGCAAGTCTGCAACCGACCCCATTTTAGTAGCTCGGGGGAAGCTGGCTCAGCGTCCGCTTTCGGCGCGTTGCAGCCGGTGAGGCGAGCGACTGCAAACCCTTCCCCCCCTCACTTCACCCCCGTCACATCCACGAACGGCACCGCGTTCCCCGGCACCATGTGGGTCGGCAGGACGCCGTTCCACTTCTCCGCCGCGACCAGCGAGACCAGGCCGGGGTTGTCCTTCAGCGCCGCGCCGCGGGCGCGGATGGCGGTGGCCTGGGCTTCGCCGTTGAGCTTGACGGCTTCGGCGTCGGCTTGCGCCCTGGCGCGGACGGCGTCGGCGTTGGCGCGGGCGACCGTCACGGTGATCTCGGCCTGGACCTTCTCGCGCTCGGCGTTCTGGCGCAGTTTCTGGACCTCGACCTCGGCCAGCATGCGCTGCTCGATCGACTTCTCGTAGACTTCGGAGAAGTCGATGTTCTCGATCTGCAGGGCGAGGACGCGGACCGGGCCCTGGACCGCCTTCTGGAGGGCGTTGCTCGCCTCCATCGACAGGCGGCCGCGCTCCTGGATGGCGGTGACGGCGGTGAACTGGCCGAAGACGATCTTGAATTCGGAATGGATGCGCGGCGCGATCAGGCGGTCGACCATCTGGCGCTCGTCGCCGAATTCGGCGACCACGTCGGCGACCGAGGCCGGCGGGATTTCGTAGTTGACCGAGAGCCGCACGTCGGCCGGCTGCTGGTCCTTGGAATAGCTCTCGACCTTGTCGTAGCGCAGCACGTGGGTCTGCACCGAGATCAGCTTGACCCCGTCGACGTAAGGGATCTTGAAGTGGAGGCCGGGGTCGGCGGTGCCCTTGATCTGGCCGAAGCGGATCACCACGCCGCGCTCGCCCGGCGCCACGGTGTAGAAACCGCCGAAGAACAGGCCGGCGACGAAGAAGACGACGACGGCGGCGGCGATGGCCTTGAGGATGCGCATGGCTCTGCCTCCCGGAGGGGCCGGCGGCACGGAGGCCGGCGGCGGAATGAGTTCGGTCCTGGACCTGGGCATGGACTGGCTCCGACGTCTACGCGAGGTCCGCCGGTGGGGCTCTCTCCGGGGGAGCATCCCGCAAGTTCGAACCGTCCGCAATCGCCGACTTGCGCGAGGTGTGGGCGCGCGGGGTCAGGCGGCGGCCGTGCCGGAGCCGTCGGTCTCCGCGGTCCACACCCGGAAGGTCTCGAGCAGATGCGGCCCGAAGGAGTTGACCAGCGGGATGTCGGCGGCGTCGCGCCCGCGGGCGATGAGGATGCGGCCGATGCGCGGGCGGTTGTTGCGGGCGTCGAACGTGTACCAGCGGCCGCCGAGATAGGCCTCGAACCAGGCGCTGAAGTCCATCGGGTTGGGATCGGGCGGGACGCCGATGTCGCCGATGTAGCCGTTGACGTAGCGCGCCGGGATGTTCATGCAGCGGCAGAAGGTGATGGCGAGATGCGCGTAGTCGCGGCAGACGCCGATGCGCTCGTGGTAGGCCTCGAAGGCGGTGCGGGTCGAGCGGGCATGGGCGTAGCCGAAGGTGATCTGGCGATGGACGAAGTCGCAGATCGCCTGGACCCGGGTCCAGCCGGACGGGGTGCCGCCGAACAGGTCCCAGGCGATCTGGCTGAGCTTGTCGGTCTCGCAGTAGCGGCTGCCGACCAGATACATCAGGCAGTCGTCGGGCAGTTCGGCGACCGGGGTCTCGACCGCCTCCGGCACCACCGGATCGGGGCGGCCGGAGTCCTCGATCACGCCGCCGCAGGTGATCCGCAACCGCCCGGCGGGGGCGACGAAGCGGCGGCAGCGATTGCCGAAGATGTCGGCGTAGATCGACGAGGCGACCGGCGGGTCGCTGTCGAAGGGGCGCTCCTTGCGCACCGCGATCGCCAGGCTGGGGTGGACGTCGAGCTGGCAGATCATCGGCGTCGGCTCGGCGCAGACGAACGTCATCTCGTAACCGTATCGGATCAACATGCGGCCGGCTCCCGGTGGTGACGCGCCGCCAGGGTAGCACGGAAGGCGAGGGCGGCCGCCATCTCGATCGGCCTCGAATCGCGGCACTTCACAGCCGGTCGCGCAGCGCGAACCAGGACATCGCCAGCACCATCGTCGGCAGGCGGAAGAGCGGGCCGCCGGGGAATTTTCCCGCCGGGATCGAGGCCATCAGGTCGAAGCGCGAGGTGTCGCCGACGATCGCCTCCGCCATGAGCCGACCGGCGAAGGTGGCGATGGCGACGCCGTGGCCGGAATAGCCGGACGCCGTGTAGACCCCGGGCCTGAGCCGGCGGAAATAGGGCATGCGGTTCATGGTGACCGCCAGCGTGCCGCCCCAGGCGTGGGTGACGGCCACGTCGGCGAGTTCGGGGTAGATCTTCAGCATGTGGCCGCGGACGAAGCCGGCGAGGTCGGCGGGCGGGTTGAGGCCATAGGTCTCGCCGCCGCCGAAGACCATCCGGCCGTCGGCGGAGAGCCGCCAGTAGTGGACGACGAAGCGGCTGTCGGCGACCGCCTCGCGGCCGGGGATCAGCCGGTCGGCGCGGGAACCCAGCGGTTCGGTCGCCAGCACGTAGTTGTGGATCGGCATGACGTGGGCGTCGACGTCGCGGTCGAGGCCGGCGAGGTAGCCGTTGGCGGCGATGACGACGTCGGAGGCGGTGACGGTGCCGGTGGCGGTCACGACACGGGTGGCGCCGCCGCGCGGGGGCGAGATCTCGGTGACGCGGGTGGCCTCGTGGATGCGGACGCCGGCTTCCTCGGCCGCGCGGGCGAGGCCGAGGCAATAGTTCAGCGGGTGGAGATGGCCGGCGGTGCCGTCGCGCCAGCCGCCGAAATAGACGTCGGTGCCGATCGCGGCGGCGAGTTCGGCCGGGTCGAGGAGGGTGGTGCCGCCGTAGCCGTAGCGGGTGGTGAGATGCTCGACCTCACGGGTGGCGTCGGCAACCCAAGCCTTCTTGTGGACGGCGTGGATCAGGCCGTCGCGCCAGTCGCAGTCGATGGCGTGGGTGGCGATCAGGTCCTTGACGGTCGCCTTGGCCTCCTCGGCGAGGTCGAAGAGGGCGTGGGCGCGGGCCTCGCCGAACCAGCCCTCGAGCGTCTCCTGATCGCGACGCTGGCCGGAATGGAGCTGGCCGCCGTTACGCCCCGAGGCGCCCCAGCCGACGCGGTTGGCCTCGAGCACGACGACGCCGCGGCCCTGTTTGGCCAGATGCAGCGCGGTCGACAGGCCGGTGTAGCCGGCGCCGACGACGCAGACGTCGGCGGAGGTGTCGCCGTCGAGGGCCGGGCGCGGCGGCGCCGGGTGGGCGGTCGCGGCGTAGTAGGACGGAGCGTGGTGTTCGGCGGTCGGGGTCATCGGCTCGCGGTCCGGTGGTCGAGGGGGAAGGGGCGCGGGCCCCGGCGCTCACGCCACCAGCCCCTCCTTCTTCAGAACCATCCAGGTCTCGTTCAGCGTCTTCTCGGCGAGGCGGACCAGTTCGTCGGCCTCGGCGTGGGTGAGGGTGAGCGGCGGCGACAGGATCAGGCTGTCGCGCACGGCGCGCATGATCAGGCCGTTGGCGAAGGAGATGTCGCGGGCGATGGTGCCGGCGCGGCCCTCGTCGGCGAACCTGACGGTTCGCGACCGCTTGGCCGGCACCAACTCGAGGGCGCCCATCAGCCCCTTCATCCGGGCCTCGCCGACCAGCGGGTGGTCGCCGAGCTTCAGCCAGCGCTCGGCGAGATAGGGGCCGATGTCGTCGCGGACGCGGGCGACGAGGCCCTCGCGCTCGATGATGGCGAGGTTGGCGAGCGCCGCGGCGGCGCAGGTCGGATGGCCGGAATAGGTGAAGCCGTGGTTGAACTCGGCGCCTTCCGCCGTGATCACGGCGCCGACGCGGTCGGAGACCAGCACGCCGCCCATCGGCAGATAGCCCGAGGTCAGCCCCTTGGCGATCGGCATCAGGTCGGCTGTGAGGCCGTAGGTCTGCGACCCGAACCAGTTTCCGGTGCGGCCGAAACCGCAGATCACTTCGTCGGCGACGAGGAGGATGTCGCGCTCGACGCAGATCCGGCTGATCTCGGGCCAATAGGTCTCGGGCGGGATGATGACGCCGCCGGCGCCCTGGATCGGCTCGGCGACGAAGGCGGCGACGTTGGCCTCGCCGAGGCGGTCGATCTCGCGCTCGAGCTCGCGCGCCGCCCACAGGCCGAATTCGGCCGGCGACATGTCGCCGCCCTCGCCGAACCAATAGGGCTGGGCGATGTGGGTGATGCCGGCGATCGGCAGGTCGCCCTGGCCGTGCATCGGCTTCATGCCGCCGAGGGAGGCGCCGACGACGGTGGAGCCGTGATAGGCGTTGCGCCGCGAGATGAAGATCTTCTTCTCCGGCTTGCCCTGCAGCGCCCAGAACCAGCGCGCCATGCGGAAGACGGTGTCGTTGGCCTCGGAACCGGAGCCGCAATAGTAGACGCGGTCGATGTGGGGCGGCGCCAATTCGGCGAGCTTGTCGGCGAGCCGGATCGCCGGGGCGTTCGAGGTCTTGAAGAACGAGTTGTAATAGGCGAGCTCCAACATCTGCTCGTGGACCGCGTCGGCGATCTCGCGACGGCCGTGGCCGACGTTGGTGCACCACAGGCCGGCCATGCCGTCGAGATAGCGTTTGCCGTCCGAATCGGTCAGCCAGACGCCGTCGCCGCGCACCATGATGCGGCTGCCTTCCTTCGCCAGGGCGTGGAAGTCGGTGAAGGGATGGAGATAATGGGCGGCGTCCTGGCCGCGCAGTTCCTCGGTCGGATAGCGATTGGAGGCGCGCATCGTGGGGTCGGTCTCCCGAGTGTGGGCAATATGGTTCGCGGCCGCCGAACCGGTGGTTCGGCGGGATCTTCGGTCTCGATGGTGGCCGTCTTCGCCGGCCGGAGCGCCGCTGGCGGCGCGGCTGGGCGCGAATCTCACACGTTGAGCAGCAGGAACTCGCGTTCCCACGGGCTGATGACGCGCATGAAGGTCTCGAATTCGGCCTGTTTGATCGCCCGGTAGGTCGAGGAGAAGGACTTGCCGAAGATCTCGATGATCTCCTCGCAGTCCTCGAACAGGGCGAGCGCCTCGAGCAGGCCGCGCGGCAGGCCGAAGTCGAGGTCGTAGGCCGAGCCCTCGACCGGGTCGCCGGGGTTGATGCCCTCGATCATGCCGATGTAGCCGCAGGCGAGCGAGGCGGCCATGGCGAGATAGGGGTTGGCGTCGGAGGACGGCACCCGGTTCTCGACGCGGCGGGCGGCGGGCGAGGAATTGGGGATGCGCAGGCCGACGGTGCGGTTGTCGTAGCCCCAGTGGACGTTGACCGGCGCCGCCGACTTGCGCATCAGCCGCCGATACGAGTTCACGTAAGGGGCGAGCACGCACATGACGTTGGGCAGGAACTTCTGCTGGCCGCCGATGAAGTGGAAGAACTCGCGGGTCGGCCCGCCGTCCTCGTTGGAGAAGATGTTCTCGCCACTGTCGAGGTCGACCACCGACTGGTGGATGTGCATGGCCGAGCCGGGCTCGTAGGCGATCGGCTTGGCCATGAAGGTGGCGTACATGTTGTGGCGCACGGCGGCTTCGCGGATGGTGCGCTTGAACAGGAAGACCTGATCGGCCAGCGCCAGCGGATCACCGTGGCGCAGGTTGATCTCCATCTGGGCGACGCCCTCCTCGTGGATCAGGGTGTCGATCTCCAGCCCCTGCGCCTCGGAGAAGTCGTAGATGTCGTCGAAGAGGTCGTCGAACTCGTTGACGGCGGCGATCGAATAGGACTGGCGTCCGCTCTCCGCCCGGCCGGAACGGCCGATCGGGGGCTTCAGCGGATAGTCCGGATCCTGATTGCGCTCGACCAGATAGAACTCGAGTTCGGGGGCGACGATCGGCTTCCAGCCCTTGTGCTCGTAGAGGCCGAGGATGCGACGGAGCAACTGGCGCGGCGCGATCTCCACCGGTCGCCCGTCCTGATGATAGGCGTCGTGGATGATCTGACCGGTCGGGTCGGAGGCCCAGGGCACCACCGCGAGGGTCGAATAGTCGGGCACCAGCTTGATGTCGCTGTCGGCGGCGTCCATCTCGAAATCGTCGTCGTCGTCCGGATAGTCGCCGGTGATGGTCTGGGTGAAGATCGATCCCGGGATCGACATGGTGGGGGCATCGATGAACTTGGCGACCGGCATCATCTTGCCGCGCGCCACGCCGGACATGTCCGGCACCATGCACTCGATGTCCTCGAGGCCGCGCTCCTCCAACCAGGCGGGTGCCGCAGCGGCATCGGGGACGCCGCGCAGCAGTTCGGTGGGGACTTGCGATTTTTTCTTCTTGGCCATCGGCCACCTCACATCGAAATGTGATCACATTCTGCGCGGGGCGGTCGATTCCGTCAACCGGGGGCGTGCCGACTTCTCAGGCGAGCCGTCGCGCCGCGATCTCGGGCTCGGTGGCGGCGGGTCCGGGCAGGGTGGAGGCGATCAGTTCCATGCCGTCGAGAATGTCGGCGCGGATCGCCTCGGCGAGGCCGTCGGCGTCGCGGGCGATGATCGCCTCGAGGGCGTGGACGTGGTGGTCGACGAGGGCGGCGGTGCCGAGACGGCCGTAGACGGAGCGCATGAAGGGTCCGAACTGGAGCCAGAGGCTCTCGATCAGGGGCACGATCACCTGCGAGGGCGCGGCCGAGTAGATCTCGAAGTGGAAGCGATGGTTGCCCGCCATGTAGGCCTCGACGTCGCCGCGCTCCAGCGCCACGTCGATGGAATCGTCGATGTCGCGCAGCCGCTCGAGGCGCTCCGCGTCGATGTGAGGCAGGGCGCGCAGGGCGGCCTCCGGCTCGAGCAGGGTGCGGGCGCGGATCAGTTCGTCGTAGCGGCCGGCGTCCATCGCCGGGACCCAGACCCGGCGATTGGCGCCGACGACGAGACCACCCTCGGCGGAGACCCGGCGGATCGCCTCGCGCACCGGCATCGGCGAGACGCCGAGCGACTGGGCGAGCCCGCGCAACGTGACGGCGCGACCGGGCACGATGCGGCCGGTGACGAGGGCGTGACGCAGTTGCCGGTAGACGCGGTCGTGGAGGGGCGCGTCGAGGGGCGCCTCGTCGTCCGCGGCGGAAGGCGAGACGAGAGGGGGAGGTTGCTCGGCGTTGCGCTTCATCGTTCACTCCTGTCGTCCCGACCGGCCGACGCCCGGCGGGGGGCGGCGTCACGGCCCGCCGGCGTCGCGCTCGATCGGGTGGGCGAGTATGATTGACAGCTCTCGGGCTATGTGATCACAATTTCGACGGCTTGCAACCGATGTCTGGCGCCGATCGGGCGTCCTCGGACAGATCCGACCGAAGATCGAATGGTTCGGCCGGAGGAGAGACGATCTTGAGCGAAGCTTCGACGGCGGCCCTCGACCACGACGCGCGCGGAGAGCTCGAACGCTTTCTCGCCGCCCATCCCGACATCGAGGCGGTCGAATATCTGATCACCGATTCGAACGGCGTGCTGCGCGGCAAGTGGGCGCCGGTGGAGAGCCTGAAGAAGGCGTTTTCCGACGGCATCAACTTCCCCGTCTCGATGTACGGCCTCGACGTCTGGGGCCGCGAGGTGATGGAGACCGGGCTGCACGTGGAGACCGGCGACCGCGACGGCTTCTGCCGGGCGGTGCCGGGGTCGCTCCGGGTGGTGCCGTGGGCGGAGCGGCCGACGGCGCAGGTGATCCTCACCATGCACACCGAGCGCGGCGAGCCCTTCGACGGCGATCCCCGGGTCTGCCTGCAGAAGGTGGTCGACCGGATGAGCGCCGCCGGGCTGACGCCGTGTTGCGCCATCGAACTCGAATTCTACCTGCTCGATCCGAAGGCGCCGCCGATGCCCAACGGCATGCCGTCGCCGGTCTATCGCGCCACGTCGGGCCCGAGCCCGCAGAACATGTACGCGCTCGAGGACCTCGCCGAGCACCGCGCCGTGTTCTCCGACATCTGGGACTACGGCAAGCGCCAGGGTCTGCCGGTCGACACCATGGTGTCGGAGGCCGCCCCCGGCCAGTTCGAGGTCAATCTCAAGCACCGGGCCGACGCGATGGCGGCGGCCGACGACGGGGTGATGCTGCGCCGTCTGGTCACCGAGGTGGCGCGCAAGCACGGGCTCAAGGCCACCTTCATGGCCAAGCCGTTCATCGACGTCGCCGGCAACGGCCTGCACGTCCACGTCTCGCTGCTCGATCGGGCGGGCCGGAACGTCTTCGCCGATCCGGCGACCGGCGAGGGCATGCTCAAGCACTGCGTCGGCGGGCTGATCGAGACGATGAACGCCGCGACGCTCCTCTTCGTGCCGACGTGGAACGGCTATCGCCGCATGCAGCCCGGATCCTACGCGCCGACCACCGCGTCGTGGGGCTACAACAACCGCTCGGTCGGGGTGCGCGTGCCGGCGAGCCCGCCGGAGGCGCGCCGCCTCGAGCATCGCATCGCCGGCGCCGACGCCAATCCCTATCTGGTGGTCGCCGCCATTCTCGCCGGCATGCTGGAGGGGATCGAGCGCGAGATCGCGCCTCCCGCCCCGATCGTGCGCAACGCCTACGAGGAGCCGGCGCAACGCCTGCCCGACGCGATGGACGACGCGGTGCGTCTGTTCGAGCGATCCGAGTTCGTCCGACGAGCGATGGGGGTCGAATACCGAAGCCTCTTCGCGCATCTCAAGCGGGCGGAGGTCGCGGCGTTCGAGCGCGAGATCACCGCCCTCGAACGCATGACGTATCTGTGAGGAAGCGCCGGTTTGCCGGCGCTTTTTCTTTGAGCAGTCGTTGCCCGCGAGTCGGGCTGACGAAACGGGGAATTCGGAGTTAGGTTTCGAGCCGGGTGGTATCCCTCGCGAGGAGGGCGACCCAGAGGAAGAGGGCGAAGACCATGAAGAAGTATCTCATCGCCACGGCCGTCGTCACCGCATTGGCGGGTGCGACCGGGGTGCAGGCGCAAGAAAAGGTCGTCAACGTCTACAACTGGTCGGATTACATCGACCCGACGATCCTCGAGGACTTCACCAAGGAGACCGGGATCAAGGTCAAGTACGACGTCTTCGATTCCAACGAGTTGCTCGAGACCAAGCTGCTCGCCGGCAAGACCGGCTACGACGTGGTGGTGCCGTCGGGCAACTTCCTCGGGCGGCAGATCCAGACCGGCGTGTTCACCCCGCTCGACAAGTCGAAATTGCCGAACCTCAAGAACATGTGGCCGGTGATCACCGAAATCCTCGCCAAATACGACCCCGGCAACAAGTATGCCGTCAACTACATGTGGGGCACCACCGGCATCGGCTACAACGTCGCCAAGATCAAGGAACTGGTACCCGACGCGCCGCTCGACAGCTGGAAGCTGGCGCTCGATCCGAAATACGTCCTGAAGCTGAAAGGCTGCGGGGTGATGATGCTCGACGCGCCCGACGAAATCGTCCCGGGGGTGATGAACTATCTCGGCCTCGATCCGGATTCCAAGAAGACCGAGGACCTGAAGAAGGCGGCGGAGTACTTCAAGAAGATCCGTCCGGCGATCCGTAAGTTCCATTCCTCCGAATACATCAACGCGCTCGCCAACGGCGACGTCTGCATGGTCGTCGGTTGGTCCGGTGACATCAAGCAGGCCGCCTCGCGCGCCGAGGAGAAGAACAAGACCATTCAGGATCCGAAGAAGAAGATCGAGATCGGTTACATCATCCCCAAGGAAGGCGCCTATATGTTCTTCGACAACTTCGTCATTCCGAAGGATGCGACGAATGTCGAGGAAGCCTACACCTTCATCAACTACATGATGCGGCCGGAAGTGATCGCCAAGGCGTCGAACTTCATCCAGTACCCGAGCGGCAATCTGGAAGCGCAGAAGTTCGTCGACAAGGCGATCCTGGAGGACCGGAGCATCTATCCGTCGGAAGAGACGATGAAGAAGCTCTACGTCATCTCGCCCTTCGACCAGAAGTCGCAGCGCGAGCTGACCTCGGTGTGGCGTCAGATGAAGCGCAAGTGAGAGGAATCTCGACCCGTCACGCCCGCGTGGCGTGACG
>JAFHCF010000125.1:0-9768 GCA_048497495.1 Prosthecomicrobium sp.
CGGGCGCCACATCCGCGCCGCCGGCGTCGACTTCCGCGAGGGCACGATCGGGCTTCGCGCCGGCACCCGCCTCGACTTCACCAACCTCGGCCTGGTCGCCGCGATGAACCACGCCGAGGTGCCGGTCCATCGCCGTCCGCGCATCGCCGTGCTCGCGACCGGCGACGAACTGGTGCCGCCGGGAGGATCCTTGCGCGCCGACCAGATCGTCGCCTCCAACGGCTACGCCATCACCGCGCTGATCGAGGCGCTCGGCGGCGAACCGGTCGATCTCGGCATCGTCCGCGACGACCTCGACGCCACCATCGCGGCGATCGGCGAGGGCTTCGCGCGCGGCATCGACGCGCTCGTCACCATCGGCGGCGCCTCGGTCGGCGATCACGATTTCGTCCACGCCGCGCTCGCCGCCAACGGCGTCGAGTTCGGCTTCTGGAAACTCGCCATGCGGCCGGGCAAGCCTTTGATGTTCGGACGGCGCGGAACGACCCGTGTCCTCGGCCTGCCCGGCAATCCCGCCGCCTCGCTGGTCTGCTCGCTGCTGTTTCTCGCGCCGCTGGCGCGCGCTCTCGCCGGCCGGCCCGATCCGGCGCCCAAGAGCGAGAGCGTCGTGCTCGGCGCCGACGTCGCCGCCAACGATCTGCGCCAGGATTATCTCAGGGCGCGCCTGGTGATCGACGGCGAGGGACGGCTCGCCGCCGTCCCGGCCGATCATCAGGACTCCTCGCTCCTCACCCGGTTCGCCTCGACCGACGGCCTGATCATCCGTCCGCCGCACGCCCCCGCCGCCCGCGCCGGCGACCTCTGCCGCTTCGTCCGCTTCCCCTGAGGCCGCGGCCGAGGCGCGTCGGCCTCACTTTGGAGAAACCCCTGGATTTCGGGGCCGCCGCGGCGCTCGCGCCCTCCTGTCCGCCACGTTTTGTTCACGGTCGTGCTTGTGGAACATCCGGAGAACGTGTAGGTTGAGTTCGTGATTTGTACTTGTGCCGAATCGATCGGTTCTCGCCCTTGTCCGAGGGTGGCGAAAGGTCGCGCGGCGCGGGTGAGATCTGCGAACCTCCCCTTCGACGTGGCGTCGTCCGGGGTGCGCGCGCCCATGTGACCATGCCGTCGGTGCTCGCGCGCCGAGGCTGACGAGGTGTCGAGCCGATGTTGACGCGCAAGCAGTACGAACTGCTGATGTTCATCCACGAACGGCTGAAGGAAGCGGGTGTGCCGCCCTCCTTCGACGAAATGAAGGATGCGCTCGATCTGCGCTCCAAGTCGGGGATCCACCGGCTGATCACGGCCTTGGAGGAGCGCGGCTTCATCCGCCGCCTGCCCAACCGGGCTCGTGCCCTCGAGGTGGTTCGTCTGCCCGATTCGGTCACGCCCGGCCTCGCCTCGGTCGGTCGCGCCACCGTCGGCAAGGGCTTCTCGCCGTCGGTCATCGAGGGCAGTCTCGGCAAGCCGCGCATGGTCTCCACCGGCGACGACGAGCGCGCCGAGATCGTCTCGGTCCCGGTGATGGGCCGTATCGCCGCCGGCACGCCGATCTCGGCGATTCAGAGCTACACCCATTCGATTCCCGTGCCGATGGACCTGATCGGCGGCGGCGAGCACTTCGCGCTCGAGGTGCGCGGCGATTCGATGATCGAGGCGGGCATCCTCGACGGCGACACCGTGCTGATCAAACGCTCCGAGAACGCCGATTCCGGCGACATCGTCGTCGCCCTGGTCGACGAGGAGGAGGCGACGCTGAAGCGGCTCAGGAAACGCGGCGCCTCGGTGGCGCTCGAGGCCGCCAACCCGGCCTACGAGACCCGCATCTTCGGCCCCGACAGGGTCAAGGTTCAGGGTCGGCTGGTCGGCCTGATCCGGCGCTACTGAACGCCGCCGTCACCCTCGGTGGTCGGGACCTCGGGCGAGGTCGGAGCGGCGGGAACCCGCTTCTCCGGATCCTCCGCATCCGGGTCGATCGGCGGGGAAGAAGCCGGGTCGCCACGTGATGCGGCGCGCGCGGCGCGTTCGGCCTCGGCGGCCTCCTCGGCGATGCGCCGCATCAGCGGATCGACCGGGGACCAGGGCCGTGGGAAACGCGGCAGGGACCGGGTGAAGACCAAGGCGGGATCGGGTTCTCGCGCCGCCGGCTCGGTGGCGCGATCGTCGAGGGCGGCCTCCCGATCCTCCCTCCGCGAGGATCGGGAGGCCGTGCCGAGGCCCGAGGCGGGATCGGCGGCGCCGTGCCCCGGCCTGCCGAGAGTGCCGTCCGGGACGGGGCCCATGTCGTCCGTGGTGCCGCCCGTGGTGTCGTCGTGGGTCGGGTCGGTGAGAGACCCTCGTCCCGCGCGGGGGTCCATGGGCCGTCCTCTCGGAGCCGCCGGGAGTGGATCGACGCGCGGCGGGTTGATCGGGCCGGCGAAGGCGATGGTGGTCGCGCCGCCGGCGGCGAGATCGAGCCGATCGATCACCGTGGTGTGGTCGCGGCAGCCGGGCGGCGCCACCAGGGTGGTGATCACCAGGACCGCGCGACGGCATTCCTCATCGAAGGCCCGCGGATCGCGCACCACGACGATTTCGAGTTTTTCGCCACCGGCTCCCGCACCGCCCTCGGGCCGCACCCCTCCGGCGCCCTTCGAACCGCCCCCGGGCGGGAGCCCGTCTTCGCCCCGCGAACCGTCTTCGGCGGAAGCGCCGGCTTCGCTCCGATCGATGTCCGCGTCGAGCCGGGCCGCGCCGCCGGTCTCCGCCCCGCGTGGCGAGGCGGGGCGCGTCTCGGCGGCGGAGACCTCGACCGCCCGCCCGGCGCGCGCCGCGACGGCCCCGTCGGCGCTCGCGGCTGCTTGCCGGTGCTCCCCCGCGCCCGCCGACATGGTCGCGGTCGAGCGCCGCCCGGCGGGGATCTCGAAGACGCAGCCGAGGGGATCGCAGGTCCATCCCTCCGTGAGGCTCGCGTCGGTCACCGGTCGTCCATCGCCGTCGGCGGCGAGCCAGATCGCCGTGTCGAAGCGGTCCTGTCGTCCGGCGAGCACATGGAGCCGCCCGTCGCCACCGCGCACCGCCACCGGAGATCCTTGGCGGCCGATCATCACGTCGGGACGCGGCCCGGCGAAGAGCAGGGCGAGGGCGGCGAGCGCCGGGAGGAGCCCGAGAAGACGGATCCGGCTCTTCCAGGCCGAGAGCCACAACACGGCGGCGATGCCGAGCGGCATCATCGCGGCGTGGGAGGCGCCGATCAGGCCGGCGCCGGACGGCAGGCTCGCGGTCCAGCGCCCGACGGCGATCATCCAGTCGACACCGAGCCCCATCACCTGCAAGGGCCAATGGTCGAGCCCGAAGGGCATGGCCAGCGCCGCGATCACCGCCGCCGGCATGATCACCAGCCCGGTCACCGGCAGGACCACCATGTTGGCGACGATCGAATAGGGCGCGCCGCGGAAGAACACCGCCGCGATCACCGGGGCGGTGGCGAGGCCGGCGACCAGCGACGAGAAGGCGAGGCCCTCGACGTGGCGCAGGCCCGATCCGACGAGATGAGCGAGGCGCCCCTCCTCCTTCACCGGCGGTGGCCGCCGCGCCGTCCACAGCCGGTAGAGATCGTAGGAGGCGACCAACGCGATCACCGCCAGGAAGCTCATGAGAAAGCTCGGCTCGAGCGCCGAGGCCGGATCGACCGCGAGGATCAGCGCGGCGGCGACCGCGACCGTGTGCATGGTGATCGCCGGCCGATCGACCATCACCGCGAGCAGCGCCACCGACAGCATCAGATGCGAACGCAGCGCCGCGACCTGGTTGCCGGAGAGCAGGAGATAGATCGTCGCCGCCGCGAAGGCCGCCGCCGCCGCCCATTTCTTGATCGGAAAACCGAGGGCGAGCACCGGAAAGAGCGCCAGCGCGGCGCGGATGGCGACGATCACCCCGCCGGCGACGAGCCCCATGTGGAGCCCCGAGATCGAGACGATGTGGGTGAGCCCGGCGGCGCGCAGGGGTTCGGCGGCGGATTCCGGGATCGCCCGCTGCTCGCCGACCATCAGGGCCGCGGCGATCGCCCCCGTCGCGCCGGGCAGGCTCGCCCGCACCCGCTCGGCGACGACGTGGCGCAGCGAGGCGATCGGCCGCAGCAGTCGGGCGAGGAGCGGCGCTTCGGCGAGTTCGATCGGCGTCGCCCGCCCGAGCACGTAACCGCCCGCCCCGCGTCCCTCGAACCACGCTCGTCTGGCGAAGTCGTAGCCCCCGGGCAGCACCGGCCCCTCCGGCGGCTTCAGTCGCGCCTTGAAGCGGACGCCCTCGCCGACGTCCGGGCGCCAGGCCTTGGCGGTCAGGGTCGCGGTGATCCGGGTCGGCGTCGTCTCCGGCGTCAGCCCGCGCCCCTCCATCCGCGCCACGTCGACCGTCAGCCGCAGGCCGCCGCGCGCCGTCGCGTCGAGACCGACGACGCGCCCCTCGACCGTCACGGTGCGCTCGTGGTCGAGCCGGGGGGCGGCCATCCGCGCCGTCTCCACCGAGGCCGCCGCGATCCCGAGGACGAGGGCCGCGATGCCGGCCGAGACCCGCGCCGCGTGGCCCCGTCGCCGCCGCCACGCCACGACCGCCACCGCGACCACGGCGACCAGGAGGACCGCCGGCAGCCACGGCTCGCGCGGCAGGTGGAAATAGACCGCGATGCCGCAGGCGAAGACGACGACGAGGCCGGGCAGCGCCAGCCCGCCGTCGAGATCGCGGCGCAGCGCGTCGGCGCCGGCCTCGAGCGCCAGCGCCGCGCGCAGCCTCGGGGTCGCGACGCCGCCGGTCCGCGCCGCCGCGACGATGTCGGCGAGGCGACGGGCGCCGGGGATCGCCGCGAGACCGTCGCCGGCCCGCCCCGGTCTCGTCCCCACCGTCCCATCGTCGCCCGCGTCGTCGCGCACGTCGCTCGCCCCTTGGGTTTTCGTCGAAGGACATGCTACAGGAACCGCCACGCTCCTGACCATCGCCGACACCCATGTTCGGTTGCAGCGCGCGCCGCCCTCAACGCCAGCCGAGATCCGCTTCGCCCATGGCCGACACCGTCGTCACCCGCTTCGCCCCCTCGCCCACCGGCTACCTGCACATCGGCGGCGCGCGCACGGCGCTCTTCAACTGGCTCTACGCTCGCCACACCGGCGGCAAGATGCTGTTGCGCATCGAGGACACCGACCGCGAGCGCTCGACCGAGGCGGCGATCGACGCCATCCTCGACGGGCTGCGCTGGCTCGGGCTCGAGGGCGAAGGCGAGCCGATCTTCCAGTTCGCCCGGATGGATCGCCATGCCGAGATCGCCAACGAGCTCCTGGCGCGCGGGCTCGCCTATCGCTGCTTCGCCAGCCAGGCCGAGCTCGAGGAGATGCGCGAGACGGCGATGAAGGAGAGCCGGCCGCCGCGCTACGACGGGCGTTGGCGCGACCGCGATCCCGCCGAGGCGCCCGTCGGCGTCCAGCCGGTGATCCGGCTGAAGATGCCGCAGGAGGGCGAGACCGTCGTCGACGACCGGGTCCAGGGCCGCGTCGTCTTCCGCAACGACGTCCTCGACGACTTCATCCTGCTGCGCTCCGACGGCACGCCGACCTACATGCTGGCGGTCGTCGTCGACGATCACGACATGGGTGTCACCCATGTCATCCGCGGCGACGATCACCTGACCAATGCCGCTCGCCAGACCCAGATCTACCGCGCCATGGGCTGGACCGTGCCGGTCTGGGCCCACATCCCGCTGATCCACGGCGCCGACGGCGCCAAGCTCTCCAAGCGCCACGGGGCGCTCGGCGTCGATGCCTATCGCGCCATGGGCTTTCTGCCGGAGGCGCTGCTCAACTATCTCGCCCGCCTCGGCTGGAGCCACGGCGACGACGAGATGTTCTCGCTCGCCCAGGCGATCGAGTGGTTCGAGATCGGCGACGTCAACAAGAGCGCCGCGCGCTTCGACTTCGCCAAGCTGGAGAACCTCAACGGCCACTACATGCGCGCCACCCCGGACGATGCGCTGTGGCAGGCCTTCGCCGCCTTCCTGCCGCACACCGAGGAGGGTCGGGCGCTGCTCGCCAAGCTCGACGACAGGCTCGCGGCGAAGATCCGCGCCGCCCTGCCGGGCCTGAAGGAACGCGCCAAGACGCTGGTCGAGTTGCTCGACGGCGCCCGCTTCATCCATGCGACGCGCCCGCTGGCGATGGAGGAGAAGGCGGCGGCGCTGCTCGACGCGGCCGGCCTCGCCGTCCTCGAAGCTCTCCACCCGCGCCTCGCCGCGCTCGAGACCTGGTCGGCCGAGACCACCGAAGCGGTGGTGCGGACCTACGCCGAGGAGACCGGGCTGAAGCTCGGCAAGGCGGCGCAGCCGCTGCGCGCCGCCCTGACCGGCCGCACCACCTCGCCGGGAATCTTCGACGTGCTCGCCGTGCTCGGCCGCGACGAGACCCTGGCCCGCCTCGCCGACCGCTCGCCGGCGTGACCGCGTGACCGGCGGGACACCGGCCGTCGGCCCGACCAATCGTCCCCACGACCCTTTCCGCCCGACGGGCAACCCATGCCGCAGCGCGAAAATTCCCTTCGCAACCACGGCAAGCGATTGGTTTGCATGATCTTTGCTCTAAATCCGGCAGACTTTATCCGTAGGAAGTGCTTGTCGGTCGGTCGGGAATGGTCTACGGCTCGCACTCGGCAGCACGGCTCGGGGACCTCGGTCCTCCGTCCACCGTTTTTCTGAAACGGTTAGATGTTTGGAGCCGGCCAGTCGTTCGATCTTCCGCGCCCGGGGGTATCCGCATGAGCGAAAAGTCCGCCACTCTCACTGTCGGCGAAAAGTCGATGACCTTGCCGGTTCGGTCCGGCTCCATCGGTCCCGACGTCATCGACATCACCAAGCTCTACGGGGCGACACACTGTTTCACCTACGATCCGGGGTTCACCTCGACCGGTTCGTGCGAATCGAAGATCACCTATATCGACGGTGACGAAGGCGTGCTGCTGCATCGCGGCTACCCGATCGATCAGCTCGCCGACAGCGGCTCGTTCCTCGAGACCTGCTATCTGCTGCTCTACGGCGAACTGCCGACCCGCTCCCAGTTCGACGACTTCCAGGGCCGTGTCTACCATCACACGATGGTGCACGAGCAGATGCTGAAGTTCTTCTCCGGCTACCGCCGCGACGCCCATCCGATGGCCGTCATGGTCGGCACCGTCGGCGCGCTCGCCGCCTTCTATCACGACAGCTTGGACATCACCGACCCGCATCAGCGCATGGTCGCGTCGATCCGCATGATCTCCAAGATGCCGACCATTGCGGCGATGGCCTACAAGTACTCGATCGGCCAGCCCTTCGTGTACCCGGACAACAATCTCGACTACACGTCGAATTTCCTGAAGATGTGTTTCTCGATCCCGTGCGAGGAGTACAAGGTCAATCCGGTTCTGTCGCGCGCCCTGGACAAGATCTTCATCCTGCACGCCGACCACGAACAGAACGCCTCGACCTCGACGGTGCGTCTGGCCGGTTCCTCCGGCGCCAATCCCTTCGCCTGCATCGCCGCAGGCATCGCCTGCCTGTGGGGCCCGGCGCATGGCGGCGCCAACGAGGCGGCGCTGCAGATGTTGCAGGAGATCGGCTCGGTCGATCGCATCCCGCACTACATCGATCGCGCCAAGGACAAAAACGATCCGTTCCGTCTGATGGGCTTCGGTCACCGGGTCTACAAGAACTACGACCCGCGCGCCAAGATCATGCAACGGACCTGCCATGAGGTTCTCTCCGACCTCGGCATCAAGGACGATCCGTTGCTCGACGTGGCGATGGAACTCGAGCGCATCGCGCTGCACGACGAGTATTTCATCGAGAAGAAGCTCTATCCGAACATCGACTTCTATTCGGGCATCACGCTGAAGGCGATGGGCTTCCCGACCTCGATGTTCACCGTGCTGTTCGCGCTCGCCCGCACCGTCGGCTGGATCGCCCAGTGGAAGGAAATGATCGAGGACCCGCATCAGAAGATCGGCCGTCCCCGTCAGCTCTACACCGGCGCGCCGAAGCGCGACTACGTGCCGCTGTCGCGTCGCCGCTGAGCGGCCCCACGAACGACCACGCGAAGGGCGCCTCGGGCGCCCTTCGTCGTTTCAGGGTCCCGCCCCGGCGATCGATGTCGCGAGTTCCTGTTCATACCGACGGTCGGGGATGCCGACGCATCCGACCGTTGAAGACATGCGAATTCCTCATAGGCATCAGCGGCATGAGAAATTCGCATACGGAATACCAAAGGTCATTTTCAATGCCCTTTGGTATCAGTCCACTTCGAGGGCCGCGAGCACGGCGCGCGCCGCCACCTCGCCGGGCGTGCCGTCGAGGTCGTCGCCCATCAGATGAGCCAGCCGATCGAAGGCCTCGAGCTGGCGCCGTCGCTCCGGCCCGTCCCGGGTCAGCGGCTCGAGCGCCTCGGCGAGCGCCTCCGGCGTCGATGCCTCGTCGATGAACTCGGGCATCGCCCGGTCGCCGACGATCAGATTGGGCAGCAACGCCGAGCGCACTTTGACGATCGGACGGACCGGCGCGGGAATGTCGATCAGCCGCTTGATCAGCCGCCCCAACCGATCGAGCCGGTAGGCGGCGACGGTCGGGATGCCGGCGAGGGCCAACTCCAGCGTCACCGTGCCCGACGCCGCGAGCGCCAGATCGGCATCGCGGAAGGCCTCGAACTTCGCCGCCTCGCCCCGCACCAGCCGAGGCCGGATCGGCCAAGCGCGGGTGCGCGCCTCGATCTCGTCCCACAGGTGATCGACCGCCGGCAACACCACCTCGAGCGGGCCGACCCGAGCGCCGAGCAGCGCCACGGCGGCGCCGAAGGGCCGCAACAGCCGGGTGATCTCCGACCGGCGGCTCCCGGGGAGCACGAGGAGGCGCAGCGGCCGCTCGCCCGGCGGGGCGAGCCGGCGCGGGCCCTCGGGCCGGGCCCGCGCCGCCTTCTCGACGAAGGGATGGCCGACATAGGTCGTCGGTGGACCGCCGAGGACCCGATGCACCGCCGGCTCGAAGGGCAGGAGCGCCAGCAGCCGATCGGTGAAGGCGGCGATCTTGCGCGCCCGCCCCGGCCGCCAAGCCCATACCGTCGGCGACACGTAGAGGACGATCGTCTGGTCGGGCCGGGCCTTCTTCACCCGCTTGGCGACCCGGTGGCAGAAGTCCGGACTGTCGATCAGCACCAGGACGTCCGGGGTGGCGGCGATCGCCGCTTCCGCCGTCTGACGGATGCGGCGCAGGATCAGCGGCAGGCGTTCCAACACCGGCCACAGGCCCATCACCGCGATGTCGGAGATCGGAAAGAGACTTTCGAGCCCCGCCTGCGCCATCGCCGGCCCGCCGACGCCCGAGACGGCGAGACGATCGCCGAGGCGGCCCCGGAGCGCCTCGATCAGCCGCGCCCCGAGCACGTCGCCCGAAGGCTCGCCCGCCACCAGAAAGACCCGCGCCCGGCGATCGCTCATGCCGCCCCCTCCCCGAGGTCCGGCGCGAAGCCCCAGACGAAGATCCCCGCCTCGGTGGCGAGGCGGCCGACCCCTTTCGCGTCGGCGACGAGCGTGCCACCGGCCTCCACCGCGATGCCGGCGAGGCCGGCATGGACGGCGCCGGTCACCGTCGCCGGGCCGATCGCCGGCATGTCGAGGCGCAGGTCCTGGGTGGGCTTGGGGCACTTGACCAGAACGCCGCGCGCCGCCCCCGGTGTCCGCGAGGCGGCATGGGTCGCCAGCATGGCGTCGGTGCCGTCGGCGCCCTCACGGGCGACGACCCGCCCCACC
>JAFHCF010000126.1:0-15205 GCA_048497495.1 Prosthecomicrobium sp.
CCGCCCCCGGCCGGCCCGCGAAGATGAGCGCGGCGAGCGTCAGGTGGGTGGCGAGGCGATAGGGGGCGACGGTGACGCGATCGACGAGGCCGGAGGCGACCATCCACCAGCCGACGAACCCCTGCAGACCGCCGAGCAGGAGCAGCACGACGAAGCGGGGGATGCGGGCGCGCGGAATGGCGCCGGTGGCGACGAAATAGACGAAGGGCAGCGCGAAGACGACGCCGACCGCCCGACCGAGCAGGCGATGCGACCATTCCCACCAGAAGATCGCCTGGAATTCGGCGAGCGTCATGCCGGCGTTCTCCAGCCGGTATTGGGGGATCTCGCGATATCTGGCGAAGGCGGCCGCCCAATCGGCGTCGCTGAGCGGCGGGATCGCCCCCATGATCGGCGCCCATTCGGTGATCGACAGGCCCGAGCCGGTCAATCTCGTGGCGCCGCCGACCACCACCATGGCGAAGATCATCGCGGCGACGACGAGGAGCCACAGCCGCACGGGCGTGGCCGCGCCGCCGGTCGCGGCGTCGCCGGGGTCCTCGCGGCGGTCTCGATCGAACGTCAGGATCGCCATAGGTGGCTTCACTCCGTGCCTCGATCCGAGATATAGACCGGCAATGTCGCGTCGACCATCGGATGAGACGTCGCGAATCGGGCTTCCCGGCGTCCGGGCAGCGCGACACGTCGTCGCCCATGCAAATTGACATTCCAGCGGAGAACCACGTTCATGACCTCGCCGGTTCGCCGTTTCGTCGGGTCCGTCGCCCTGGTGACGTTCCTGGCGATCTACGTCTTCTTCGCGCTGGCGGTCGGCGACGTGATCGTCGCCACCAAGTCGGGCCTGGTGCAGTTCGTCTATTTCGTCGTCGCCGGCCTCCTCTGGGTGCCGCCCGCCGGCCTCCTGGTGAAATGGATGTACGCCCCGGTGCGGCCGAGGGGGTGAGCGGTCGAGGCCGAGGTTCCCCGACCGGGCGAACTCGCCTATTGTCGGTTGCATGCCTCCACCCGCGCCGGCGCCCATGACGGACACGACCTTGCCCGATCCAGATTCGCCGCCGACCGGCGCCACCGAGCCGCTGATCCTCGACGCCGTCGACGAGCCCGCGGCGATCGCCAGGGCGTGGGCGGCGCTCGAGGGCGGCGGCGTGGCCGTGCCGTTTCAGAGCCGCGACTGGGTCGCCGCCTGGCTCGGCGCCGAGGCCCAGCCGGCCGGCGCGCGGCTCCTGGTGATCCGCGGGCGGCGCGGCGGGGCGACGGAATTCCTGCTGCCCTTGTCGATCGAGCGGGTCGGGCCGCTGCGCATCGCCCGCAGGCTCGGCGGCAGCCACGCGAGCTATGTTCTCGGCCTGTGGCGCGACGGCGCGGCGGAGGGCATCGCGCCGGGCGCCTTGCGCGACGGGCTGCTGGCGATCGGCCGGGCCGAGGGCATCGACGGCTTCGCCCTCGACGCGGTGCCGGTGGACTGGGAGGGGTGGGCGAACCCCTTCGCCGCCGCCCTCTCCCATCGACCGTCGCTCGACGACGGCCATCACCTGCGCCTACCCTCGAGCTTCGAGGCGCTGCTCGCCGCCCGCAACGCCGGCCACAAGCGCAAGAAGGTCCGGGCCAAGGAGAAGCTGCTCCAGGCGGCCGGCGACTACCGAATCTCGGCGGCGTCCAACGTCTCGGAGATCGAGGCGACGCTTCGCGCCTTCTTCGCCCAAAAGAGCGCGTCGCTCGTCGCGCGCGGCATCGCCGATCCCTTCGCGGCGCCGGCGGTCAGGGCCTTCTACCGGCGGCTGGCGATCGATTCGCTCGGCGCCCCCGAACCGCTCCTCGAACTCACCCGACTGGAGGCCGGCGGCGCCATTCGCGCGGTGATCGGCGCGTCGCTGCGCAAGGGTCGGCTCTACGCCCTCTTCGCCTCCTTCGCGCAGGACGAACTGACGCGGGCGAGCCCGGGGGAGACGCTGTTCTTCCGCCACATCGAGGTGGCCTGCGGGCGCGGCGTCGCGGTCTACGACATGGGGGTCGGGAGCGAACGCTACAAGGCGAGTTGGTGTGACGAGCGGGTCCGGCTGGTCGACCTGCGGCTGCCGGTGACGCTCGCCGGCCGGCTGCACGCGGCGGCGGCGGCGGCGATCGGCGATGCCCGGGCGGCGATCCGCCGTGACGAACGAATCTGGCCCCTGGTCAAACGCCTGCGCGCCCGGCTCGGGGGCCGAACGCGCAACGAAGAAGAGACGGATCGCGATTGATCTCAGGCGGCGACGTCGGCCACCGACTTGACGTCGCCGTCGTCGACCGCCAGCACCCGGACGTGATCGAGGCCGGCCGCCTGGAGCGCCTCGTGGGCCTTGCCGGTGCGCGGATCGGCGCCATTGCCGTCGGCGGCGAGGATGACCGCGTCGGCGGTGGCGACCAGATCGGCGATGCCCTCGCCGGCGGCGATCAGGCCGATGTCGAGGATCAGGTGATCGTAGGTGAGATCGAGCGCCTCCAGCGCGCCGGCGAGATCGTCGCCGGCGAGGTGGTGGGGTTCGAGCTCGGCGCGGCCCGACAGGACCACATGGCCGCGCGAGGCGCGGTCGCGGAAGATGATCTCCGAGAAGCGTGCCTCGCCCGCCAGGAGATCGGTCAACCCGGGCATGTCGTCCTCGCCGACGAGATCGGCGAGATCGTGATCGGTGCCGGCGAGATCGACGAGGCAGACCTTGGCACCGCGCTTGGCCGCCACCCGCAATAAGGCGAGGGCCGCCAGATGGGCGGCATGGTCCGAGGTCGCCGAGGTGACGAGAATGCGCTGGCCGTCGTCGGCGGTCGCGGCGATATCCGCCCAGATGCGCTCCAGCGAGGCGGTCGCCTTCTTCTCCATCATCGACGAGGCGTCGTGGGGCAGGAGACCCGAGATCCCGGTGCCCTCGAGGCGAGGGCCGGAGACGCGTCCGTCGACCGGGGCGGCGCCGGCGGTGGGGACCGCGCCGACGGCCGATGCCGCGGCGGCGCCCGGCGTTCCGGGTACGGCTGCCTCGACGACCGCGGTGTGGCGCAGGACGTTGCCGGAGAGGAATTCGCGCAGGATGATCCAGGTGCAGGCGAGAAGGAAGGTCGCCAGCGCGATCACCGAGGTGAGCGGAACGACCTTGGGGAAGGCGGGCTTCCCCGGCACGGTGGCGGCGGAGATGATACGGGCGTCGGCGGGCTGGGCGCCGGCGATCTGCTTGGCCAGGCTGTCGCGGTAGCGGGCGAGGAACTCCTCGAGCTGGTCGCGCTGGACCTTGGCCTCGCGCTCCAGGGCACGCAGCTGGATGTCCTCCTCGCCGGCCTTGGCGGCCTGCGACTTGAACTCGTTCATCTGGGCGCCGAGCTGTTTGACCCGCCCTTCGGCGGTCTTCAGATCGTTCTCGTAGCCGGCGAGCACCTTGGCCGCCTCGATGCGGACCTGGTTGTCGATGTCGGCGGCCTGGGCGGCGACCGCCTGGACCTGCGGGTGGTTGGGCAGATAGGTGGTCGACAATTCGGCGGCGCGCGCCTTCAGCGCCAGCTGGCGTTCACGCAGTCGCTGGACGATCGGCGAGGAGATCACCTCGGTCGCCGTGTCGAGGCCGGCGCCGCTGTCGAGCAGGCGCTTCAACTGGCGCACCCGCGCCTCGTTCTCCGAGCGCTGCGCCTTGGCGGCGGTCAGCTGAGTGTTCAACTCGCCGATCTGCTGCTCGGAAATCTTGATGTTGTTCTGGCCGACGAAGAGGTCGGCGCCGGTGCGATACTGCTCGACCTTGGCTTCCGCCGTGGCGACGCGCTGGCGCAACTGCTCGATCTCGGACGACAGGAATTGCGTGGTCTCGGCCGAATTGCGGCCCTTCGCCTCGGCCGCCGTCTCCAGATACTGGTCGATCAGCGCGGTGGTGATCTTGGCCGCCTTTTCGGGATCGCGGGAGGAGAACTCGACCTGAATGACGCGGGTCTTCTCGACCTGGAAGACGTTGAGATGCTCGTAGAACGTCTCGAGCACCTTCTCCTCGGGCGTGCCGCCGCCGGTGTCGCGGGCGAGACCGAGGAGACCGCGCAGGAAACGGGTGAAACCGCCGCTGGTGAATTCGGGATCGGTCGCGAGGCCGAGCGAGGCGACGACGCGGCGGGCGATGTCGCGCGAGGTGAGGAGCTGCACCTGGCTGCCGATGCCCTGCTCGTCGAGGATGGCGCGCTCCGCCTCCCCCTGACGGACCTGATTGCCGACCGGCAGCTCACGGGTCTCGATGACGACGCGAGCGTCGGACTTGAAGCTCGGCGTCATCATCGACAGGCCGACGAAGGCGGCGATCGCGGCGCCGAGGGTGAGGAGGAGGAGACGCCAACGCGCGCGCCACAACGCCCGGAGCACCACTCCGAGGTCGATCGTCACGTCGTCGACATTGGTCACTTGGACCGTATTCATGAACGGCACTCCCGACTCCACTCCCGCTACTATGAATTCGTTAAGGTAAGTGAGAGGTTAATTCCCCGCCTTGGACCCGGCGCTTTCGCCTCGACCTCGTTCTGTTCAACATTCGTTAACCATATCGACCCAATGTGCGGAGCATGAAACGCGCAAGGGGTTCGACCATGTTTGTTCGTCTGGCCGGGGCGATTCTGGTGGCTGCCGCTCTGGCGGGCTGCTCGAACTATGTTCGGCCGAACCCGGCCTTCCACGAGGTGTTGACCCAGCCCTATCGGTTCGATGCCGGTGACAGGCTGCGCATCACCGTCTTCGATCAGGCGAACCTCTCCAACACCTATCTGGTCGATGCATCGGGCAACATATCGATGCCGCTGATCGGCGGGGTGGCGACACGCGGCCGCACCGCCGGCGAGCTCGAGGGCCAGATCGCCGCCAAGCTGCGCAACGGCTTCCTCAAGCGTCCCGACGTCTCGGTCGACATCGACCAGTATCGCCCGTTCTTCATCATGGGCGAAGTCAAGAACGCCGGCCAGTACCCCTACGTCGCCGGCATGACGGCGCAGACGGCGGTGGCGATCGCCGGCGGCTATTCGGCCCGCGGCGACCAAACCAGTGTCGACATCACCCGCCAGATCAACGGCGAGGTGCTGGTCGGACGCGTCCCCGGCACCGACCCGATCCGGCCGGGCGACACGATCTACGTGCGCGAACGCTTCTTCTGAGCCGCGACGGGTGGGACATCACGTCATGGCGTCGGTCGCCCGGTTCGGCGCGACGACGTTGACGGCCTCTTCACCCTCTGGGAGCGCGCTTTTTTAAGACTAACGAAAATCGTTTTCGTTCGAGAAGATTGCGAGCGCCGCACATCAACTGGACTTTCATCTTCGGTAGGCATCCTCTGGGCAATCGAGGAACAACGTTCGAGCGATCGAACCGAGGCGCCGAAGAATGTCCGAACCGAAACCCTTGCGAATCGTCCACTGCGTGCGCGCGCCGATCGGCGGCATCTTTCGCCACGTGGTCGATCTCGCCACGGCGCAGACCGAGGCCGGTCATTCGGTCGGCATCGTCTGCGACAGCCTGACCGGCGGCCCCTTCGAAGCCGCCTGGATCGCCCGCGTCGCGCCCCGCCTCGCCTTCGGCATCACCCGCTTCCCGATGCGCCGCGCCCTGTCGCCCGCCGACATCGCCGCGACCTGGCGGCTGTGGAACCACGTCGCCGGGCTCGAGCCGGACGTGTTGCACGGCCACGGCTCGAAGGGCGGCTCCTTCGCCCGGCTGATCGGCACCGCGCTCAGGCTGAAGGGCCGACGGCCGGCGCGGATCTACTGCCCGCACGGCGGCAGTCTGCATTTCGACCCGGCGAGCCCGGAAGGTCGCATCTATTTCCTGCTCGAGCGGATACTGGAGCGGATGACCGACGGGTTGGTCTTCGTCTCCGACTACGAGCGTCGCTGCTATGTCGACAAGGTCGGCCGGCCGCGCTGCGCCACGACGCTCGCCTACAACGGCCTGCATCCAGACGAGTTCGAACCGATCGTGGAGGCGCCCGGCGCCGTCGATTTCCTCCACATCGGCATGTTGCGCGATCTCAAGGGCACCGACGTCTTCATTCGGGCGATCGCCACCCTGCGCGATCGGGGTCGCGACACGCATGCGCTGATCGTCGGCATCGGTGACGAGCGCGAACGCTACGAGGCGATGGTGCGCGACCTCGGCCTCTCCGACCGCGTCACATTCCGCGATCCGATGCCGATGCGCGAGGCGTTGACGCTCGCCCGCGCCGTGGTGCTGCCGTCGCGCGCCGAATCGCTACCCTATGTGGTGTTGGAGACGATCGCCGCCGACATGCCGCTGATCGCCACAAGGGTCGGCGGCATCCCCGAGATCTACGAGGGTCTGACCGAGCGGCTGGTGACGCCGGGCGACGTCGGGGCGCTCGCCACGGCGATGGAACGCCATCTCGCTCACCCGCGCGAGGTCTACGAATTCACCTCGAGGCTGCGACGCTCGCTCGCCGAGCGCTTCACCGTGGACACGATGATGCGGACCATCGAGGCCTTCTACCACCGGGTTCTCGACCCTTCCGAGGCCCCTTTCGAACGCGGCGCCGGCGATGCGGGTGAGAACCACCACTCGATCGTGGCGCCCGAGACCTCTCCCTGAGGAGCAGACGACCCGCGCCGACCAAGCCGGCCGGACCCTTTTCCCCGGAGCAGACCGATGAAGCAGATCGATCCCAGGACCCTCTATCGTCAGGCCGTCGACATCGCCGCGATGGCGCCACAAGGCGACACGTTCGAGGCCTTGCCGGAACTGCCGCGGGCGCGCGCCGCCCTGTCCGATCAGGCGCGCGAAGTGGCGGCGCTGTTCTCCGATCGGCCGATCTCGCGGCGTCTCCTCGCCGGATCGATCCGCGCGATCGAATTCGTCGCCGTCGTGGCGACGGGCCTCGGCGCGTTGTTCTCCGTCGGACAGGCGGCGAGCGCCGCCGATCCGCTGCATCTGGCCGCCGTGCCCTTCGGCGCGACGCTGACGCTGCTGTTCATCCAGGCCTTCGACGGCTACCAGATCTCGGCCTTCCGCAACTATGCCTTCCAGCTCGGCCGCATCGTCGCGTCGTGGTCGATGGTCTTCGCCGGCGTCGCCGCCCTCGCCTTCTTCGCCGGGCTCGGCGAGGCGGAGGACGGGCAGCGGCTGGTGCGCTGGTATTTCAGCGGCATCGCGTTCTTCGTCGTCTTCCGCTTCGCCCTCACCCGGCTGGTGACCAATTGGACCCGCGACGGCCGGCTGGAGCGCCGCGCCGTGATCGTCGGCGGCGGCAAGCTCGCCGAGGACCTGATCCGCAGCCTCGAGATGCAGCCGGGCAACGACATCCGCATCTGCGGCATCTTCGACGACCGCGACGACGAGCGGTCGCCGGCGATGGTGGAGGGCTATCCCAAGCTCGGCACCATTCCCGAACTGGTCGAGTTCGGCCGGCTCACCAAGCTCGACATGCTGATCGTCGCCCTGCCGATCACGGCGATGGCGCGCGTCCACCAGATGCTGAAGAAGCTGTGGGTGCTGCCCGTCGACATTCGGCTGTCGGCCCACGCCGACCGGCTCAAGTTCCGGCCGCGCAACTATTCCTACGAAGGCGCCGTGCCCTTCCTCGACGTCGTCGACAAGCCGCTCGCCGACTGGGACGCGGTCGCCAAGCGCGCCTTCGACCTGATCATCGGCACGCTCGCCCTGATCGCGCTCTCCCCGGTGATGATCGCCACGGCGATCGCCATCAAGCTCGACAGCAAGGGCCCGGTGTTCTTCCGCCAGAAGCGCTTCGGCTTCAACAACGAGGTCATCGACGTCTGGAAGTTTCGCTCGATGTACACCGACCAGTGCGACTTCGCGGCGAAGGCGATGGTCACCAAGGGCGACCCGCGGGTCACCCGGGTCGGGCGCTTCATCCGCAAGGCCTCGATCGACGAATTGCCGCAATTGTTCAACGTGTTGAAAGGCGAGCTGGCGCTGGTCGGGCCGCGTCCGCACGCGGTCAACGCCCAGACCGAGAACCGCATGTGGGATCAGGTGGTCGACGGCTACTTCGCCCGCCACAAGGTCAAGCCCGGCGTCACCGGTTGGGCCCAGATCAACGGCTGGCGCGGCGAGATCGACACGCCGGAGAAGATCCGCAAGCGCGTCGAGCACGACATCTACTACATCGAGAACTGGTCGGTGCTGTTCGACCTGAAGATCCTGGCGCTGACGCCGATCTGCCTCCTGAACACGGAGAACGCGTATTGACCCTGGCGATGGGCCATGTCGCCCTCCCCGACAGGCAGATCTCGGTCGAACGTCTCGGCGATGCCTACCTCTTTCTGACGGTGGCGTCGTCGAGCGTCGTCATGTTCGAGCCGGCGCCCTACGACCTCTTGCTGTCGCTGCACGCGGTCGTCGCCTTCGCCCTGGGATTGACCCTGTCGCGCGCCATGGGGCCGCTGGTGGTGCTTCTGTTCCTGTTCAACATCGGCGGCATCCTGTCGGTGACCCAGGTGCAATGGTGGGTGGGGCCGGACCACGGCCATCCCTTCATCTTCGTCGCGATCTCGCTGATGTTGATGATCCACACCATCTTCTTCGCCGCGCTCTGCGCCGACAAGCCGCACCGGATGAACCTGATCATCAAGGCGACGATCGTCGCGGCGGTGATCGCGGCCGTGCTCGGCGTCGTCGGCTACGGGCTGAAGATCGACGCGCTGATGCGCTTCGGCCGGGCCAAGGGCGCCTTCAAGGATCCCAACGTCTACGGACCGTTCCTGGTGTTGCCGCTGATCTGGCTGACGCGGACGGTGTTGACCGAGAAACTGTCGCGCAGTTGGCCGCAGGGGCTGATGGCGCTGCTGATGCTCGCCGGCGTCTTCCTGTCGATGTCGCGCGCCGCCTGGGGCCTCGCGGCCGGCTGCCTGCTCCTCATCGGCATGGTCCTGTTCGTCGACGAGCGGTCGGTGAAGGGGCGGATGCGGCTGATGATGCTCGGCTTCCTCGGGCTTCTCGCGGTGATGCTGATGCTCGCCGTCGCGCTCTCCTTCGAGGAAGTGAGCGCCCTCTTCGACGAACGCGCCAAGCTGGTGCAGAACTACGACGGCGCCCGTCTCGGCCGCTTCGCCCGCCATTGGCTGGGCTTCGTCTGGGCGACCGAACTGCCGCTCGGTCTCGGGCCCTACCAGTTCGGCCACCACTATCCGGAAGACCCGCACAACGTCTTCCTGAAGTCGCTGATGGTCTACGGCTGGCTCGGCTTCCTCGCCTACACCACCCTCGCCTTGTGGACGCTCGCCGCGCTGTTCAAGTCGATGTTCCTGCCGCGCCCGTGGAAGCCGATGGCTCAGGTGGTCTGGGTGACGCTCGCCGGGCATCAACTGGTCAGCTGGATCATCGACAGCGACCACTGGCGCCACTTCTTCCTGTTGTGGGGTCTGGCCTGGGCGATCATCGTGCTGGAGACGCGGCAGCGAAGACGGATCGAGAGCCGCGCGGCGGCCGCGCAGGCCTGACGAGGCCGCCACCTCCGTCCGGCGCCGCCGACCGGGTCCGTGTGGGCGACGGATGCCGCGGAGCGACATCGGCACGCGGACAGATTTGCCGCTGAGCGACATTTTCGCTGATTATTCGTCGTTTTTCGACGACTTCTCACCTCGTTCTGTCGCAGGATGGTCGCCTGCGGACAAATCCACCGTCCGCGCTCGGCGGGAGGCCGTTCTCGATCGCGGCGAACCGATGGTGGTGGAAGCACGGGGCGCGAGCGCGCATGGATACGAAAGCGCGGAAGACCGATCCTCACCGGATCGGGTTCATGATGGTGCCGAACTTCTCGATGATCGCCTTCGCCTCGGCGATCGAGGTGTTGCGGCTGGCCAACTACGTCTCCGCCGCCGAGCTCTTCGCCTGGCGCCTGTTCTCCCCCGACGGCCGGCCGGTCGCGGCTTCGAACGCCATCGAGGTGGGCTGTGACGGCGGCTACCGCGAGGTCGGGCCGATGCCCGAGATCGTGGTGTGCGCCGGGCTCGACGTGCAGAAATACGACCACGCGGTGCTGGTGGCGCAACTGCGCAAGCTCGCCTTCTACGGCGTGTCGATCGGGGCGGTGTGCACCGGCACCTACGTGCTCGCCAAGGCGGGGCTGCTCGACGGCCATCGCTGCGCCATCCACTGGGAGAACTACGACAGTTTCCGCGAGGATTTCCCCGACATCGAGGTGACGCAGGAGCTCTTCGAATTCGACCGCAACCGCTTCACCTGCGCCGGCGGCACGGCGGCCGTCGACATGATGCTGGCGCTGGTCACCGCCAAGGCCGGCGCGGCGGTGGCGGCGCTGGTCACCGACGAGTTGATCCATCACCGGATGCGCGACAGCCACGAGCGCCAGCGCATGGAGCTCAGGGCGCGGCTCGGCGTCACCCATCCGAAGCTCCTGGCGGTCATCGGCGAGATGGACAAGCGGCTGGAGCGGCCCTTGTCCTGCGCCCAGCTCGCCAAGCTGGTGCGGCTCAGCCCGCGCCAGCTCGAGCGCCTCTTCCAGCGCTATCTCGACACCACGCCGACGCGCTACTACCTCGGCCTCAGGCTCAGCCGCGCCCGCCACCTGATCCGCCAGACCTCGATGCCGATCCTGGCGGTGGGGCTGGCCTGCGGCTTCGTCTCGGCCTCGCATTTCTCCAAGTGCTATTCGGAGTTCTTCAAGAAGACGCCGTCGGAGGAGCGCTCCGGCCTGCGGATGGAGCGGCGGATGGTGGCCGAGGTCGCGTGACCTCGGGGCGCGCGCGCGCCGGCGCCGATCGAACCACGGACTTGTCGACCTCGAGATCAAGACAATCCGGCGCTTGCGGGACGCAAGCGTCGGATTTTGACCACTGGGCGTCCCTCACGCCCGCCGGATCTGATCGGCCCCGAGGGCGGCGAGCACGATGCCGGCGACGCGGTCGATCCACAGGCGCGCCCGGCGGCCGAGCGCGTGGCGGATGCCGGAGACCACCGTCACGACGCCGATCCACCAGGCCATCGAGCCGACCAACACGCCGAGGACCGTCGCCGCCGCGACTTGCGGCTCGAATCCGGACGTCGGGGCGAGCGCGGTGAAGACGGCGGCGAACATGATGATGGTCGGCGGGTTGGTCAGCGTCAGCATCACCGACCCGAGGAAGGCGGCACCGGTCGACGACACCGCGCCGACCTCCGCCGGCTGGTCGGTGTCCTTGGTGAAGAAGGTCTTCAGCCCCAGCCAGATCAGGAACAGGCCGGCGGCGAGGTGGAGCTGGCGTTCCCAGGCGAGGACGAAGGCGGAGACCCCGGCGAGCCCGAGGGCCGCGACCGCCGCGTAGATCGCGTCGCCGACGGCGATGCCGGCGCCGGTCGCGAGCCCCCAGCGCGGCCCCTGCGTCAGGGTGCGGCGCATGCACAAGAGGCTCATCGGCCCGACCGGCGCGGCGACGGCGAGGCCGATGCCGACCGCCTTGAGGAAGAGAAGGAGATGTTCCATGGGGGAGGCCTTCGACGATGAGGTGTGGATCGAGGCTAGTGCAACGGCGCCATCGGGCGCAACGGGGCCGATGCCGTTTCTCCTCTCGCGGCCGCCTCGCGACGACGTGATGAAACAAAACCCGTCGCGCCGCCGTATGGCATGATGACCCCGCCACGACCGACCGGACCTTCCATGATCGCCGACATCGCCCGCCTCGCCCCCTGGACCGACCGCAACGGCCGTTTCTCGCTCCTGCGCGCCGCCGTCTTCGTCGGCGTCCTCATCCCCGCGCTCGGGCTCCTGTGGCGCTGGGAAGCCGGCGAACTCGGCGCCCGGCCGCTCGTCGAGGCGATCCACGTCTCGGGCGACTGGGCGGTGCGGCTGGTGCTGCTGTCGGTGGCGATCACGCCGCTGCGCCATCTCACGGCCCAAGCCAAGCTCATCGGCGTGCGACGGACGATCGGCGTCGCCGGGCTCCTCTATGCGGTTCTGCACGTGACGCTGTGGGGCTTCGACCTCGGCCTGGTGCCGGCGCGGATGGCGACGGAAATCCTGGTGCGGCCCTATCTCACCATCGGCTTCACCGCCTTCGTCGGCCTCGCGGCCCTCGGCGCGACCTCCACCGACGGGTCGATCCGGCGGCTCGGCGCGGGATGGAAGCGGCTGCACGGGCTCGTCCACCCGATCCTCATCCTGATCCTCGTCCACCTCTTCATGCAGTCGAAGCTCGACCTCGCCCAAGGCGCGATCCTCACCGGCATCGCCTTCGCCGGCCTGGCGCTGCGGATGATGATCGATCGGCGGATGGACCTCGGGTTCGCGGCGGTGGTGATCGCCACCGTCTGCGCCCTCGCCTTCGGCGCGGCGGCGGAGGCGCTGTGGTTCGTGCTCAAGACCGGCCGGGCGGTCTGGCCGATCCTCGAGGCCAATTTCGTCTTCTCCGCCCGCATCGCCCCGGCCTGGATGGCGGCGGCGATCACGCTGGCGGTGACGAGCGCCGCCTGGGCCTACCGGCGCTGGAAACCCAGCGGACGCAAGGCCCGCCCGGAGCCAAGCGGCACGTCGAGGATCGAGGCCGGGACGAGGACCGCGACCGCCTCTTCCTAGTGCCTGTTCCGAGCGGACCGACTCGATACGATCGAGGAGAATTTTCTCGGATTGCTCGTCGCCGTGCGACGAGGTCGGCGACGAATACGGCGTCCGAGATGGCCGAAAACCTCTCCCTCCGGCACTGACGAGGAGGATGGGGTCGAGTGTCGCGTCGGACGTTGCGGCGGCGTGATGGCGAACCGTGCGATAGGCCTCACCCTCACTCCCGCCGGCGCCGGCGTCGCTCCCCGCCCCGCCCCTCGGCGTCGCCCGGGGGCGTGCCGCGGTCGAAGGTGAGGCCGAGGGCGGCCTCCAACTTCGGATAGGGATCGGACTTGTGGGGGATCGCCATGGCGGCGACGAAGTGGGCCTGAAAGGCCGGCTCCAGCGCCGTCTCGATCTTGTCGATGCGGCGCACCACCTCCTCGATCTCGGCCCGCGCCTTGGCGTCGAGCAGCGCGATGCGGGCGCCGGTACCGGCGGCGTTGCCGACCGAGACGATGCGGTCGAGGTCGCAATCGGGCACCAACCCCAGCACCATCGCGTATTTGACGTCGATGTGGGAGCCGAAGGCGCCGGCCAGCCCGATGCGGTCGACGCTCGTCACGCCATAGGCGTCCATCAGCAGGCGGATGCCGGCGTGCAGCGCCGCTTTCGCCAACTGGATGGCGCGGATGTCGGCTTGGGTGACGGTGATGCGCGGTTCGCCGTCGTGGAGCAGATAGGCGAAGGTGCGGCCTTCCGCCTCGATGCGGGGAGTGCGGGCGGCGAGCCCGCCGTCGACGATACCGTCGGGGGTGACCAGCCCGGCGAGCCGCATCTCGGCCACCACCTCGATGATGCCGGAACCGCAGATGCCGGTGACGCCGGTCGAGACGGTCGCCTCGGCGAAGCCGGGATCGTCGGACCACAGATCCGAGCCGATCACCTTGAAGCGCGGCTCCAGCGTCGCCCGATCGATGCGGACGCGCTCGATGGCGCCCGGCGCGGCGCGCTGGCCCGACGAGATCTGGGCGCCCTCGAAGGCCGGGCCGGTGGGCGACGAACAGGCGAGGAGGCGGGCGCGGTTGCCGAGCACGATCTCGGCGTTGGTGCCGACGTCGACCAGCAAGCGAACCTCGTCGGAGAGGTGCGGCCCTTCGGCCAGCACCATGCCGGCGGTGTCGGCGCCGACATGGCCGGCGATCAGCGGCAGGGCATAGACGGTGGCGCCAGGGGCGATGGCGAGGCCGATGTCGCGGGCGGGCACGCTCACGCCGGCGTCGAGGGCAAGCGCGAAGGGGGCGCCGCCGAGCTCGGTCGGGTCGAGGCCGAAGACCAGGTGATGCATGATCGGGTTGCCGACCAGGGTCACGTCGAGGACGTCGGCGGGCGTCAGGCCGGCTTCCGCCGTGACGCTCTCGACCAGCGACCGCAACGCGCCGCGCACGGCAGCCGTCAGCTCGACCTCGCCGCCGGGGTGCATCATCACATAGGAGACGCGGCTCATCAGGTCTTCGCCGAAGCGGATCTGCGGGTTCATCAACCCGGCCGAGGCGACGACGTCGCCGGTCACGAGGTCGCAGAGATGGGCGGCGATGGTGGTGGAGCCGACGTCGACGGCGAGGCCGTGGGCGACCTCGCGCAGGCCGGGGAAGACCGCGACCACATCGCGCCCTTCCGCGACCGCCACCGTGACCCGCCATTCGCCCTTGCGCAGGGTCTTCTGCAGGCCGGCGAGCACGGCGAGATCGGCGGCGACGGGGGCGAGGCCCCATTGCGCCGTCAGCGCCTCCTGCAGGCGGCGGAAATCGGACGACGGGTCGTGCATGTCGGGTTCGCGGACCTCGACATAGTGCAGGCGGATGCGCGGATCGACGTCGATCGGGTGGGCCTCGGCGCGCTTCCTCACCACTTGGCGATGGACCTGGGATTCCGGCGGCACGTCGAGCACTAAGTCACCGGTGATGCGGGCCTGACAGCCGAGGCGGCAGCCCTCGGCCAGCGCGCCGCGCTTCTCGACGTAGCGGTCCTCGACGGCATTCCACGGGGTGAGGTGATCAGGCGTCGAGACGATGCCGAGCTTGGGGTTGGCGCCGTCGACGGGCACCACCCGGCAGCGGCCGCAGATGCCGCGTCCACCGCAGACGCTGTCGAGATCGACCCCGAGACGCCGCGCGGCGTCGAGCACGGTGGTGCCGGCGGGGACGCGCTCGCGCTTGCCGGAGGGCGAGAAGAAGACGAGAGGATCCTGGGTCAAGGTCAGGTTTCCGTCCTTGTGGGTGGCCTCGAGGGTGGGGATCGAGGGGTAGGCTATACGGTGCGATGCGTCGATGGGGGGCGGGTTCGGGGAGATCCGGAGAGGGGTATGCGGCGGATCAAACCGGCACTGTGCAAGAGGAGACTCCGAATACCCCTCTCTCTGTCTCTCCCCCACAAGGGGGGAGAGGACGGTGGGGCGATGGCCTTCGCAACATGGCGATCTTACCGCGTGGACGGAAGACGTGTCCCGATCGCCCTCCCCGTTGGCGTCCCCTCCCCCCTTGTGGGGGAGGGACAGGGAGAGGGGTACGCGGCGGACCGCCCCGGCACTTCGCGCGCGAGGAAGCTCCGAATGCCGCTCCTCCTCCGGCCCTCCGCTTGCGCTTCGGGCGTTCGTCGCTCGAAGAGCACCACCGGCGCTCTTCGTCGGCGCGCACGCGCGCCGATCGCTTCTCACC
>JAFHCF010000127.1:0-8622 GCA_048497495.1 Prosthecomicrobium sp.
GCCGCGCGCATCCGCTCGTAGACCTGCGGGTGCTGGGCGAGATCCTGGTAGCTGGCATAGTTGACGTCGTGGCGCTCGGCCCAGGCGCCGACCGAGGCGAGGTCGATGTTGAGGAAGACGCAGACGAAGTCGCGCCCGTCGCCGAAGGCCACCGCCTCCTTGATGTCGGGGAAAAACTTCAGCTTGTTCTCGATGTATTTCGGCGCGAACAGCGTGTTGTTCTCGAGCTTGCCGACGTCCTTGGCCCGGTCGATGATCCGAAGATGCCCGGTGGCGTCGACGAAGCCGGCATCGCCCGAATGAACCCAGCCGTCCGGCGTCTTGGTCTCGGCGGTCGCCGCGTCGTTCTTGTAGTAGCCGACGAAGACGCCGGGACTGCGATAGAGCACCTCGCCGGTGTCGGAGATCTTGATCTCGACCTGCGGCGCCGGCACGCCGACCGAATCGGCGCGGATCTCCGCGTCGGGCTGCAGCGTCACGTAGACCGCCGCTTCGGTCTGGCCGTAGAGCTGCTTCAGGTTGACGCCGATCGAGCGATAGAAGCGGAAGATCTCCGGTCCGATCGCCTCGCCGGCGGTATAGGCGACGCGGGTGCGGGTGAAGCCGTAGCGGTTCTTCAGCGGCCCGTAGACCAGGAACTCGCCGAGACGGTAGTGCAGCCGATCGAGGAAGGAGACCGGCTTGCCGTCGAGGATCGCCTCGCCGACGCGGATCCCCAGCGCCAGGAAGTGGTCGACCATCTTCTGCTTGAAGCGGCCGGCGTCCTGCATGCGTACCTGGGTGCGGGTCAGCATCGATTCGTAGACACGCGGCGGCGCGAAGACGTAGGTCGGCCCGATCTCGCGGCGGTCGTCGTCGATCGTCTCCGGGCTCTCCGGACAATTGACGCAGAAACCGGCGATGTAGGACTGGGCGTAGGAGAAGATGTGGTCGCCGACCCAGGCGATCGGCAGATAGGCGACGACCTCCTCGTCGGCCGTGAGGCGATCGAAGTCGATGCCGTTCTTGGCCGAGATCAGGACGTTGTCGTGGGTGAGCATCACCCCCTTGGGCTTGCCGGTGGTGCCGGACGTGTAGAGCATCACCGCGAGGTCGGACCCGCGCCCGAGCGCGATGCGCTCCCGCCACCCGGCGACCGCCCCCGGCTCCGCCGTCATCCGTTCACGCCCGATCCTCTGGACCTGGGCGAAGGCGTGCAGGCGACCGTGTTCATAGTCGCGCATGCCGCGCTCGTCGTCATAGACGACATGGCGCAACGACGTCAGGCGCTCGGAGACCGACAGGATCTTGTCGGTCTGCTCCTGATCCTCGGTGACCGCGAAGGCGACCTCGGCGTGCTCCAGCACATAGGCCATCTCGTCGGCGACGGAATCCTTGTAGACCGGCACGGGCACCGCGCCGAGGCTCTGCACCGCCGCGAAGGTCCAGTAGAGCCGCGGCCGGTTGGCGCCGACCACCGCCACCTTGTCGCCGGGCTCGAGCCCCAGGCGCTGAAGGCCGAGCGCGAAGTCGCGCACCTCCTCGGCGACGTCACTCCACGTCCACGTCTGCCAGATGCCGAGATCCTTCTCGCGCATCGCCGGACGCTCCGGCACGGCCTGCGCGTTCCACAGCAGCAATTTGGGAAACGTGTCCCGCTCGCCGGAACGGGTGGTCCCCGCATCCGTCATTGGTGTTTCCTCACCCTCATGCCGGCGGCTTGTGATCCCTGTTTCGGGTGCCACACGGTCGTTTGATTAAACCGATCAAAGCCGAGCCGGCGGGAGAAGGCAAGCGCCGAACGGGGCGTCTTTCGTCTAGGTTGAGAGTCTTCGATTTTGTATGCGGCAGACATGTGGCGCGCATCGCCGGCGGACCGACCCGCGGCGGGGCCACATTTTCCCGCCATCCACCTGAGGTTCCTCGGGAACTCGCCGCCGCCGGGAGATCGTCCTCGGTCGCGTCGCGGGAGGTCGAAACGGATCGAGCGCGCCGTACCCTCGTCGGACGACGCGGCTTCCCCGTCGCGAGGGGGGGGTCAGCCCGTGCCGTAGATCAGGTGCGGCAACCAGGTCGCCAATCCCGGCCATTCCCACAAGACCCACAGCATGGCGAGCTGGATGGCGACGAAGGGAATGATGCCGATGTAGATGTCGGTGGTCTTGACCTCCGGCGGCGCCACGCCGCGCAGGTAGAACAGCGCCACGCCGAAGGGCGGATGCATGAACGAGGTCTGCAGATTGACCCCCATCAGCACGCCGAGCCAGATCGGGCTCATCGCCGAACCGTCGGCCATCGGCATCTTCAGGAGCACCGGCGCGGCGATCGGCACGACGATGTAGGAGATCTCCAGGAAGTCGACGAAGAAGCCGAGCACGAACATCGCCACCATGACGATCGCCACCGCGCCGGCCGCGCCGCCCGGCAGATGCTCGAGATAGCGCGCCACCATCTCCTCGCCGCCGAGTCCGCGGAACACCAGGGAGAAGAACGTCGCGCCGATGACGATGGTGAAGACCATCGCGGTGATCTCGGTGGTGGTCTCCAGCACCGGCCGCAACACGTCCTCGCGCCAACAGACCCACACCCCGTGGAGGACGCCGGCGGCGAGCACCAGGCTGGCGAGGCTCGCCAGCGCGATCGCCGCCGATTCGAGCCCGGTGGTGTCGCCGCGCCCGAGCCGCATGTCGACCATCGAGGCGAGCAGCAGCAGCAGGCCGAGCGCGCCCCAGGCGGCGAAGAAGACGGGCCCGTGGGTCGGCGCCCGCCGCTGGCCGGCGAGCAGCACCGTGCCGACCGCCCCGACGGAAGCCGCCTCCGTCGGCGTGGCGATGCCGACGAGGATCGACCCGAGCACGCACAGGACCAGCGCCACCGGCGGGATCAATGCCCCGGCGACTTCCACGAAGGTGACCCGGCCGAGCCCCTCCGGCGCCGGCGGCGAGCTCTTCGGCGAGACGATCGCGACGACCACCTGATAGACGATGTAGAGGCTCGACAGCACCAGGCCGGGGATCAGCGCCCCGGCGAAGAGATCGGAGACCGAGACCGAGTCGGGCGCGAAGTTGCCCATGTCGGTCTGCGCCTTCTGATAGGCGTTGGCGAGCACGTCGCCGAGCACCACCAGCACCAGCGACGGCGGGATGATCTGCCCGAGCGTGCCGGCCGCCGCGATCGATCCGGTGGCGATCTTGGGACTGTAGCCCCAGCGCAGCATGGTCGGCAGCGACAGCAGCCCCATGGTGACGACGGTCGCCCCGACGATGCCGGTCGAGGCGGCGAGCAGCGCGCCGACCAGCGTCACCGAGATGCCGAGGCCGCCGGGCAGCCGCCCGAACAGCCGCCCCATCGTCTCGAGCAACAGCTCCGCCACCTTGGAGCGCTCCAGCATCACCCCCATGAAGACGAAGAGCGGCACCGAGATCAGCACCGGATTGGTCATGATGCCGAAGACCCGCTGCGGCAGCGCCGACAGGAAGGTCGGATCGAAGACCCCGGCGAGCCAGCCGATCGCCGCGAAGGCCACCGCCGTGCCGGCCAGCGTGAAGGCCACCGGGTAGCCGGCGAGCAGCACGAGGCAGGCGACGACGAACATGCCGATGTCGAGGAGTTGAGCGAGTGTCATCGTCGCCACCTCACGCCCTCGCTTCGCCGGCCCGCCGGCCGGACAGAACGAGAAGCGAGCGCAGGACGAGCGACAGGCCCTGCAGCGCCAGGAGACCGGAGAAGATCAGGATCTCGGCCTTGAGCAGGTAGACCAGGGGCAGGCCCGAGGTCTCGCGCGAGCCTTCCAGGATGGCGAAGGATCGGGTCACGTAGGGCAGCGACACCCAGGCGAGAAGCCCGACCACCGGCCACAGGAAGACCAACGTGCCGACGATGTCGACCACCGCCCGGGTCCGCCGCGAGGCGTTGCGATAGAAGATGTCGACCCGAACCTGCCCGTCGCGCAGGAGAGCGAAGCCCGCCGCCACCATGAAGCTCGTCGCGTAGAGATAGGAGATCGTCTCCTGCAGTCGCACCGAGCCGATGCCGAAGACGTAGCGCATGATCACCACCGCGAACTGCAACAGCACGATCGCCAGGATCGTCCAGGACGCGACACGACCGACGCGGCGGTTGATCGCATCGATGAGCGAGGACAGGGCGTGCATGTGGTTCTCCGATGGGATCCTCGGGCGGGACCCCCGTCATAGCCACTGCGGCCGCCATGGTCGAGACGACAGGTCATGGAAGCCATGCGATGGCGCGAGATCCCTGGTCGATCCCGCCGCGCCGTGGCATATCTGCCGCTCGTTCGTCCAACGATCAGAGGTTCCGCTCGCTCATGTCCGGTCTGCCGCTCGTCCTCGTCTCCGCCGATCTCAAGACCATCGACGGCCACGACTGGCACATGACGCCCTCGACCTATCTCGAAGCGGTGGTCTACGGCGCCCACGCCATGCCGGTGATGCTGCCGGCGCTGGCCGGCGCCCTCGATCTCGACAGTATCCTCGACCGGGTCGACGGCGTGCTCCTGTCGGGATCGAAGTCGAACGTCCATCCGAGCCTCTACGGCGAGGAACCGACCCCCGACCACGAGCCCTACGACCCGGCGCGCGACGCCACCACCCTGCCGCTGATCCGCCGGGCGATCGACAAGGGCGTGCCGCTCTTCGCCATCTGTCGCGGCTACCAGGAGCTCAACGTCGCCCTCGGCGGCACGCTTCATACCGAGATCCAGACTTTCGACGGCCGGATGGATCACCGCGCCCCGACCGCCCCGTCCAACGACGAGCGCTACGTCATCCGCCACAAGGTCCACCTCGTGCCCGGCGGCTGCATCGGTCGCGTCCTCGACACGGCCGAGATCGACGTCAATTCGCTCCACCGCCAGGGCGTCGGCACGCTCTCCGATCGCCTGACGATCGAGGCGACCGCGCCGGACGGCACCATCGAGGCGGTCAGCGTCGTCGATGCGAAGGCCTTCGCCGTCGGCGTCCAGTGGCATCCGGAATATTGGGTGCGCTCGGACCACCCCTCGGCCCGGCTCTTCGCCGCCTTCGGCGAGGCGGTCGCGGCCCGGGCCGCCGCCCGGACCTGATCAGCCCGGCGCCATCGGCCCGCCCCACAGGGCGGCGCCGGCCAGCAGCGTCCCCATGCCCAGCACGATCAACGCGCCTAAGGCCTCGGCGCCGCGCATCACCCGCCGGCTCCATACGCCGTCGTCGCCGGCGAACCTCAGCGCCAGGGCGCGGGCGGAGACCGCCAGCGAGGCGAGCGCCGAGACCGTCGACCCGGTGCCGACCGCCATCGCCAGGACCGCCATCACCCCCGCCCAGGGAAGCCCTTGCGCGAAGGCGAAGACCAACACGATCAAGGCGCCGGTACAGGGCCGGATGCCGACCGCGAACACCGCCGCGAGCGCTCGCTTCAGGTCGAAGGGGCCGCCGAGCGTCGTCGGATCGGGAGCGTGGAGCTGGCCGCAGGCGCAGAGTTCCGCCGCCCGCGCCGCCGACATGCCGGTGGTGTCGATCGAAAGCTCGACGACGCCGTCCTCCACCGCCACCGCCGGGGCCGCCCGCGCCGCCCGCCATGCGGCGATCATCGGGGCGACGATCTTGGTCCAGGTCAACCACAGGCCGAGAGCGAGGATCGCCGCCGCGCTGGTGCGTTCGATCGCCGTGGTGGCGTCGGTCATCTGCAGCGCGGTGAGGCGGAAGACCGTCACCGACAGCCCGACGAAGACGATCGCCACCGCCGCCTGCACCATCGCCGACAGGAACGAGAGCAGGATGCCGCGCCGCAACGTCTCGCGATTGGCCAGCACATAGGAGGTGATCACCGCCTTGCCGTGGCCGGGGCCGGCGGCGTGGAAGATACCGTAGGCGAAGGACACCGCCACCAGCCAGAAGCCGGCGTTCGGGTCGGCGCGAATCGCCTTCAGGCCCGCCGTCAGTGCCCGGTAGAATTCGTTCTGCCGCATGGCGATCCACACGAAGAGGCTACCCGACGGCGATCCGCCGCCCGGCTCCGGCGAGCCGACCCCGAAGGGGCCGGCCTGCGCCAGCGCCGGCGCCGCCACCGCGACCCAGGCCGCCGCCGCGATCAACGCGACCGCGATCGCCGGCCCCCATGCGGGGCGCTTCCCCGTCACGGGCATTTCACCAACACCCGATTGGACATGTCGCTGGTCAGCGACCGCAGGTTCGCCGGCAGTTCGCGCTCGCTCGCCGGGATCTGGCCGAGGATCGCCGCCGTCGCCGCGTCCGGATCGGTCTTGCGCTTGACGTCCATCGAGCAGGTCGCCGGCGCGTCGATCAGCACGGCCGGATCTTTCTCGACCATCTGGTAGTCGACGAAATAGGAGGGGTCGTAGACCTCCACCGACACCCCCGTCTTGTCCGGCTTCACCGCCTGCATCAACGGCAGCGTGTAGAACAGGGTCAGATATCCGTCGGCCATTTGCAGCCAATATTCCGTCGGAATCTTGAAGCCGCTGCGCTTCCCGGCGACCTTCAGATAGGTGAAGTAGTCGTAGTCCTTGAGCGAATCGACATTGACCTTGGCCAGCGGCTTGAGCTCGTCGATCGACAGGATACCGTCACCGTCGGTGTCGAGCCCCTGGGAGGCGAAGGCGGAGAAGGCGTCGTCGAAGCGCCAGACATGACGCAGCGCCGAAATCCGTCCCTCCTTGTCGAACACCAGCTCGACGCGCGCGTCGACGAAGACGTGCGGGTGGGCCCGCGCCTGCCCGACGCCCAGCGCCAGCAGGCCCAAGGCGGGGGCGAGGCGGCGGGCGAACCGCCGAACCAGAGAGAGAGGCGTCATCGTTTGCGCTTCCGAACGGGTCGAGGACCGGGATCGAGGGACGAATCCTACGACACTTCGGTCCCCGTCGACATCTGGACGCCCGATCGTGGCCGAAGCGCGGCGACCGGTCGCACTCACCCGCAGGGCAGCTCGCGTTGGCGCCGATCGAACCAGGCGACCATGAAGTCGACGAAGACGCGAACCTTGGCCGAAAGGTGCCGGCGATGGGGATAGACGGCATGAATCGTCAGGTTGCGCAGTTCGTAGTCTTCCAGCAGCAGCTCGAGCCGCCCCTCCATGATCCCCCGCCGCACCGCGAACCACGGCGTGCGCACCACGCCGAGCCCCGCCTCCGCCGCCGTCGCCGCCACCTGTGGCGCGTTGGTGTGCAGCCGCGCCGTCACCGGCACGACGACCCTGTCGCCGTCGACGACGAAGGGCCAGTGGCTCCAGTTGCGGGCATTGGTGTCGGCGATCGCCGGCAGACCGGCGAGATCCGCCGGCACCTTCGGTCGCCCGTGCGTCGCAAGCCAGCTCGGCGCGGCGCAGGTCACCACCCGAAAGGGGGCGAGACGGCGGGCGATCAGACTGGAATCGGCCGGCTCCGACACCCGGATCGCCACGTCGAACCCCTCCTCGACCAGATCGACGAAACGGTCGTCGAGGCGGATGTCGACGGTGATCTCGGGATGCCGGCCCATGAACTCGGTGATCGCCCCGCCGAGTTCGGAATCGCCGAAGAATCGCGGCCCGGAGACGCGCAGATGGCCGCGCGGCTCGCCATGGCTGTCGCGCACCGAGGCCGTCAGGTCGTCGAGCCGCTGGAGGAGTTCGACCGCCTCGCGGTGATAGGCGACGCCCACCTCGGTCGGCGACAGTTGCCGCGTCGTGCGATTGAGCAGGCGCACCCCGAGTTCGTCCTCGAGATCGCGCACGTATTTCGAAAGCAGCGCCTTCGATTTGCCGGCGCGTCGGGCCGCCGCGGAAAACCCGCCGGCATCGACCACCTGCACGAAGGCCTGCATCCGCGTCACCGTATCCATGACCGTTTCTTTTCCTCGAACGATGTCGGGCAAATCCTATATCGCCGTTCGACGATCGGCCATGGGCGACGACGCACGACCCGCCGGGACGGGCGCCACGCCCCTCTGGCGCGAGCCCGTCGCCACGAGGCCCGACCCTCGCGCCGGGCCCCTTCGAACGGCTCCCGGACCCCCCAGGCAACTCCTTCCGATTCCAGCGGAATCTCATAAATCGCGGCGGCCCCTCCCGACATGAAGAATTCACTTGTGTCAGGGGGCGATCGGCCCTATACCCCGGCTCGCCCAAATTCGCACGTGCCTGTGGCCGCGTGCCGGTCGGTGGCGTTCCAGAGACAAGAGGCTCGGGAACCACCGGGGCAACCGGCAGCCGGAGTTAACCGGCACACCTCGTGTCTCACACGGGGGACGTGGCTTGAAGCAACGACGTAGAGGGCTTTTTTGGTCTCTGCCGGCTCGTCCAAAGGCCGGGGTTACTGAAGAGGCAACTACTTCCTTGCCGGCGTGCGGACGGGTTCACCCATCCAAGCCATGGCAGCAATTCCGGACAACGCGACGGTTCTCGTCGTCGCGCCACCGGAGGGGTCCGCGCCCTCGTCCATGCGCGGGTTCGGGTCGGCGATGAGCCGGCTCATCGGGTGTGCTTCACCGTCGTTCGACCGTCTCCAAAGCGGTTGGCGGCGCGGGAAGACGCTCCCCGAACACTTTCGCGCATCGTCTCCCTCGAGGATCGGCGACGCGCGGAGGAAACGCCCGAAGGAGGCCGAAAGGCCCGACGCGGGGATGACCGAACGTCCGCGCGCGCGCCGAC
>JAFHCF010000128.1:0-16281 GCA_048497495.1 Prosthecomicrobium sp.
CCCTGAGCGTGAGCGCAGGGCCGGAGGAGGCCGTGCTTCGGCACGGCACCTTCCCTTCTCCCCTTGTGGGAGAAGGTGCCCGAAGGGCGGATGAGGGGGTGTGCGCGGCAGCGCGCAGGCGCGCGAACCCGAACGTTCTGCCGTCGTGAGAGGCACAGACCCCTCATCCGGCCCTACGGGCCACCTTCTCCCGCAAGGGGAGAAGGGAGGCGCTCATCCCCACTGGGCCGCCCCGCCCCCTCCACCTGTCCCATTCGGGGATGGTTGCCATGTGCGAGTGGGTGTTGTCCTCGACCGTCGATATAAGTAATTTCATATAAGCAAGATCTTTCGGTAACGCCGTCGGATCGTTTCGCCCGGCGTCCTCGTCTCGCGAGCGCACGCCACAGCGGGCTCACGCGGGCCCGACGGATCGCGATTTCATGTACGACATTCTCACCATCACCTTCCCGGTCTTCCTGCTCATCGCCGTCGGCTATGTCGCGACGGTGCGTCACCTGACGACGCGCGAGAACATTCGCGGTCTCGGCGTCTTCGTCATCCGCTTCGCCCTGCCGGCGATGCTGTTTCGCGCCCTGTCGCAACGGCCGATCCAGGAGATCTTCGACGGGCGCTACGTCGTCGTCTACATGGTCGGCTCGCTCGTCACCTTCGCCGTCGTCTTCGCGGTGATGCGGTGGGCGCGCGGCAAGACGACGGGCGTGAGCGCGCTCGCCGCGCTCGGGTCGTCGTCGTCGAACAGCGGCTTCATCGGCTTTCCGATCGCCACGCTGCTCATCGGCGAGGATGCGCTGATCGCCCTGTCGATGACGCTGATGATCGAAAACCTGGTCATCGTGCCGCTGACCCTGGGTCTGGCGGAGAGCGACGCGCGCAAGGGCGAGCCGATCCATCGCATTCTCGCCCACGTGCTGCGCCGTCTGGCGCGCAATCCGATGCTGATGGGCATCGTCGCCGGCATCACCGCCTCGCTCCTCGACTGGCACCCGCCGATCCCGATCCAGCACGCCATCGACCTGCTCGCCGGCGCCTCGACCGCCGCCGCGCTGTTCTCGATCGGCGGCGTGCTCGCCGGGCTGCACCTGTCGGGCATCGGCACCGACGTCGGCGGCATCATCGCCGGCAAGCTCCTGCTCCACCCGCTCGCCGTGGCGGGGATGGCGATGCTGCTGCCGCCGGCCAACCCGGCCCTGGGCGTCGCCATGGTGGTCTTCGCCGCCTCGCCGATGCTCTCGGTCTATGCGCTGCTCTCCCAGCCCTTCCGCTTCGACAAGCCGGCGGCCGCCGCCCTCCTCGGCGCCACGACTCTGTCGTTCTTCACCCTGTCGGCGCTGCTCTACCTGATGCGCTGAGCCCGGCCGCGCGCCGCGTGTGGCGAATAAGCTGGCGCGGGTGGTTGTCACCCGCCGCCGGATGCGCGATGCCTTTCTTCGCCGAAGGCGCGCCGGATCCGGCGCGGGGGGACGAACCCGGTTCGACCCGCCTTCGAGACCGAGGAGCCCTTGGACGATGTCTGATCTCTTCGCCGCCGCCGGCCTCGAGCGCGCCGCGCCCCGGCCGCTCGCCGATCGGCTGCGGCCCCGGGTTCTCGCCGACGTCGTCGGCCAGGATCACCTGGTCGGCGACGGCGGCGCCATCACCCGCATGCTGCGCTCGGGCAGCCTCGGGTCGCTGATCTTCTGGGGCCCGCCCGGCACCGGCAAGACCACCGTCGCCCGTCTCCTGGCGCACGAGACCGACCTCGAGTTCGAGCAGGTCTCGGCGATCTTCACCGGCGTCGCCGATCTCAAGAAGGTCTTCGAGACGGCGCGCGGCCGCCGCGCCATAGGCAAGGGCACGCTGCTCTTCGTCGACGAGATCCACCGCTTCAACCGCGCCCAACTCGACAGTTTCCTCCCCGTGGTGGAGGACGGCACCATCGTGCTGATCGGCGCCACCACCGAGAACCCGTCGTTCGAGCTCAACGCGGCGCTCCTGTCGCGCGCCCACGTGCTCTCGTTCAAGTCCCTCGACGAAGCGGCGATCACCCGTCTCCTCGCCCGCGCCGAGGTCGAGCTCGGCCGGCCGCTGCCCCTCGACGAGGCTGCGCGCGAGATGCTGGTCCGCATGGCCGACGGCGACGGCCGCGCCGCGCTGACGCTGGCCGAGGACGTGCTGAGAGCGGCGAAGGACGACGAGGTCTTCGACCCGGCGACCCTGCAGGAGGTGGTCCAGCGGCGCGCCCCGATCTACGACAAGAGCCAAGACGGCCACTACAATCTGATGTCGGCGCTGCACAAGACGGTGCGCGGCTCCGATCCCGACGCGGCGCTCTACTATCTGGCGCGGATGTTCGATGCCGGCGAGGACCGGCTCTACATCGCCCGCCGCATCGTCCGCATGGCGGTCGAGGACGTCGGCCTCGCCGACCCGCAGGCGCTGGTGATCGCCAACGCCGCCAAGGACGCCTTCGATTTTCTCGGCGTCCCCGAGGGCGACCTCGCCATCGCCCAGGCCCTGGTCTATGTGGCGACCGCGCCGAAGTCGAACGCCGTCTACATGGCCTTCAAGGCCGCCACACGCCTCGCCAAGGACGGCGGCTCCCTGCCGCCCCCCAAGCACATCCTCAACGCCCCGACCAAGCTGATGAAGTCCGAGGGCTATTCAGAGGGCTATCTCTACGACCACGACCAGCCCGACGCCTTCTCCGGCCAGGACTATTTCCCCGAGAAACTCGGCCGCCGCCGCTTCTACGACCCACCCGAACGCGGCTTCGAACGCGAGATCAAGAAGCGGCTGGACTATTGGGCGCGCCTCCGGAAGGACCGGGGCGGGGGTTGAAGCCGGGTGAGGCGGACCTCGCCCGGCTTCCCGTCCTCAGGCCGAGACGACGAGACGGCCGTCCTTCTTCGCTCCCACCGCCGGGGTGATGCGACCGAGCGCCCGGATCTGGGCGACGATCTCGTTGCGATAGACGAAGCCGGTGTCGCGCTTCGGCAGTTTCGTCAGGTCGTAGCCGAGAATGCCGGCCGGCAGGCCGCCGGAGATCTCGCGGCCGTTCCACGCCTCGGCGAAGCCGCCGTTGCCGATGTAGCTGCCGAAGGCGACGCGGAAGCGCGTGTCGAGGACCTCGGCGACCTTGCGCCCGGCGATGGTCACGTCGACGGCGCGCGCCGCCTTGGCATCGGCGCCGAGAGCGATGCGATAGCGCAGCGCGCTGGAGAAATGCAGGAAGCCGCGGCTGACGTAGGATTTGAGCGAGATCGGCGGGTTCGCCGCCAGTTCTTCCGGCCGCACCACGCGATGGGCGTTGGAATCGAGCATCGCCTGGATGTCTCGCCCGGTCATGGTGAGGACCTGGATCGAATCGGCGAAGGGCATCACCTGAAACCAATCGCCGAAGGTGATGCTGCCCTTGGCCGGGATGCCGGCGACGAGGCCGGTGGCGTTGAAGGCGGCGATGTCCACCGCGCCATCGGGGAAGAGGGCGGTGCGGGCGACGAGCAGGTCGTTCATCAGCCCGGCGATGGCGGTCTCGCCGACATAACGGTCACGCTGCGTCTGCTCGGTGCCGATCGCCTCGTCGGCGTCGACCTCGGCGATCGTCTCGACGAGACGCCCATCGAGCTTCTTGACCAGCGGCGCGACGGCGAGGCCTTGGAAGGCTTCGTCCCAGTCGCCCGGCTGTTGGAACGTTGCGGCCTTCGGGTCGCTCGCCGGGACGCGCACGTCCGACTTCTTCAGGCCGTGGAGCCGCGCCGCCGCGCCGACGAGGGCGACACGGTCGGCCTCGCGGACGAGTTCGAGCGTCGCCTCGCCGAGATGGCTGCCGTGGAAGCCGGCCTGGACGACGACGACGCGACCGGCGACGAGGTTGCGCGGCTCGAGCGCTTCGACGTTGAGCGCCGTGTGGGTGTGGCCGCCGACGATCAGCACCGGCCGGTCGGTGATCTCGGCGACGACCGCGGCCAATCGCGTGTCGCCGAGCGCCAGCCGCCGTTCGGCGCCGGCCGCCGCGGCGCCCATGCCGCTGCCGCCGTAGCCGAGATGGGAGAGGATGACCACCACGTCGCAGGCGGCGGCCAGCGCCGGCAGGGCATTGCGCACCACCACCGCCGGATCGGCGACGCTGAGGCCGGGATTCTCGGCCGTGCCGGTGCGGGTGTCCTCCGGCGTGGTCAGGCCGAGGAGACCGATCCTGAGGCCCTTGGCGACGCCGATCAGCAGCGGATGATGATGGCGGCCGCGCACCAGATGGGCGGTGTCGGCGATGTTGGCGGAGAGCGCCGGCAGGTCGCCGTTGCGCTCCAGGAGATCGCGCAGCACGGCGGTGCCGCGGTCGAACTCGTGATTGCCGAGCACCGCGGCGTCGACACCGGCGACGGTGAAGGCGCGATAGGCCGGATGGGCGATGGTCTCCTCGACGGTGAAGCCGAGCAACTCGTCGAGCAGGCTGCCGGTCTGGTCGTCGCCGCCGGAGACGAAGAGGACGATCTCGTCGGGCTTCTGGGCGGCGCGCGCCTCGCGCACCTTCTTGACCATCTGGGCGAAGACGTGGGTCTCGCCGCGCGCCGGATGGGGGATGGTGACGTTGTTGTGCAGGTCGTTGAAATGCATCACCCGGAGGCGGCGGACCGTGCCGGCGGCGGGCGCGGCGACGGGCAGCGCCAGCGCGCCGACCGGCCCGGCGATCGGGTCGACGTCGAAGCGATAGAGCCGATCGAAGGCGCCGACCGGATTGGGCGCGATGCGCAGGGCCGGAACGGATCCGGTGGGCGCGGCTGCGGTCGACTGCGGCGACGCCGTGGCGGCGAGGACCGGCGAGATCGAGAGGCCACCACCTTCGACGATGAAGGAGCCGGCGGCGACGCCGGCGAGCAGGCTGCGGCGGGAAATCTGAGCCATGATGCGGGTTCCCTGAAAGGGTTGCCCGCCCCGACCATACGGGACGCGGGCGGCGCACACTCGCGCCGCACCGTTTCAGGGACGTGACAGCCGCCGAAGGTCCGCCGCCCTCACTTCCGCTCGATCGCCATCGCGTCGCGCACCTTGACCGTCACCAGAGCCGCCACCACGGCCTTGGCGAGATCGCCGGGGGCGAAGACGATCGACACCATGAAGGCCTTGACCAGGCCGAGCTTGGTGACGAAGGCGAGCCACAGGATGCCGCAGGCGTAGAGGACGACGATGCCGCCGACGACCGCCGCGAGCGTCAGCGCCGCGGTGCGGGCGAGGGTCGACCGGCTCGGCACCTCGAGGATCATCGCCAGGAAGCCCGAGACGAAGGCGGCGAGCACCCAGCCGAGAAGGAAGCCGGCGGTCGGCCCGGCGAGGACGGCGAGGCCGCCGCGTCCGCCCGACAGCACCGGCAGGCCGAGGGCGACCAGCACCACGACGACCAGGACGGCGGCCGCGCCGCGTCTCGGCCCGAGCAGCAGGCCCGCGAGCATCACCCCCATCGACTGCAGCGTGATCGGCACGCCGGCGGCGAGCGGGATGGCGGGAACGATGCCGAGGGCGACGATCACGGCGGCCATCAGGGCGACGAGGCCGAGGTCACGGGTGGTCATGGGCCTTTTCTCTCTCTTCTTCGATTGGTCGTCGTCTCGGGTGGAAAGCCGCGCGCGTCGATGGCGTCGGCGAGGTCTTGGGATCTGACGAGGACGCGCACCATCAAGGGCACCGCGAGGGCGACGACCGAGCCCTCGAGCCCGCGCGCCGCCTGCGCCTCGCGGATCTCACGGGCCTCCTCGACGATCAGCGGCACGAAGCGGATGGCGAGTGTCACCGTCAGCGACGCCCGCCGGGCGTCGAGGAGCCCGAGCCGCTCCGCCGGCCCGAAGCAGCGCTCCAGCACGTCCGTCAGCTCGGCGCTCGTCGTGGTCAGGGTCACCGCATGGGCGAGAAGGGCGATGGCGCCCAGCCGCAACACCACCGCGAGCGCCGTGGCGCGATCGATCAGGATCCAGTCGGCGACGCCGAGCACCGCGAGCACCACGGCCGGGCCGCGCAGATCCCGGGCGATCTCCCGGAGCCTCGCCCCGGTCGAGCGCGCCAGCGCCAGCCCGACGGCGAAGGCGAGGGCGAGAAGGCGGGGATCCTCGACGAAGAAGAGGACGGTCGCGGTGGTCGCCAGCGCCGCGAGCTTCGGCGCCGCGGGCGCGCGGTGAAGCGGCGAGGCGCCCGGCTGGGCGAGGCCGGCGATCATCGCTGCGCCTCGCGATAGAAGGCGAGGATCTCCGCCGCCGGCCCGTCGCGCACCACCCGTCCGGCCTCGATCATCACCACCCGGGGGAAGTCGGCGAGGAGCTCGAGGTCGTGGGCGACGACGATCGCCTGTTCCGGCAACCCATGAAGAACGTCGCGCAGGCGATTCCGATTCTTGAGGTCGAGCTGCGACGTCGGTTCGTCGAAGAGCACCGTCTTGGGCTCGATCGCCAACACCCCGGCGAGCGCCACCAGTTGCTTCTCGCCGCCCGACAACTCGTGGATCCGCCGACCGGCGAGATGGCCGACGTCGAGCCGGGCGAGGCTGGCGGCAACCCGATCGGCGATCTCGGCCTTGGAGAACCCGTGGTTCTTCAGCCCGAAGGCGAGATCCTCGGCGACGATCGGCATGACGATCTGGTTGTCGGGGTTCTGGAACAGGAATCCGGTCGCGGCCCTGACCGCGCGTGCCTCGCGGACCGCGTCGCGGCCGTCGACGGTGACGGTGCCGGCGGACGGGGCGACGAGGCCGATGATGCATTTGAGCAGCGTCGACTTGCCCGAGCCGTTGAGCCCGACGATGCCGATGCGGTGCTCCTCGAGCCCCAGCGACACGCGATCGAGCGCGCTGCGCCCGTCGCGGGTCACCGAGACGTCCGAGAAGACGATGGTCTGGGTCGAGGCGTCCTCGGCCGCGCCGGGAACGCGCCCGGCGTTCCGCGGGCTCAAGTCGTTCATCTCGATCCTTCCGAGGCCCAATGACCCCGATCCGCGACGAGGAGTTCGTCGCCACCGCGCGAGCGGCCGGTCGCGCCGGACATCTCCCGGACGGCCCCACGAGGTCGGCGATGTTTGGAGAGGGGGAAAGGGAGAGTCAAGCGCGCCGTCGATAGATCAGTGTCCGCGAATTCGACACGAAACGGCGCTTCTGGGGATGACAGCGGCGCGCCGAGGAGGCATTGAAATGGCAGGACGTCACCCGAGGGGACCCGTCGCCCATGCCGCTGCAACTCCAATTCCTCGTTCTCGTCTTCCTCGGCGGCGGCCTCGGGGCGACGGCGCGCTATGGTGTCAGCCTCGGGGCGCTGTCGCTGTTCGGAACGCAGTTCCCCTACGGCACCTTGGCCGTCAACGTCGTCGGTTCGGGCGTCATGGGCGCCTTCGCCGGATACTTGCTCGCCCGCGAGCCCGGCACCGGCTCCGATGCGCTGCGGCTCTTCTTCATGACCGGCATCCTCGGCGGCTTCACCACCTTCTCCGCCTTCTCGCTCGAGGCGGTCGCCCTGTGGCAGCGCGGCGCCGCCGCCGCGGCGATCGGTTACGTCCTGATCTCGGTCGCCCTGTCGATCGTCGCGCTCATCGCCGCGATGATGGCGATGAAGGCGATGATGGCGCCCTGAGGGGGGCGTCCGCCGCCGAATCCCCCGCAAAGCTTGCGCCTCGGCCCGCTTTCCGTCATGACGGGGCCTCGAGAGGATCTCCATGGCAGGCGTTGCGAACATCACCGTCGGCGAGGACGAGGCCGGTATGCGCCTCGATCGCTGGTTCAAGGCTCATTACCCCGGTCTCTCCCATGTCGCGCTGCAGAAGCTGGCGCGCTCGGGACAGCTCAGGCTCGACGGCAAGCGCTGTGATCCGTCGGATCGCATCCAGCCGGGCATGGTGGTGCGCGTCCCCCCGCTTCCCGTCGATACCAAGCTCGCGCGCACCGAGCCGAAGCCGGAAAAGCCGCTCGAGGGCGATGCCGCCTTCCTCAAGTCGATCGTGCTCTACGAGGACGACGACCTGATGGTTCTGAACAAGCCGGCCGGCCTGTCGGTTCAGGGCGGCTCGGGCGTCCATCGCCACGTCGACGCCATGCTGCAGAGCCTGGTCGACAAGAAGGGCCAGGTGCCGCGCCTCGTCCATCGCCTCGACAAGGACACCGCCGGCTGCCTGATCATCGCCAAGCGCCGACTGGTCGCCGCCAATCTCGCCGCCACCTTCCGCACCCGCTCGGCCCGCAAGACCTATTGGGCGCTGGTCGCCGGCGTGCCCCATCCCAAGCAGGGCAAGATCTCCACCTGGCTCGCCAAGGACGAGGAGATGGACGGCGAGAAGATGCGCGTCGCCCGCCACGGCGAGGAGGGCGCCGCCCACGCGCTCACCCATTACGCCGTGGTCGACACCGCCGGGCCGATGCTCGCCTGGCTGTCGATGAAGCCGGTCACCGGCCGCACCCACCAACTGCGCGCCCACGCCGCCCACATCGGCCATCCGATCATCGGCGACCCCAAGTATTTCGACAAACGCGATTGGGAACTGCCCGGCGGCATGCAGAACAAGCTGCATCTGCTCGCCCGCCGCATCGTCCTGCCGCACCCCTCCGGCAAGGGCGTCGTCGACGTCACCGCGCCGCTTCCCCCCCACATGAAGCAGTCGTGGAATCTCCTCGGCTTCGACGCCTCGGCCTACGATCCCGACATGGACGGCGACGACGACGATTGAGGGCGACGATCGAGGGGAGGGCGCGTGGTGGCCCTCATCGCGTCTCGGCGGTCCGGTAGACTTGGTTGCGATCCCGCTTGCCGATGGCGATCACCAGCACGACCATGTCACCGTCACGCACTTCGTAGAGCAGCCGCCAACCGGCATCGCGCAGTTTGATCTTGTAGCGGTCCTTGGCGCCGGAGAGTTTGGCCGAGGGCAGACGCGGTTCGTGAAGCCGCTCGGCGAGCCTCTTCTTGAACTGCGCGCGAATGTCGGGCGTGAGCTTCCGCCATTCCTTCAGCGCGGAGGCCAGGAAGGCGAGTTCACAGGTCATCCAGCCGGACCCCGATCACCGCTTCGTCCTTGCGTTGATCGGCGATCGCATTGAGCTCGAGATCCTCCAACCGCTCCATCAGCGCCTCGTAGGCCCTCGCCGGCACGCAATAGAAGGCCGGTTCGTTGCGGTTGAGGATGGCGACCGCCGCGCCCTCGCCGGCGGCGACCGTGCCCATCGGGTTGCGCTTCAGCTCGGAGACGCTCGCCGTCGTCTCCGCCAGGACGAGATTGACCATGATGCTCTCCAAAGACCTCTGAACAGGTCTTTTAAATAGGCTCTGAAAGAGACCTATCAAGCCGCGGTGCCTCGGTCTAGTGGTTCTGAATCACTGTCTCCTTGACCACCGGGCACCGCCCTTCCCGCCGATCGTCGGAGTGAGCCGATGGAACGCACCGTCCATGTGTCCGAGAAGGGCATGAAGCTCGATCGCTTCCTGCGCATCCATTTTCCCCGTACGCCCGGCGCCGCGGCGCTTCTGAAGCAGGGGCGGCTGACCGTCGACGGGCGGCGCGCGCGCGTGAGCGACGCACTGAGCCCGGGCCAGGTCGTCCGCCTCGGCGCGCCGGGCCCCCGCCCCGGGCAGGGCAGGGCGGCGCCGGTGGCGCCGAGCCCCGAGGAATTGGCGCTCCTCGCCCGCATCACCCTCCACGAGGACGACGATCTGCTGGTCTTCGACAAGCCCTCGGGCCTCGCCGTCCACAAGGGCACCCGCACCACCGGCGATCTCGACCAGATCCTGGCGCGCCTCGTCGACGACGAGGGCGAACGCCCGCGCCTCGTCCACCGCCTCGACAAGGACACCTCCGGTCTCCTGGTGGCGGCGCGGCGCAAGAGCGAGGCCGAGCGGCTCGGGCGCGCCTTCGCCTCCCGCGAGGTCGAGAAGGTCTATCTCGCGGTGGTCGCCGGGGTGCCGCATCCCGCCCGGGGTCGCATCGAGACGCCGCTGAAGAAGGTCGAGACGGCGCGCGGCGGCCGCATGGTCGGCTGCGACGCCGACGACCCGCAAGGCCTTTCCGCCGCCACCGTCTATGCCGTGGTCGAGACCCGCGACGGCGGCCGCTCGGCCCTGGTCGAGTTCCGCCCCGAGACCGGCCGGCAGCATCAGCTGCGGGCGCATGCCGCGCTGATCGGTCATCCGATCCTCGGCGATCGCCTCTATGGCGCGGCCGCCTCGGCGCCGCGCCTGATGCTCCACGCCCACCGCCTGACGCTGCCCGACGGACGCGGCGGCACGCGGGCGTTCGTCGCGCCGATCCCCGAGGCCTTCGCGGCCGGCGCGGGATGAGGCGCGCCGACGTCCCCATGTCGCGGCTGACCCTCGGCGCGATCCGTGATATCGAGCGCCCACGAAAATCCTCGGGAGATCCCCCTTGCATCTCGTCCTCTTCGACGTCGACGGCACGCTGATCGACAGCCAACACATGATCGTCGCGGCGATGACCCGCGCCTTCACCGCCTGCGGTCGCCCCGTCCCGGCGCGCGCCGAGCTTCTCGGCGTCATCGGCCTGTCGCTCGACATCGCCATGTCGCGGCTGCTCGCCCGCCCCGAGATCGACGCCGATGCCCGCGCCCTGTCGGCCGCCTACAAGGAGGCCTTCTTCGACCTGCGCGCCTCCGCCGAACACCAGGAGCCGCTCTATCCCGGCGCGCTCGAAGCGCTCGCGGGGCTCGCCGCCCGCGACGACGTCCTGCTCGGCCTCGCCACCGGCAAGTCGCGGCGCGGGGTGCGCGCGATCCTCGATCTCCACGATCTCCACGGCCGCTTCGTCACCATCCAGACGGCGGACGAGCACCCCTCCAAGCCGCATCCGGCGATGGTCCTGGCGGCGCTCGCCGAGACCGGCGTGGCGCCCGACAAGGCGGTGATCGTCGGCGACACCACCTACGACGTCGAGATGGGCCGGGCCGCCGGCGTCGTCGCCATCGGCGTCGCCTGGGGCTACCACGCCGATGCGGCGCTGACCCGGGCCGGCGCGGCGCGCGTCGTCGCCCGCTACGACGACCTGTTGCCGACCCTCGACCACCTCTTCGCCTGGTGACGACCGATGCGTGAACTTCTCTGGTTCGACCCGAACGCCACCGCCGACGAACCGGCCTTCGAGCCCGATCCGGTGAAGCGCGCCCAGTCGGCGATGCGCAAGGACATGCCGAAGCGCTTCTGGAAGGAGGTCTCCCTCGCCGCGACCGCCGACGGCGGCTGGCGCCTGCTCCTCGACGGGCGCTCGCTGAAGACCCCGGGCAAGCGCGAACTGATCGTCCCGCGCGCCGATCTCGCCGAGGGGGTCGCGGAGGAATGGCGGGCCCAGAAGGCCCATCTCGATCCCGGCTCGATGCCGCTCACCCGGCTCGCCAATTCCGTCCTCGACGGCGTCGTCGATCGCTTCGACGAAGTCGTCGACGACGCGGCGAAATATGCCGGGACCGATCTCGTCTGCTACCGCGCCGACACCCCCGCACGCCTCGTCGCCCGCCAGACCGAGGGTTGGGATCCGTTGCTCGACTGGCTCGAGACGACCCACGGCGCCCGCCTGTCGGTCGCCGAGGGCATCGTCCACGTGGCCCAGGACCGGCGGGCGCTCGCCGCCCTGCGCGCCGCCGTCGCCGCCTTCGACCCCTGGCGTCTCGCCGGCTTCCACACCGTGACGACGCTCTCCGGCTCCTTCGTCATCGCGCTGGCGCTGGCCCGGGGCCGGCTCGAGCGCGACCAGGCCTGGGCGCTCGCCCATCTCGACGAGGATTGGAACGCCGAACTCTGGGGCCGCGACACCGAGGCCGAGCGCCGTCTCGCCTTCCGCAGGATCGAGTTCGACGCCGCCGCGCGCCTCGTCGTCGCCTGACGGCGTCGCGCGGGCGGCGACGGTGCGCCGCGTCGCGGGGATCAGACCTTTGAGGCACTATGCCGGGGGTGGGTCGCGTGATAATCACGGCCCCCGATCATATCGATGCAAACCGGGGGCGCTCCCATGAAGGAAATCATCGCCGAACTCGAGCGCCGTCGCACCGAAGCTTGGCAGGGTGGCGGCGTGAAGCGCATCGAGGCGCAGCACAAGCGCGGCAAGCTGACGGCCCGCGAACGGATCGAGGTCCTGCTCGATCACGATTCCTTCGAGGAGATCGACATCTACGTCGAGCACCGTTGCATCGACTTCGGCATGGCGGAGACGAGGATCCCCGGCGACGGCGTGGTCATCGGCTCCGGCACCATCAACGGTCGCACCGTCTACGTCTTCGCCAAGGACTTCACGGTCTTCGGCGGTTCGCTCTCCGAGGCCCACGCCGCCAAGATCGTCAAGCTCCAGGAGATGGCGCTGCGCAATCGCGCCCCGATCATCGGCCTGTTCGACGCCGGCGGCGCCCGCATCCAGGAAGGTGTGGCGGCGCTCGGCGGCTACGGCGAGGTGTTCCAGCGCAACGTGTTGGCCTCCGGCGTCATCCCGCAGATCTCGGTGATCATGGGTCCCTGCGCCGGCGGCGACGTCTACTCGCCCGCCATGACCGACTTCATCTTCATGGTCCGCGACACGAGCTACATGTTCGTCACCGGCCCGGACGTGGTGAAGACCGTCACCAACGAGATCGTCACCTCCGAGGAACTCGGCGGTGCCTCGGTCCACTGCACCAAGTCCTCGGTCGCCGACGGCTCCTTCGAGAACGACGTCGAGGCGCTGCTGCAGATGCGCCGGCTGTTCGACTTCCTGCCGATCAACAACACCGCCGAGCTGCCCGAGATCGAATGCGCCGACGACGTCGATCGCCTCGACGCCGGCCTCGACAGCCTGATCCCGGACAATCCGAACAAGCCCTACGACATGAAGGAGCTGATCCTGAAGACGGTCGACGAGGGCGACTTCTTCGAGATCCAGCAGAACCACGCCAAGAACATCGTCGTCGGCTTCGGCCGCGTCGAGGGCCGCACCGTCGGCATCGTCGCCAACCAGCCGATGGTGCTCGCCGGCGTCCTCGACATCGACGCCTCCCGCAAGGCGGCGCGCTTCGTCCGCTTCTGCGACTGCTTCAACATTCCGATCATCACCTATGTCGACGTGCCCGGCTTCCTGCCCGGCACGGCGCAGGAATACGGCGGCCTGATCAAGCACGGCGCCAAGCTGCTCTTCGCCTACGCGGAAGCGACGGTGCCGAAGATCACCGTGATCACCCGCAAGGCCTATGGCGGCGCCTATGACGTCATGGCGTCGAAGCATCTGCGCGGCGACTTCAACTACGCCTGGCCGACGGCCGAGATCGCGGTCATGGGCGCCAAGGGCGCGGTCGAGATCCTCTACCGCTCCGAACTCGGCGATCCGGAAAAGATCGCGGCCCGCACCGAAGAGTACAAGCGCCGCTTCGCCAACCCCTTCGTGGCGGCCGAGCGCGGCTACATCGACGACGTCATCAAGCCGCACTCGACCCGCCGGCGCATCGCCCGCGCCCTGCGCCTGCTGCGCACCAAGCAGCTGACCAACCCCTGGAAGAAGCACGACAACATCCCGCTGTGAGCGGTGTGTCGGTCATCCTCCGAGGATCTCGCGAGGCCGCGTACCCCCCCCGGGGGGGCGCGGCCTCGCCGCTTTCGGGATCGCGCCGGCCATCTCCTCGCCGCCTTCCGCCATGACCATGATCCCACGCGGAGGATGGACATGACGATTCGCTCGACGACCCTGCTGACGCTGGCGGCCCTCGCGGCGCTGCCGCTTCCCGCCGTGGCCCAGGACTTCGCGTCGATGAGCTGCCCCCAGCTCTGGTACGCCCGCAACGCCATGCTGAAGGCTCATCGCTTCTGCTTCACCGAGCCCCGCGCCGTGAAGACCTTCGGCAACGACGGCTGCTCCATCACCATGAAGAGCCGCGTGCCCTTGACCGAGCGCCAGCGCGGCGACACCGCCCGCATCGTCCTGACCGAGCGCATCAAGCTCTGCCCGTGAGCGTTTCGCCCCGGGACGGGGCGGCGGCGAGGCCTTCCGGGCATTTCCCACGGGCTCGTCCGCGCCCCACCTTTCGGCTGAGTTGCGGTCCCCTACGGAAGCGCCTAGAAACGCGCCGGTCGAAGATTTTTCCCATGGAAACGGTGCCGCTTCATGTTCAAGAAGATCCTCATCGCCAACCGTGGCGAGATCGCCTGCCGCGTCATCAAGACGGCTCGCAAGATGGGCATCGCGACCGTGGCGGTCTATTCCGACGCCGACCGTGACGCGGTCCACGTCGAGATGGCCGACGAGGCCGTCCACATCGGTCCGGCGCCGGCGGCTCAGTCCTATCTGATCGCCGAGAAGATCATCGAGGCCTGCCTGGCGACCGGCGCCGAGGCCGTGCATCCCGGCTACGGCTTCCTCTCCGAGCGCGCCTCCTTCCCCGAGCAGCTCGCCGCCCACGGCATCGTCTTCATCGGACCGAACAAGCGCGCCATCGAGGCGATGGGCGACAAGATCGAATCGAAGAAGTTCGCCAACGCCGCGAATGTGACGACCGTCCCCGGCTTCCTCGGGGTGATCACCGACGCCGAGCACGCCGTGAGGATCTCCAACGAGATCGGCTATCCGGTGATGATCAAGGCCTCGGCCGGCGGCGGCGGCAAGGGCATGCGCATCGCCTGGAACGACGTCGAATGCCGCGAGGGCTTCCAACTGTCGAAGAACGAGGCGGCCGCCTCCTTCGGCGACGATCGCGTCTTCGTCGAGAAGTTCATCGTCGACCCCCGCCACATCGAGATCCAGGTGCTCGGCGACAAGCACGGCAACGTCATCTATCTCGGCGAGCGCGAGTGCTCGATCCAGCGCCGCAACCAGAAGGTCATCGAGGAGGCGCCGTCGCCGCTGCTCGACGAGGCGACCCGCAAGAAGATGGGCGAACAGGCCGTGGCGCTGGCCAAGGCGGTCGACTACGACAGCGCCGGCACCGTCGAATTCGTCGCCGACCAGAACAAGAACTTCTACTTCCTCGAGATGAACACCCGTCTCCAGGTCGAGCATCCGGTCACCGAGCTGATCACCGGCATCGACCTCGTCGAGCAGATGATCCGCGTCGCCTACGGCGAGAAGCTGGCGCTCGCCCAGGCCGACGTGAGGCTCGACGGCTGGGCGGTGGAGAGCCGCATCTACGCCGAGGACCCGTTCCGCAACTTCCTGCCGTCGATCGGCCGCCTGGTGCGCTACCGGCCGCCGGAAGAGGGCACCGACGGCGAGATCACCGTGCGCAACGACACCGGCGTCGTCGAGGGCGGCGAGATCTCGATGTACTACGATCCGATGATCGCCAAGCTGGTCACCCATGCGCCGACCCGGCTCGAGGCGATCGAGGCCCAGGCCGACGCGCTCGACGCCTTCGTCATCGACGGCATCCAGCACAACATCCCGTTCCTGACCTCGCTGATGGGCCACGAGCGCTGGAAGTCGGGCGCGCTGTCGACCGGCTTCATCAAGGAAGAGTACCCGGACGGCTTCCACGGCAACGTGCCTCACGCCGAGGACCGCAAGCTGCTCGCCGCCGTGGCGCTGACCATCGAGATCCTGCGCAAGGAGCGCCTCGACAACCTGCCGGGTCGCCTCAGGCCGCACAACGGCAGCCTGCGCGAGGATTGGGTGGTCAAGATCGACGGCGAATATCTCGACGTGAAGGTGCCCTCGGGCTTCGTCGGCATGCCGCTCGAGATCGAGGTGCAGTTCCCCGGCGAAGCCGAGCCGACCGCCGTTTCCACCCGCTATCGCCTCGGCGATCTGCTGTGGAGCGGCGAGATCGGCGAGAAGGCGCTGATCCTCCAGGTCCGTCCGGTGCTCAACGGCGTCGAACTGCGCTACCGCGGCGCCACCTCGATCGCCAAGGTGTTCCTGCCCTTCACCGCCGCCCTCGACGCGCTGATGCCGATCAAGGCCGCGGCCGACACCTCGCGCTTCCTGCTCTGCCCGATGCCGGGCCTGATCATCTCGATCGACGTCGCCGAGGGCGAGGAGATCAAGGCCGGCGCGACGCTGGCGGTGGTCGAGGCGATGAAGATGCAGAACGTGCTGCGCGCCGAACGCGACGCCAAGATCAAGAGCATCAAGGCCAAACCCGGCGACAGCCTCGCCGTCGACGCGGTGATCATCGAGTTCGAGTGAGCCGTGGGCGCCCGGGCCGGTCCCGGAGCGACGATCGAGAGTTCGCGACGGGCGCCCTCGGGGCGCCCGTCTTCGTCTCACGATCTGGCGTGGCCCGCGTCGCCGCGCGGCACGCGCCCTCGAACGTCGACCCGCCTCCGGGTTTCCACGGCTATCGCGAGACCCTGCTCCCCGCTTATCAATAGAAGCGGCCCCCGG
>JAFHCF010000129.1:0-4737 GCA_048497495.1 Prosthecomicrobium sp.
CGATGTCGGTGCGACCCGACTCGATGATGGCGCGCAGGACGTTGCGACCGATGCGACCGAACCCGTTGATGGCAACACGTACCGCCATGATGCTCTCCTGATGTCATGTTCGCGGGCGCCCGACGGTTCGGACGGCTTCCGGTAGGGGGAGGCGAACCGCGCTCCACCGTTCGCCTCTCGACGGACCACGGGGCGGCGGCCGTCGTCGGGGCGCACGGGGAGCGCGATCGTTCATTCGGCCGCCTTGCGGCCGTTCTTCCTCGGGGCCTCGACGGCGACCGGCGCGACGGCTTCGAGCCGGTCGGTCGGTTCGACGAAGGCGCGCCCGTAGTAGGTGTCGATGAGGATCGCCTTGAGTTCGGAGATCAGCGGGAAGCGCGGGTTGGTGCCGGTGCACTGGTCGTCGAAGGCCTCGACGGCGATCTTGTCGAGCTTGGCGAGGAAGTCGGCCTCGGCGACGCCGGCGGCCTGGATCGACACCGGGATGTCGAGGGCGGCCTTCAGTTCGTCGAGCCAGTTCAGCAGGTTGGCGACCTTGTCACCGGTCCGCGCGCCGCCCAGGCCGAGATGATCGGCGATCTCGGCATAACGACGGCGCGCCTGCGGCCGGTCGTATTGCGAGAAGGCGGTCTGCTTGGTCGGGTTGTCGTTGGCGTTGTAGCGGATGACGTTGGCGATCAAGAGGGCGTTGGCGAGGCCGTGCGGCAGGTGGAAGGCGGCGCCGATCTTGTGGGCCATCGAGTGGCAGACGCCGAGGAAGGCGTTGGCGAAGGCGATGCCGGCGATGGTGGCGCCGTTGTGCACCTTCTCGCGGGCTTCCGGGTTGCCGGCGCCCTCGGCGTAGGCGGCCGGCAGGTTCTCCTTCAGCAGCTTCAGCGCCTGCAGCGCCTGGCCGTCGGAGAACTCGTTGGCCATCACCGAGACATAGGCCTCGAGCGCATGGGTGACCGCGTCGACGCCACCGAAGGCGGTGAGCGACTTGGGCAGGTTCATGACGAAGTTCGGGTCGACCACCGCCATGGACGGGGTCAGTTCGTAGTCGGCGAGCGGATATTTCATGCCGGTGGCGTCGTCGGTGACCACCGCGAAGGGGGTGACCTCGGAGCCGGTGCCGGAGGTGGTCGGGATCGCCACCAGTTCGGCCTTCACGCCGAGCTTGGGGAATTTGTAGATGCGCTTGCGGATGTCCATGAAGCGCAGCGCCAGATCCTCGAAGTGGACCTCGGGGTGCTCGTACATCACCCAGATGATCTTGGCGGCGTCCATCGGCGAACCGCCGCCGAGCGCCACGATGACGTCGGGCTTGAAGGCATTGGCGCGCTCGACGCCCTTGCGGACGGTCGACAGCGTCGGGTCGGCGAGCACGTCACAGAAGATCTCGACGTCGAGCCCGGCGTGCTTCAACAGGGCGATCGTCTCGTCGACGTGACCGTTCTGGAACAAGAACCGGTCGGTGACGATCAGGGCGCGGCGCTTGCCGGCGAGATCCTTCATCGCCTCGACGATCGAGCCGCGGCGGAAGTAGATCGACTTGGGGAGCTTGTGCCAGAGCATGTTCTCGGCTCGCTTCGCGACTGTCTTCTTGTTGATCAGGTGCTTCGGTCCGACGTTGTCGGAGATCGAATTGCCACCCCACGAGCCGCAGCCCAGCGTCAGGGACGGCGCGACGTTGAAGTTGTAGAGGTCACCGATGCCGCCGTGCGACGACGGGGTGTTGATCAGGATGCGGGCGGTCTTCATGCGGGAACCGAAGGCGCGGACCCGTTCCTCGTGGCGATCCTGGTCGGTGTAGAGCACAGAGGTGTGACCGATGCCGCCCAGCGCCACCAGTTCGGCGGCGGCGTCGACGGCCGCCGCGAAGTCGGCGCGGCGGTAGAGCGCCAGCGTCGGCGACAGCTTCTCGTGGGCGAAGGGCTCGTCGTCGGAGACGCTCTCGACCTCGCCGATCAGCACCTTGGTATTGGCCGGCACGGTGAGGCCCGCCATCTCGGCGATCCTGATCGCCGACTGGCCGACGATGTTGGGCGACAGGTGGTGGCCGTCGGGGAAGACGACCTTGCGCACGGCGTCCAATTCGGCGCCGGCGAGCATGTAGCCGCCGTGGGTCGAGAAGCGCTCGCGCACCGCGTCGTAGATCGCGTCGACGGCGACGACCGCCTGCTCGGACGCGCAGATCATGCCGTTGTCGAAGGTCTTCGACATCAGGATCGAGGCGACGGCGCGCTTGATGTCGGCATACTCGTCGATGACGACCGGGGCGTTGCCGGCGCCGACGCCGATCGCCGGCTTGCCGGAGGAATAGGCGGCCTTGACCATCGCCGGGCCGCCGGTGGCGAGGATCAGGTTGATCTCGGGGTGGCGCATCAGGGCGTTGGAGAGATCGACCGAGGGCGTGTCGATCCAGCCGATGATGTCCTCGGGCGCACCGGCGGCGATCGCCGCGTCGAGCACCAGCTTGGCGGCGGCGCAGGTGGAGAACTTGGCCCGCGGATGGGGCGAGAAGACGATGCCGTTGCGGGTCTTGAGGCTGATCAGCGCCTTGAAGATCGCCGTCGAGGTCGGGTTGGTGGTCGGCACGATGCCGCAGATCAGGCCGATCGGCTCGGCGATGGTCATGGTGCCGCCGACCTCGTCGACCGCCAGCACGCCGCAGGTCTTCTCGTCCTTGTAGGCGTTGTAGATGTATTCGGAGGCGAAGTGGTTCTTCACCACCTTGTCCTCGACCACACCCATGCCGGTCTCTTCGGCGGCCATCATCGCCAGCGGAATGCGGGCGTCGGCGGCGGCGAAGGCGGCGGCGCGGAAGATTTCATCGACCTGAGCCTGCGAATAGCCGCTGTAGATCTGTTGGGCGCGCTTCACTCGCGAAATCAGCGCGTCGAGGTCGGCGAGGGTCGATACGGGCATCTGGGGCTCCTGTCGTCCGAGCGGAGGATGGGTTCATCGCTTCCGTCATGAAGGGCGCCGGCGAGGACGGGGACGTCCGTGGACGTCGCATCGCGTCTGTACGAGGTCGGTGACCAACCGGGTCCCGCCGGAAGGGCATCGCCGAGCGACGCCCTCGATCGTTTCGAGAGCAGTGAAAACGTTTTCATAGCATAAGTCAAGAGAGAAGGACGAAATCACCCAAGGCCACGTATTGATACGGACAAGACGAGTGCCAATTCGGATATTTCAGATCCGAAGATTGATGAATTCGATATGGAAACGTTTTCTCTTCTTTGCCATGAAACAAAATGCGGCGGCCGGAGGACCGGCCGCCGCCTCGCGGACGCGTGTCGAGACGACCGTGCCGCCGGCGAATCAAGCGAGGCGCGGCGCCAGGCTTCCGTCGCGATAGCGCGCCGCCATGGCGGGAAGGGGGATCGGCTTGATCCGCGAGGCCTTGCCGGCCGAGCCGAACTGCTCGTAGCGCAATTTGCACAGGGCCTGCATCGCGGCAATCGCCGGCTTCATGTAGCTGCGCGGATCGAACTCGCCCGGCCGCTCGGCGAAGACCTTGCGGATCTGGCCGGTGATCGCCATGCGGCAGTCGGTGTCGATGTTGACCTTGCGCACGCCGAATCTGATCGCCTCGAGGATCTCCTCGATCGGCACGCCGAAGGTCTGGGGCATCACGCCGCCGTAGGCGTTGATGATGTCCTGGAGATCCTGCGGCACCGAGGACGACCCGTGCATCACCAGATGCAGGCCGGGCGCGCGGGCGTTGATCTCCTTGACCACGTTCAGGGCGAGGATGTCGCCGGTCGGCTTGCGGGTGAACTTGTAGGCGCCGTGCGAAGTGCCCATGGCGATGGCGAGAGCGTCGACGCCGGTCGCCTTCACGAAGGCGACGGCCTGATCGGGGTCGGTCAGGAGCTGGCTGTGATCGAGCACGCCCTCGGCGCCGTGGCCGTCCTCCTTCTCGCCCATGCCGGTCTCGAGGCTGCCGAGCACGCCCAGTTCGCCCTCGACCGAGACGCCGACCATGTGGGAGATGTCGACCACCTTGGCGGTGATCGCGGAATTGTGGGCGAAATCCGCCGGCGTCTTGCCGTCGGGCATCAGCGAGCCGTCCATCATCACCGAGGAGAAGCCGTTGACCACGGCCGAGAGACAGGTCTCCGGGCTGTTGCCGTGATCCTGATGCATGCACACCGGGATGTCGGGATGGAGTTCGATCGCCGCCTGGATCAGATGCTTCAGCACGATGTCGTTGGCGAAGGCGCGGGCGCCGCGGCTGGCCTGGAGAATGACCGGGCTGTTCGTCTCCGCCGCCGCCCCCATCACCGCCAGCATCTGTTCCATGTTGTTGATGTTGAAGGCCGGCAGGCCGTAACCGAATTCGGCGGCATGATCGAGCAACTGCCGCATCGAGATCAGAGCCATGATGCTCACTCCGGGAAAGAGGGTCGTCGGGCGCGGCCACCGGTCGATGAGGAAGGATGCCGGCGGTCGTGCGACGGGATGACGGGCACGGCGACCTTCGGCCCACCGAACGGTCGTCCGAGATCGCGCGGCGGCGGACTTTCTCCGTCGCCGGGTTTTTCGGGACTTGGAAGATGGACACCGGGGTATCGATTCCCCCGGGGAAGACCGCGTCCGACCGGTGGGCCCGGCCGACGATGGTTCGTCGGCCCGCCCGCCGGTCGTGCCGTTTCACGCCTCGACGGGTTTTTTGACCAGTCGCAGGGCGAGGGCTGTGACGAGGGTTCCGGCGAGGATTGCGACGAGGTAGCCGAGGAGGTGGTCGACGGC
>JAFHCF010000130.1:0-4796 GCA_048497495.1 Prosthecomicrobium sp.
ATACGGCTTCGCCTATTGCGCCCTACCGCCTCCCCTCAATACAGCAATCGCGCCCGGATCGTGCCGGGGATCGCCCGCATCTGTTCGAGGATGTCGTCGGCGAAGTCGCCGGCGCCGTCGGCCTCGATCACCACGTAGCCGACGTTGCCCTCGGTCTGGAGGAACTCCGAACCGATGTTGAGGCCGCGATCGGAGATCAGGTTGTTGAGCTTGTTGAGCATGCCCGGCCGGTTCTCGTGGACATGGATGAAGCGCGTCCCGTTCGGCCGGGGCGGCAGTTGCACCTGCGGGAAGTTGACCGCGCCGATGGTCGAGCCGATGTCGGAATAGTCGACGAGCTTGCGCGCCACTTCCGCGCCGATGCGCACCTGCGCCTCCTCGGTCGAGCCGCCGATGTGGGGCGTGAGGATGACGTTGGCGAGGCCCTGCAGCGGCGAGACGAAGCGCTCGGCGTTGGACTTCGGCTCTTTGGGGAAGACGTCGACCGCCGCGCCGGCGAGGTGGCCGTCCTTCAGCGCACCGGCCAGCGCCTCGAGATCGACGACGGTGCCGCGCGCGTTGTTGATGAAATAGGCGCCCTTCTTCATGGCGCGCACTTCGGCCTCGCCGATCATCATGTGGGTCTGCGCCGTCTCCGGCACGTGCAGCGACACGACGTCGGACTGGGCGAGCAGTTCGTGGAGCGATCCCGTCGGCTCGGTGTTGCCGTGGCGCAGTTTGTCGGTCAGATCGTGATAGATCACCCGCATCCCCATGCCCTCGGCGAGGTTGGAGAGCTGCGAGCCGATGTTGCCGTAGCCGACGATGCCGAGCGTCTTGCCGCGCACCTCGAACGAGCCCTCGGCCGACTTGTCCCAGCCGCCCTGGTGGGCGGAGACCGAGCGATCGAAGATGCGGCGCATCAGCATGACGATCTCGCCGATCACCAGTTCGGCGACCGAGCGGGTATTGGAGAAGGGCGCGTTGAACACCGGGATGCCGCGCGCCTGCGCCGCGCCGAGTTCGACCTGATTGGTGCCGACCGAGAAACAGCCCACCGCCATCAGCTTTTCGGCCGCCGCGAACACCTCCTCGGTGAGCCGGGTGCGCGAGCGGATGCCGATGATGTGGACGCCGGCGATCGCCGCCTTCAGGGCGTCGCCCTCCAGCGCCTTGGGCAGATGAACCAGATTGGTGTAGCCCGCCGACCTCATCAGATCGGCCGCCGTCTGGCTGATCCCCTCGAGGAGCAGGACGGAGATGCGGTCGCGCGGCAGGGAGAGACGGACGGTCATGGCGAGGCCTCGATGGATCGGGAGCCCGATGGTCTAGTGCCTGCGGGCCCGCGGTACAATCCACCGCGCGCGCAATCGCCGCCCTGTCGCGGCGATGTGACACCTCGCCGCCCCGACGGCGCGGCGAGCCGGTGTCAATGCCCGCCGCCCGACGGCGCCCCGCCGCTCGGTCGCCGCATCAGCGGCGCCAGCAGCACCAGGCCGCAGAACAGCACCGTCAACACCAGGAAGACGTCGCCGATCGCCCACACCTGGGCCTCGCGCCGGACGATGCCGGCGAGTTTCGACGTCGCCGCCAGGCCGGCGTCGGAGCCGCGCGACGCCATCGCCGCCGTCAGGCTGGCGAGCATCTCCTCCGCCTTCTGGTGGCCCCAGGCGACGTTGTCGTGGAGGCGGGCGAGGTGCAGGTCCATGCGGTCGTTCATCAAGGTGTTGATCAACGCCAGCCCCACCGCGCCGCCGAGGTTGCGGGTCAGGTTGAACAGACCCGAGGCGTTCTTGATGCGGCTCGGCGGCAGGGTGCCGAGCGCCAGATTGTTGATCGGCACCATGCATGTCATCAGCGAGAAGCCGCGCAGCATCTGCGGCACCAGGAGCTCCCAGAAGTCCCAGTCCTTGGTGACGAACGAGACCTGGAAGGTGCCGAGCGCGAAGCCGGCGAAGCCGACGGCGATCATCAGGCGCGGGTCGATCTTGGTCATCAGGCGTCCGACGATCGGCGCGGCGATGAACATGCAGACGCCGGTCACCGCCATGGTCTCGCCGATCATCAGCGCCGAATAGCCGCGAACCCGCGCGAGATAGACCGGATAGAGATAGGTCAGGCCGTAGAGGCCGATGCCCATGATGAAACTGAAGACGCTGCCGGTCCAGAAGTTGCGGTCGCGGAAGGCCCCGAGATCGACGATCGGTTGTCGCGCCGTGAGGGCCCGCCAGAAGAACAGCACCGCCCCCGAGACCGACACGATCGCGGCGACGACGATCAGATCACTGTCGAGCCAGCCCTTGGCCGGACCCTCCTCGAGCAGGTATTCGAGCGCCCCGAGGAACATCGCCATGCCGGCGAGCCCGGCATAGTCGAAGGCGTCGAGCAGCGACGGGTCGGGGTCGTCGAAGTCGACCATCAGCCACACGGCGGTGGTCACCAGGATGCCCGGCACGATGTTGACCAGGAACAGCCAGTGCCAGGAGAACAGGTCGGTCAGATAGCCGCCGAGCGTCGGCCCGATGGTCGGGGCGAGCGTCGCCACGAGGCCGATGATCGGGGCGATGATCGGCTGCTTGTCGCGCGGGAAGATCGAATAGGCCGAGGCGAAGACGGTCGGGATCATGCCGCCGCCGATGAAGCCCTGGAGCGCCCGCCAGACGATCATCTCCTCGATCGACGAGGACATGGCGCAGGCGAAGCTCATCACGGTGAAGCCGGCGCAGGAGATCGCGAACAGGACGCGCGTCGACAGGAGCCGCGACAGGAAGCCGGAGAGCGGGATCATCACCACTTCGGCGACGAGATAGCTGGTCTGGACCCAGGCGACCTCGTCGGCGGAGGCCGAGAGCCCCGCCTGGATCTCGGCGAGCGAGGCTGAGACGATCTGGATGTCGAGGATCGCCATGAACATGCCGAACACCATCGCCATGAAGGCGAGGACGCGCCTCGGCTCGAAGTTCGGTTCGATGACGCGCCGGGGCGCCGCGGCCGGAGTGGCCGCCGCCTCGCTCATCGGGCGCCGTCCTCGGGTCCGGTGCGGGTGTCGACCTCCGCCGTGACCGAAAGTCCCGCCCGGAGCAGGCCCCTGCGCGCCGCCGCGCCGGTGACCTCGATGCGGACGGGCACGCGCTGGACGATCTTGGTGAAGTTGCCGGTGGCGTTCTCCGGCGGCAGCAACGAGAACTGCGCGCCTGTCGCCGGCGACAGGCCGACGACGCGGCCCTCGATCACCTCGCCGCCGAGCGCGTCGACCTCGATCCTCGCGGTCTGGCCCGGCCGGATCCGCTTCAACTGCGTCTCCTTGAAGTTCGCCTCGACATAGACCCGGTCGAGCGGCACCAGCGCCAGGAGCCGCGTCCCCGGCTGCACCAGGGCGCCGGTCTGGGCCGCGCGATTGCCGACGACGCCGTCGAAGGGCGCCACCACCCGGGTGAAGCCGAGATCGCGCCGCGCCTTGTCGAGCGCCACCGCCAGTTCGGCGGCCCCCTGTTCGGCCTCGCGCTTCTGCGCCTCGAACACCAGCCGCGCCCCGCGCGCCGCCGCCACCCCGGCTTCCGCCGAGGCGACCGCGGCCTGCGTCCGATCACGATCGGCGCGCGCCTGATCGAGCTTCTGCTGGGTGCCGGCCGCCACCTTGACCAGCGCCGTGGCGCGGTCGAATTCGGACATGGCGCGCTCGGCATCGGCCCGCGCCGCGACCAGTTGCGCCTCCGCTTGGGCGACCGAGGCGCGCTGCGCCTCGATCTGCGCCGCGATCCGCGCCACGGTCGCCTCCTGGGTGGCGATCTTGGCCTCGGCCGCGTCGACCGAGAGCCGTGCGTCCACCGGATCGATCTCCACCAGCACGTCGCCGGCCTTCACCGCCTCGCCGTCGCCGATCGGGGTCGCGACGATGGCGCCGGTGGTCCGCGCCGCGATCGTCGCGGTCTCGGCCTTGAGATAGGCGTCATCGGTGGAGATCAGGAAGCGTCCCTCGACCCACCACGACCACCCCTTCCAGACGGCGAGGCCGAGGACGAGGAGGAGCACGGCGACGAGGATCCGCCGCTTGCGATTGCCGGCCGGCGGCGACACCGTCGCCGTCTTCGCGGCCGTCGCGGCCGCCGGACCGATCTTCGCCACCGGTTCGGCCGTAACAGGCGTCGGCGTGCCGCCGCCGCTGGGAAGGGTCGAGGTATCGCCTCGCGCCATGTCTGTCGTGCCTCTCGTCGAATGTCGCGCCGCCCGTCGAACCGATCAGGGCCGCGCATCCCTCTCGCCCTCGTCGATGCCCGACGATCGGCGCTCGCAATTCCGTCCATGACCCGAACCGGGCCGAATTTCTCTCGTGGCCGCCCGATCACCGATCGGGTCCGATACGCGGTCCGCGATGCGTCGGCGCCCCGCGACCGGCGCGCCGTGGCGGTCGCCCGCCGGTCTGTTGCTCGGGGTCGGGGCCCTTGCCCGCGTGATCGGCCGACCCGACCTCGACGCACCCGCCTTCGCCGCCGATTTCGCGGCATTCACCCGCCATGCGGGCCGATCCGCGATCGAGCGATAGTCCTTCTGATCGAACCGAACGGTTCGGTCATTTCGCTTGACTTAGCGCAAGCAAGAGCCGTAGACAAGATCGAACCGAACGGTTCGGTCTATTTTCTGTGAAGCCGTGGCCGAATTGGGTCGCGGTGGCATGGGATCGGCGGGGAGGGCGACCGCGTCGCCGCCCCCGGAACCGCCGCGACACCGCCGGCGCCCGCCCTAGTGGTCGAGATCTGTCGCTCGCGTCCCGTGAGCGCCAGATTGTCTTGACCACGAGGTCGATGAGTTGGTGGTTC
>JAFHCF010000131.1:0-7123 GCA_048497495.1 Prosthecomicrobium sp.
CGCCCGCTTCGACCGAAGCGGGCGCCGTTTCATTTTCTCCCGGCTCTTCTCTCGCGCCCCGCGCGATGTCGGCGAACCCGTCGAAATCACTTCGACCGTTCCGAGACCTCGCGATTGGCCTCGATGCGATTGCGCGATCCCATGTTGCGGATCATCAGCCCCGGCGAGCGATCGACGATGCGATTGCCCACCACGACATTGCCGTCCGCCACGTCGGAATCGTCGAGGCTGCTGCCGAAGGGGTGCCCACGATCGAGAATGCAATACCAACGCAGGCCGGCGCGCGAGCCGAGCCAGATCGCCGGATTGAGCCCGAGCGAGCTCTTGTAATAGAACTCGTTGCCCTCGATCGTGTTGCGCTGGGGGGCCTGGTGGCGCACCGTGCCGCCCTCCCCGCAGTTGCGGTAGAGATAGATTCCGCCGTTGCCGAGCGCCGAGAAGCGATTGTCCTTGATCAGGTTGTCGGCCGAACCATCGAGCGCCACCTGCTCGCGCCGGCTGGTGTCGGCGGCGATGGTGTTGCCGATGAGGCGGTTGTGGCCCGATTCGGCGTCGAGATAGATCGCCGGCCCGTCGGTGCGCCCGGTGATGCGGGACTCGAGCAGGCTCACGCCGGTGACCCCGGGGGCGAGATAGAGCGGCGAGCGGCCGCCGCCGACGATGGTCAGATTGGTGAGCGTGATGTCGGTCGGCGCGGCGGCCTGCGCCCGTTCGGTGTGGCCGGCGCGGAACGACGAGGCCTTGACCCCGGCGCTCTCGCCGTTGGGGCCGAGGCCGATCACCCGGACCGATCCGTCGATGCGGCAATTGGCGATGGTGATCGACCGCGGCCGATCCGCCGCCATCGCCTCGGGCGTCGCCCCGGTGGAGCGGATGACGATCATGTCACGCCCGCGATTGACCGACTTCGGCCCGCCGTCGATCCGTCCGCCGCCGCAGTCGAGACGCGCCCCGCTCGCCGCCTGGCCGGCGAAGACGATCTGCTTGGTGATCACGTCGGAGCGCGAGAGCTTCATCTCGCAGGCCAATTGCACCGACCGCGCCTTTTCGGTCGCCGGCGCCAACACCGCCGCGATCCGTTCCGGCCCGCAGGGCGCCGCCGAGGCGGAGGTGGTGGGGACGAGCCCGGCGGACGCGGTGAGCGCCAGAAGGGCGACACCGGCGCCGCTGCGCGCCGGGCAACGGAAGGTCTTCGCGATCGATGTCATGAGCAGTCGTGGTTCCTCGATGGACGGGCCGCGATGGGCCGGCTCGGAGATCGCCGCCGGCGGATGACGGCCGCGCCGCCCGAAGCGGCACGGCGGCCCGCCTCGGCGTCGGCGGACCCCAACCTAGCCCGATCGTGGTGAACGAAAGCTGACCGGAGGCGCCGGGCGCCGCCGACGCCCCGTTCGCGCGGGGATCCCGCCCCCGCCGCGCTACGGCGCGTCGCCGCTCCGCCGCCCTGCCTCGGTCGAGACGACCCGGCCCGCCTGCCGCCGATCGTCGCGCCGGCGCGAATTCGATCGGCGCGCGCCGGGAGGTCTTGCCTATCCGACGGCGAGTGTTTAGAGATCCCACCCCGTGAGGCCTCGTGGCGGAGTGGTTACGCAGCGGACTGCAAATCCGTGTACTCCGGTTCGAATCCGGACGAGGCCTCCATCTCCCCCTTTCTCTCCTGTGCATACGATGAAAAACCCGCAGAAATCCGCCATTTTGGCCGATCGCGGAGTGCTCTCGTTCGCGCTCATTCGCCCCGTTTGCAAAGCCTGTCGGGATGAGGCAAGGCAATCGCTCGAAGGGGTTCGGTTCGTGTTCGGCTTTGGGAAGCCCCCTCATCCGCCCCTTCGGGCACTGGCAGATCGGGGCCTTGTTTGAACGAAGAACCCCGCCGAGGTGTCTCGACGGGGCTGCGTGACATCGCCGCGTAGGCTTGGGGATCGGCGACGGGTTAGGCGACTTCCTCCAACGCGGACGTGATCACGGCGTTGATCGACTTGTGCTGCCTCGCCGCTGCCGTCGCGAGGCGGCGGTGAAGGTCGGGCGGGATGCGCAAGGACAGAGTGCCGGAATACGGCCGTTCGGGCTCCCGGCCTTCCGACCGGCACCACTCGCGATAGTCCTCGATCGTGTCGACGAACGCCGCCTTCAACTCCGCAACGGTGCTCCCGGTGAAATGCAGCGTGGCGCGGGTGTTCACGACGACACCCGACAGAAGGCCGGTGTCCTCGTCGATCTCGATTTCGGCGATGTAACCATCATGCGTCATGGTGCTCATGGCGTGACCCCCGCGCTTTCCAAGAACCGGCGAACCGCCTTCGACGCTCCCTTGTCCGTCTCAGGCATCGGGTGGGGCCGGTGAAATACCGCATCCATCCCGCCCAGCCCGACACGAACGCGCGAACCACGTCCCTCTGATATGGTCGCCCCCAAGGCGACGAACAACGCTTCGACGTCGCTCCACCGCACATCGGACTTGACCGGGTCCGCGAAGATCGCGTGAAACGTCTTGCGTGCCTTGCTGTTCATGTCGACTGATACCACACCTCGATACCGTCGTGCAATCGCGGCCGGCGTTCGAACAACCGCCGAGTGGGGCGAAAATCATCGCACCTTCCGGGCCTGCCGCGACCGCGGAATGAACCCCGTTGTGAGAGACCAACGTTGTGAAAGGCACATCTCAAACTCATCGACCATGCGACATATAATCGATGTAAAACGCAAATCGCCTGACACGGCAACGATCCGGACGAGGCCTCCAAGACGCCCCCCATCGATGTGAGATCGGATCGACGCTCGGCTCGCGGGACGGCGTGCGATCGCGCGCGTTCAGCGCTTCTCGTCGTCCTTCGGCGCCTCGAAATGACCGAGGATGTCGGCGCTCCGGCCCTCGTAGCCGCGGCAGCCGGAAGGCGGACGCAGCACCACGGCGTTCTCGAACCAGATGCCGCCGGGCGACATCCAGCCATAGCTGATGCAGCGCGCCCGCAACGGGCAGATCCTGCAATCGCCGCGCTCGTCCGCCGCCGCGACCGGCGCGAAGCCGGAACGCGGGGCGCCGGCGCCCCTGTGGACGGATGATGCCACCGATCAGCACTTTCGCCGCGCCGACGAAGGGCACGCGCTTCTCGTCGCCGATTCGACCGAACCCCGTCCCCCGAGACATCCTCGTGGGTCGCCGTTCCCGAACCTGCCGACATTGAACCACCGCGCCCGCGTTCGGAGAATCGGGAGCGCTCCCATCGGGAACGCTCCTCATCGTCGAACACGTTACGACGACATGCCGCGCGGCCCGGCCACGGGATCGCCCGAATTCACGCCCCCGGCGGCGATTTCAGGATCAGCGGCAGGCCGGCGGCGACCAGGGTGACCCGGGTCGCGACCGCCGCCACCCGCCGATTGAGACGCCCCTGAGCGTCGCGAAACCGCCGGGCGAGCGCGTTTTCCGGCACGATGCCGAGCCCGACCTCGTTGGAGACCAGGATCACCGGCCCGGCGAGCCGCCCCAGCGCGTCGACGAGGCGCTCGATCTCGGCCTCGACGTCGGCCTCGGCCATCATCTGATTGGAGAGCCAGAGCGTCAGGCAGTCGACCACCAGGACACGTCCCCCGCCGGCCTCTCGATCGAGCACGCCGGCGAGATCGCGCGGCGCCTCGATCGTCGTCCACCGACCGTCGCGCTCGGCCTTGTGGGCTTCGATGCGCGCCGCCATCTCGTCGTCGTGGGCCTGCGCCGTCGCCACCATCACCGGCTCGAGACCGCTCGCCTCGGCCCTCTCGAGCGCCAGCGCGGTCTTGCCCGAGCGGGCGCCGCCGAAGACGAAATCGCGGAGCGGCGGGACGACGACGGACGGCATGAGCTTGCTCCCGAGGCACGAAGAGGGACGGCGAGTGTCGCAGATTCGCCCGCGCCGGTCGCCCGCCCGCGCATCGTCGCGCCCCGACGACCCGATCGAGCCGCAGATCGACAGGCGCCCGGTTCGGCCCGGTTTTCAGCCCTCCGCGGCACTTCGGCCGGGTGTGGCGCCGGGGAAAGCGTCCGCGGCGGTGTCGAACGGGCTTGGCAAGCGGGGACGACCTTGATATAGACCGCGCCGCAACGCGCCTCGGCGTGTTCCGCGATAGCTCAGTTGGTAGAGCGTTCGACTGTTAATCGAATGGTCGCAGGTTCGAGTCCTGCTCGCGGAGCCAGTTTCGCTCGAAGGGTCCGACGGTCACCGTCGGGCCCTTCGTTCGTTTCAGGGGAAGGTTAGGGGGTCCGACGGTCACCGTCGGACCCTTCGTTCGTTCGGGGAAAGGTTCGGGGGTCCGACGGTCACCGCTCGATGTGCCTGGAGATCGTGCACGGCTCTGGGACGCCCCTTTGGTCGGCTTCCCTGCGCGATCCTTCGAGACGGGCCATCGGCCTCCTCAAAACGAGGGCTCGAGAAAACCCCTTCAGAACAAACGCCTCGTGCTGAGGAGCGCTCGAAGAGCGCGTCTCGAAGCATCACGCGCGCCCCCTGCCCTCGTCGCGCCTCGCGTGGGCCGCATCGGATATCCACGGAGGTTCCGCGAGCGGAGAAGGAAGGTCTCGCGACGGCGACCTCGCTGCTTCCGACGGTGCAATTCACGTCGCGTGAACGCCCCCCGGCACGAACCGGTTGGCGTTGCGACCGCTCTCTCGCTACTGTCGGCACTCGCGCGGTCGTCGCGCCGATCGGAGCCGTCATGCGTGCCATCACACACCGCGTCCTGCCCTCGCTGCTCCTCGCCGGCGGCCTCGTGGCCGCCTCGCCCGCCCTCGCTCAGGCGACGGCCGAGGAGGCGGCCCGCCTCCAGGGCATCGGCGAGACCTATTTCGGCAAGCCGCCGGCCGGCGAGCCCTCCGCCGTCACGGTGACGACGGAAGGCGATCACTATCGCGCCAGCCTCGACGTCGGTCTCTTGGCGCGCCGTCTCCTCGCCTTGGCGCCGGCCGACAAGCGCCAGGACGTCTCGGTCGAGTGGAACCCGATATCGGTGGCGCTCGCCCCCCATGACGGCTCCAACTGGCGCTTCTGGGACTATCGCATCCCGAATATGATCGTCCGCAACGGTGCTCAGGTGACCGAAAGCGGGGCGGAGGGCCTCGAATTCGAGGTCGTCACCGACCCGGCGACCGGCGTCGCTCCGCGGATCCGGGGCCGCATGGCCAGCATCACGGCGAAGTCGACCATCGCCGAGACCGATACCGGCGTCGGGGTCGTCGCCGAGAACACCTCCAACGACCTGATGCTCGACGGCCAGGCGCGCGCCACCGCCACCCCCGGCGTCGTCGATGCCGCCCTCCATCAGGGGATCGCCTCCTTCACTTACGCGATCGAGATCACCGGCGCCCCCGCCTCCAAGATCCCGGACATGAAGTTCACCCTGACGACCGGCCGCCGCGACGATGCCGTCGGCCTGCGCGGGCTGCGCCACGCCGCCCTGCTCGATCTGTGGGCCCATCTCGTCGCCCATCACGCGCCCGCCGACTTCACCACCGGCCAGGCGGCGCTCAAGGCCAAGATCGCCGCCGCCCTGCCCGTCTTCACCGAGATGACCCAGAAGATCGCCGCCGCCGACTTCTCCTTCGAGACGCCCTTCGGCATCCTCAAGGCGGCCAAGGCGACCCTCGACATCGACCTCGCCGGGCTCACCCGCGACGGCCACGCCGCCGCCGGCTTCGGTGTGTCCGGCCTCGAGGCCTATTCGCTGTTCATGCCGAAGTGGGGCCGCAAACTGGTGCCCACCGACGTCTCCTTCACCGGCCGGGCCGACGGCTACGATCTGGCGACGCCGATCTCCGCCTTCCTCGACGCCGCCGACTTCACCGCGCCGCAGCCGCTGTCCCCGGAACAACGGACCCGCATCGCCGCCCTGTTCCTGCCGCGCGGCACCGCCGAGATCGTTCTCGACGGCAATCGGCTGTCGGGGCCCCTCTACGGCCTCGCCCTCGACGGGCGCCTGAAAGCCGGCCCGGAGGGCGCCGAGGGGGCGATCACCATTCGCGCCAACGGGATCGACGGTGTCGCCGACCATCTCGCCGGCCCCGACGCCGACGATCCTCAGGCCCGCGCCCTCGCCGGATTGATCGCCCAGGCCCGCGGGTTCGCCGAACGCAAGGGCGACGAACTGGTCTGGCGTTTCGACTTCGCCGGCGAGCACGTCGCGGTCAACGGCCGCCCGTTGAAGTGACGAGACCGCCTCGCCCGAGCCCCGGTGGCGGCCTCGACGCGGACCGCCCGCTCGACGGGGCTGGACGTCGGCGCGGCCGTGCCTATCTGGGTCGGATCGACCCTCGCCGGATGAGTTCATGACCGATCGCCCGCCGCCGCCCGCCGCCCTCCTCGTCGTCGCCCATGGCGACGGCGGCGAGGCGCCACGCGACGAGACGGTGCGCCGGCTCACCGAGCGGCTGGCCAAGCGCCTCGACATCCCCGTCGACTGGGCGACCTTGAAGCGGCCGGAGACCTTCGCCGCCGCCCATGCCCGGCTCGGCGCGGCGGGAGGCCGGGTGGCGGTCTATCCCCTGTTCATGGCGCAAGGCTGGTTCGTCCGGGTCAAGCTGCCCAAGCTCCTCGCCGAGAACGGCTTCGCCGAAGCGGAGATCCTGCCGGTCTTCGGCCTCGATCCCGGCCTCGTCGACCTCGTCGAGCACCGCCTGCGCTCGATCGCCTCGATGCAGGGCGGCCGCGAGCCCAGGGATCTGCGCGTCGCCCTGATCGCCCACGGCTCGGGCTCCGGCGACACCGGCTCGCGCCGCGCGGCCGAAGCGATCGCCGCCGATCTCGGCTATCGGTTGGGCACCAACCTCCACCTCGGCTTCATCGAGGAGGCGCCGTTCTTCCACGAGGTGATCACCGCCGACGGCCCCGAGATCGTCGTCGGCCTCTTCGTCTCCGCCGGCACCCACGCCCTCGACGACGTCGCCGCGCGCGTGGCCGAGACCCCCGCCGTCGTCCACCACGTCGCCACCGTCGGCGACGACGCCGGTGTGACCGATCTGGTGGTGGCGGCGCTGGAGCGGTTGGCGACGTAGGGCGGAATAGGCGAAGCCGTATTCCGCCGGCCGCGTCGGTGGCTCGCTCGATGCCGAGGACCTTCTCCTTCCACGCCGGTCCGTCCTCTCGACCTCCCACCC
>JAFHCF010000132.1:0-22495 GCA_048497495.1 Prosthecomicrobium sp.
CTCGGGTGTCGCGCGGCCTTCGTCAGTGCCGGTTCTGAAAGCCCTCGGCTCAGAACTTATAGGTGTAGCCCATCGAAACCTCGAACTGCTCCATCGACAGGCGGACGCCCTGGACCGGGAAGGGCAGGGTCGCCAGCGTCGTGCCGTCGACGTTGTGGCGCGGCACGTAGCCGACCGCGAACTCGATGCCCGAGTTCGGCGACACCTTGTAGCTGGCGCCGGCCGAGATGTGGTCGGTGACGATACCCGGCGCGAAGATGTTGAACATCGCGTCGGTCGAGGACACCGGGTTGGTGTTGTGCGAGTAGCCGGCGCGCAGCGTCAGGTCGGCATTGACCTTGTAGGCGGCGGCGATCGACACGGCGTCGACGTCCGACCAGCCGAAGCCCGGGCCGTTCTTCGAGCCGAGCGAGCCCGGTCCGAGCAGGGTCGAGGAATTGCCGATGGAACCGACGGCCGAATAGAAGATGTGGCGCCAGTCGAGCATCAGGGTCAGGTCGCGGGTGGCGTCCCACGCCAGACCGGCCGAAACCTGGCCCGGAATGTCGAAGCTGCCACCGTCGGCGAAGAGGCCGGCGTACTTCTCGAACTTGGTCGACCAGATCGGCGTCTGACCGGTCAGGCCGAGGCGCAGACCGGGCTGCAGGCTCCACTGCAGGCCGACGCGGGCGCCGGCGCCGTACGAGGTGTCGGTGTCGGTGTTGGAGAGGTGAGCCGGATCGGACGAGAAGCCGGCGAAGGCGCCGAGGCCCATGGCGCGGAACTTCTGCATGGCGACGATCGGCGCGACACCGATCGAGACGTCACCCATCTTGCGGGCGTAGCCCACGGTGAGGAACATCTGCTCGAGGTTCACGCCGGCGCGACCGCCGCAGAAGATGCCGGAGCCGCCCGGGCCGCAGGCCGGATTGGCGACGGGGCCGTAGTTGGTGTTCATGCCGCCGTTGCCGAAGACCGCGACGCCCCAGGCCGACTGCGCGTCGAGCTGGCGGCTGTAGGCCATGTTCGGCATCAGGAAGTAGTCGGAACCGCTCTTGGTCTTGCCACCCGCCAGGAAGCCGGCGCCGGTCACCGTGACGTCGCGCTTCGGCGAGAACAGGGTGAAGGCCATGTTGAGCTGGTTGCCGACGTGGACGAGACCGGCCGGGTTGACCGACAGGCTCATGGCGTCTTCCGGATTGGCGACGCCGGCGCCTGCCTGCGCCTTCTGGATGGTGCCGTAGCCGGTCTGGAAATAGCCCTCGGTCGCGTTGGCCGCGCTCACACCGAACGACAGGGCCGCGATCAGCCCCAGAGCGGATACGCCGCCGCGCAGATTGTTGGACGTCATGTTCATCCCCCGATGACGGCGCCCCGCGGGCGCCTCAAGTTGGGATGCGTGGCCCTCGCATCCCGTTTTTGTTTCGACGTCTGTCGACTCCACCCCCCGGTAGAGTTGACGAGGCTATTCCCAACCGAGATTCGCGTCATCGCGAATCGCACGCGACGTCGATCGTCGCGAACATCATTTCGGACGGTGCGACATATTCGTCGCTCCCGCCCGCGCCGAGACCTCCGCGGAGGCCTCTAATCGCGCCTCAGGCGGCGCGACGGATGATGAAACGGTAGACCGTCCCGTCCTGGCTCTGCTCGACGATCTCGTTGCCGGTGGTGCGGCAGAAGGCGGCGAAGTCGGCGACGGAGCCCGGATCGGTGGAAAGCACCTCGAGCGTCGTGCCGGGGGCCATGTCCTTCAGCACCTTCTTGGTCTTGATGATCGGCAGCGGGCAATTCAGCCCCTTGGCGTCGAGTACCTGATCGGCCATGACGTGTTCCTTTTCCCGATGTTTCGGCCCGAAGGCGCCGGCTCGTTGGCTGGCCGGCGTCCGTCGTGGCTCAGATGTAGAGGTTGATGTCGGACTTCAGCGCGTTTTCCATATAGGTGGCGGCGCCGCCGAGCTTGATCCCGCCGATCATGTCCTCGAGCTTATACTCGAACAGGTCCATGGTCATCTGGCAGGCGATCATGTTGATATCGCAATCGATCGCCATGTCGCGCAGTTCCTCGATCGAGGCCACGCCCTTCTTGGCGATCATGTTCTTCATCATCACGGTGGCGCCGGCGTCGACGCCGGGGAGCATGCCGATGATGTTGGGCATCGTCATGTGCATGCCCATCATCGGCATCTTCATCGCCGGATTGCCGAGCGTGGTGACCTGCAGATCGAGTTTCTTGAGCAGCAGCGGCAGCCCGTAGAAGGTGAAGAACATGGTGACGTCGACGCCCATCGCGGCGGCGGTCGTCCCCAGGATGAAGGGCGGGTAGGCCCAATCCAGGCTTCCCTTGGTGACGATGATCGTCATCGACTTCGGGGCGTTCGCCGAACCGGCGCCGTCTCCTTGCGGGCTCATCTTACGACCTCGCTCCATGTTGGGCGGCATCGGCTATCCGATGCGAATGAAGGATATATTCGCATATTAGTGTAGGGCGATGGAAGAGTGCTAAGCCGCTCCTCGAAGCTGCGCAAGTGAGTTCTGGCCCCATAAGTGGAATGCTGCATTGCGGTGTCACTCAGAAGCGACACCAAAGGTGGAAAGACGGTTGGCGGAAATGTTGGACAGCGCTTCTACCTTATTCGTCGGCTCCGAGATCTATCGCCGTGCGGCATTCGGGCGGATTCACCCGCTGGCGATCCCGCGTGTGGAGACCGTCGTCGACCTGGCGAACGACCTCGGCTGGCTCGAGGGGCGGTGGCGGCCATCCCCCATCGCGTCGCGCGGCCTTTTGACGCGCCACCATGATGAAGCCTATGTCGCTGCACTCGCGAAGGCGGATGTGGAAGGGCTGGTGACGGCCGAGGCGCGCCGGACCTACGGCATCGGCACCATGGAGAACCCGTTCTTCCCCGGTGTCTTCGAGCGCGCCGCGACCTCGGTCGGCGGCTCCTGGGAATCGGCGCGGCTGGCGATGGACGGCCGCGTCGTGTTCCACCCCGCCGGCGGCACCCATCACGGCAAGCGCGATCGGGCGAGCGGCTTCTGCTTCTTCAACGATCCGGTCTTCGCCGTCCTCGGCTTCCTCGACGCCGGACTGACGCGGGTGCTCTACGTCGATCTCGACGCCCATCACGGCGACGGCGTCGAGGATGCCTTCGCGGCGGACGCCCGCGTCATGACCGTATCGATCCACGAGGACGGCCGCTGGCCGGGAACCGGCCGGCTCGACGACCGCCGCGAGGGTAGGGCGCGCAACATGCCGGTGCCGCGCGGCATCGTCGACGACGAATTCGCGCTGCTGATCGAGCAGGCGGTGCTGCCGATCGCCCGGCGGTTCGACCCTCAGGCGGTCGTCGTCACCTGTGGCGCCGACCCGCTCGCCGGCGATCCCTTGTCGACGATGGAGCTCTCGAACGGGGTGATCTGGGAGGCGGTGGAGAGGATCGTCGAGGCATCGCCGCGCGCCGTCGTTCTCGGCGGCGGCGGCTACAATCCGTGGACGCTCGCTCGACTCTGGACCGGGTTGTGGGGCCGATTGGCGGGATTCGCGCCGCCGGACGGGCTCCCCGAGGTCTCCCGGGCGCGCCTCGCCGCCCTCGACTGCGATCTCGTCGACGACGACGAGCGCCGGCCCTTCTGGCTGACGAGCCTTGTCGACCCACCCAATCACGGACCGATCCGACCGGAATTCCACGACATCGTCGCCGCGATCACGGCTTCGTGAGCGGCGAAGAGGGGGTGTCGCCACTCCTTAGCATTCGTCCCGATTGAATCGGCGTAGGGTTGGGGCGACGATATATTGGAATTTCATTATGTGAGAAATTTCAGGGAGGCTCGTCGATGGGATGGCTGGAGCGCCTCGGCGCGATCGAGCCGCTGGAGGATGCGGTCTTCGACGCGCCCCTCGTCGAGGCGATGGAGCGGGCCGCGGCGGCGCGCGCCGATCCGCGTGGCGCCTCACCGATCCGTTTTTCGACGCCGACCTTCAGGGAATATGATTCGAGCGAACTCCAGGGCTGCTCGAAGGGCACGTTTCCGGCTTTCTCGATCACCGGTTCGGCCTGCGCGCTGAACTGCGACCACTGCCGCACCGAGATACTGAAGCCGATGATCCCGGCGCTCCGGCCCGAGGACTTCGACGCCCGCGTGCGCGACATGATCGCCCTGCGCGGCCTCTCGGGCTTCCTGCTCTCCGGCGGCTCGGACAAGCGCAACGAGATCCGCTACGAGCGCTTCTATCCGGTCATCGAGGGTCTGAAGCGCGACTTTCCCGACCTCAAGATCGCCCTCCACTCGGCGCTGATCGACCGGGCGCGGGCCCGCGCGATGGAATCGGCCGGCGTCGACACGGTGATGATGGACGTCATCGGATCGCAAGAGACGATCGCGCAAGTCTACCACCTCGATCGCCGGGTCGAGGACTTCGAGGAGACGCTCGCCGCCCTGACCGAGACCTCGATGGAGGTGGTGCCCCACATCGTCATCGGCCTGCACTACGGCCGCATTCTCGGCGAGGCGCGGGCGCTCGACATGGTGGCGCGCCATCCCGTCCATTCGCTGGTCTTCGTGGTGATCATGCCGTTCTACGCCGAGCCGGGCTCCTTCGTCGAACCGGCGACCGCCGACATCGGCCGCATCTTCCTGGAGGGGCGCTCGCGGCTCCCCGATCGCGACGTGCTGCTCGGCTGCGCCCGTCCCGCCGGCATGCACAAGCGCGTCACCGACGCCTATGCGGTGATGGCCGGCCTCGACGGCATCGCCTTTCCGGCGGAGGGCGCGGTCGAAGTGGCCCGCCTGATCGGCCGCGACCACGAACAACAGATGGCCTGCTGCTCGATGAAGGAGATCGGCGAAGGTCGCATCGCGGGGAGGGGGCGGGTCTCGCCCTGCGCCGCCTGATGAGCGATCCCGCCCCCCTCGACTGCGACGTGCTGGTCGTCGGCCTCGGGCCGGCGGGGGCGGCGGCGGCGACGGCGGCGGCGCGCGCCGGAGCGCGGGTGATCGGCCTCGACAGGCGCGCCGTGCCCGGCCTGCCGGTGCAATGCGCCGAATTCGTGCCGCGGTCGCTCGGCACCGAACTCGCCGATCTCGGCCGCGACGTGGTCCAGCCGATCGACGCCATGGACACCCATATCGAGGGCGCGGGCTCCGAGGGCTCGCGCCGCGACGGGCTGCCCGGCCACATCATCGACCGCGCCCGCTTCGACGCGCGTCTCGTCGAAAGGGCGCGCGCCGCCGGCGCCGACTGCCGTTTCGCCGCCGCCGTGACCCGGGTCGACGCCGACGGCGTCCGTCTCCAGGACGGGTCGACCCTCCGGGCACGGGTGATCGTCGGCGCCGATGGGCCGCGCTCCGCCGTGGGTCGCGCCATCGCCAGCGTCAACACCGTGTTCTCGCACACCCGCCAGATCACCGTGCCCCTGTTGGTGCCCCATCGAGCGACCGACATCTTCCTCTCGACCGCGACGCCCGGCGGCTACGGCTGGCTCTTCCCCAAGGGCGATGTCGCCAATCTCGGCCTCGGCATCGACGCCACGGCCCGCCAGTGGCTGCGGATCCTGCTCGAGGGGCTTCACGCGACGCTGGTGCGGCAAGGCCGCGTCGGCTGGGACGTCCTGGCGATGACCGGCGGCCTGATCCCCTCCGGCGGGCTTCTCGCGCCGGTCGGGCATCTCGGCGCGACCGACGTGCTGCTCGCCGGCGACGCCTGCGGCCTCACCAATCCGATCACCGGCGCCGGCATCGCCTCGGCCGTCGTCTCCGGCCGCATGGCCGGCGAGGCGGCGGCGGCGATCGTCGGTGGCGACGATGGCGCCATCGACGACTACGCCGAGGAGATCACCGACCTCTTCGGTCCGGCGCTCGGCCGCGCCCGCCGCCGCCGCGAGACGGTGATGGCGGCGCACGCCGAACATCGCCTTCGCCCGGCCGACCTCCAGCGATCCTGGATCGCCTACGACAGCTATTGGACCGACCCACTCGAGGAGGTCGCCGCATGAGCAAGTCAGGGCACCCCGCCACCCTCACGCCCGTCCCTTCTCCCCTTGCGAGGCCGGTGCGAAATTCTGTCGAGGCCCTTTTCGACGTCCGTGCGCGATGGTTCGAGACGCGCTCGTGCCGAGCGCTCCTCACCATGAGGCTATTGAATTTGCTTCGAAAATTCCAAAAACGCCTCATGGTGAGGAGGGCCGCAGGCCCGTCTCGAACCATCGCGCACCGGCATCGCCGAGAAGACCTTCCGAATTACCCGAGGGTCCCCTCGCGGGAGAAAGGTGCCCGAAGGGCGGATGAGGGGTCTGTGCCTCACCACACGCGCAGCGCCCGATCGATCCGCCCGGCCCCCTCATCCGGCGCTTCGCGCCACCTTCTCCCGCGAGGGGAGAAGGGATCCGCGCCTCGCGCGCGCCCCGTCTTCTTCGAAGGAGTAGCCGCATGAGCTGTCTCGAATCCCCGCCACGTCCGCGCGCCACGGCGCAAGGCGGGCTCGACTTCAACCCCTTCGAGACGATGCGGCCGCGTGAGCCGGGTCGGACCCCGACCGAGGCCAGGAACGGCGCGCGGGTGAAGGCCGGCGGGGTGGCGCCGACCGGCGTCTACCTGCCCAACGCCAACATCCAGACCCCGGACATGCGCTCACCCGACTATGTCCAGGTGTCGACGGCCGCGGCGATCTCGCTCGGCCTGATGGCGGGCCGGATGCATCGCTGCGCCTGCACCCATTGCCTCAACCTGCTCCTGACCTATCCCGAGGGCTGCCGCGCCAACTGCGCCTATTGCGGTCTCGCTCGCCACCGCGAGGCCGACCGCGACTACGCCGACCGCAACTTCATCCGCGTCGACTGGCCGGCGGTGCCGATGGTCGAGATCGTCGACCGGGTGAAGGCGCAAGGGACGAAGACCTCGTTCCACCGCATGTGCATCTCGATGATCACCCATCCCGCCTCCGACGCCAACACGGTGACGGTGCTGAAGACCTGGACCGACCGGATCGACCCGTCCGACATTCCGGTGTCGATCCTGTCGAACCCGACGACGATGACGCGGGCCGACGTCCAGCGCCTGAAGGATCTCGGCGCCGACATCTTCACCGTCGCCTTCGACGCCGCCACCCCGGAACTCTTCGAGCGCACCCGTGGCAAGACCGTCGACGGCCCCCACCATTGGGAGAAATATTGGGAGGTGATGGGGCACGCCGCCGACATCTTCGGACGCGAGAAGATCGGCGTCCATCTGATCGCCGGCATGGGCGAGACCGAGCACGAACTGCTGGAGATGGTCCAGCGGATCCGCGACATCGGCGGCCACTCCCACATGTTCTCCTTCTATCCGGAGAGCGGCTCGCTGATGGATCACCTGCCGGCGACGCCGCGCGACCAGTGGCGCCGGGTCCAATTGGCGCGCTACCTGATCGACTACCGCGACGTCCGGCTCGACCACATGCGCTTCGACAATCATGGCCGGGTGATCGACTACGGGCTCCCGACGGCCGAGGTCGACGCGGTGATCGAGGCGGGCACCGCCTTCCGCACCTCCGGCTGCCCCGGCAAGGTCGCCGAGGACGTCTCCGCCTGCGACCGACCCTATGGCGACAGCCCGCCGTCGAACATCGCCTCCTTCCCCTTCCAACCGAACAAGCGGGATCGCGCCAAGATCCGCCGTCAGCTCGGGTGGACGAAAGCGGAGACACGAGGATGAGCAGACTCTTCCGGGTCATCGACACGGGCGTGCGCGAGGGCCGGGCGAACATCGCCTTCGACGCCGCGTTGATCGATGCGCACAAGGCCGGCGAGATCCCCGACACGATCCGCTTCCTCACCTTCCGCCCCTCGGCGCTGGTGGGCCGGCATCAGTCGCTGTCGAAGGAGATCCGCCTCGACTGGTGCCGCGACAACGGCGTCGGCACCGTCCGGCGGATCACCGGCGGCGGCGCGCTCTACATGGACGAGGGCCAGTTCGGGGTGGAACTGGTGTTCCATCGCGCGACGCTCGGCATCGTCTCGCTCGGCGATCTGGCCAAGGCGATCTGCGAGGCGATCGCGCTCGGACTGACGAAGCTCGGCGTCGCCGCGCGCTACCGTCCGCGCAACGACATCGAGGTCGACGGGCGCAAGATCTCCGGCACTGGCGGCTTCTTCGATGGCGACACACTGTTCTATCAGGCGACGATTCTCGCCGACATGGACCCGACGCGCATGCTCGCGGCCCTCAACGTGCCCGAGGCGAAGCTCGCCAAACGCGCCCTCGACGACGCCGGCGCCCGAGTGACGACGCTTAAGGCGCTGCTCGGCGACGCGATGCCGTCGCGCGCCGAGATTCAGGAAGCATTGCTCGCCGGCTTCCGCGAGGGGCTCGGCATCGCCACCGCGCGCGGCGCCATCACGGCGCGCGAGGAAACCCTCGCAAAGGCCGCCTACGACGAGGAGATCGGCACCGACGACTTCGTCGCCGAGATCGATACGCCGGCGGACGGATCCCACCACGCTTCCCTCACTGGAAAGGGCGGAACCATCGAAGCCCACCTCCGATTGGAAGGCGAGGGGAGCCCGCGCATCCGCGAGGCCTTGATCACCGGCGACTTCTTCGTGACGCCGCCGCGCACGATCTTCGACCTGGAATCGGCATTGCGCGGCACGCCGATCGGCGAAATCCGCCAAAAGGTCGAGGACTTCTTCGCGAATGCCGACATAGGTCTGCTCAGCGCCGGGGCGGGCGACTTCGCCGACGTCCTCGAGGCGGCGGCATCTGGAAAGAACGTTTCCACCTGAATTGGGTGTCGCAGAGGGAAAAGACGGACGCCGACGGACCCCAATGGAAGTAACATTAGAATATCATAATGTGAAGCCGAGGAGTCGTGTGGCCGAGCGTCGCCGAACCGGCCGAACCCGAGGAGAACCGCCGTGGCCAGCAAACTCTTGATCATCTTGGCGAACACCGATCCGAACGACCCGGCCGAGCTCGGCGCGCCGTTCTTCCAGGCGACGGTCGCCGCCGCCATGGACTACGAGGTCGAGGTGATCTGCACCGCGGCCTCCGGCATCCTGATGAAGAAGGGCGTCGCGGAGAAGCTGGTGGTCAAGCAGGGCAGCCCGAAGTCGGTCTACGAGTTCATCAAGGACGCCCACGAGGCCGGCGTGGTGTTCAGGTGCTGCTCGCCGAACCTCGACCTCTTCGACATGACCACCGACGACCTGATCCCGGAATGCACGGGCGTGGTCGGCGGGGCCTATCTGATCGAGAAGGTCATGGAAGACGACGAGGTCAAGGTCCTGACCTACTGAGCGTTCCGTCGAGGCCCCCCCACGACGGGAGGACACCCGCCGACGTCAGGCTCACGTCGACGGGGGTCGTCGGAGCGGCCGCCGGACCCGATCCGATCGGTATGGCGACCGTTCCGTACGAAGTAGAGCGCCGGAAGACACGACGGAACGACCGACCTCCCGCCGAACCAGCGACCCGAGATCGCGGCGGCGGGAGACACGAAGAGAGGGGGGATCACCGACGTGATCCTCCGGGGAAATCTCGAGACGACGAGCCCGCCCGACCCGGAACCGGCTTCCGAGGTACCGGGGGCGAGCCCAAGGAGAGGAAGACGAACATGCCCGTGGTCCGTGGCTGCAATCTGCCCGACGAACTGCTCTACGACGTCGACACCCACACCTGGTATCGCGAGATGCCGGACGGCAACGTCCGCATCGGCATGACCCAGGTCGCCGTGGCGCTCGCCGGCAAGCTGGTAGCCTTCACGCCGAAGAAGGCCGGCAAGCCGGTCGCGGCGGGCAAGTCCTGCGCGACGGTGGAATCGGGCAAGTGGGTCGGCCCGGCGAAATCGGCCGCCGGCGGCAACGTCGTCGCCGTCAACGACGCGCTGGTCGCCACCCCGACGCTCGCCAACGACGACCCCTACGGTGCCTGGATGGTCGAACTCCAGCCGGAGGATTGGGCCGCGGTCAAGCCGACCCTGACCCCTGGCGCCGCGGTCGCCGACAAGTACGACGCCAAGATGGCCGCCGACGGTTTCGCCGGCTGCGCCGGCTGACCGGCGAACTCTCGTAACACCTCCGCCTCGCGTCGATCTGAAATCTCAGTGAAGCGAGAGCGGCGTTCCCAGGACGATATTCGGCGGCGGATCGGCAGATCCTCGCCGAGCGGGGAAGGCTGTGCCCGTAGCACGCGGTCTCGGCGAGGTTCGAGGGGTAAAACCGGGTGTTTTCGACGGTGTCCACGGTTTCCGATTTCGACTGAAATATCGAATTGGTTTGATCCGTGTCAAAACTCTAAAACATTAGAAGTTCATAAAGTAGGCAGGCTCGGGTGATGTCATGACACATGTCTCGCATGGATCCGGAATCGTCGTGCTCGGTGTCGGCAACACGTTGCTGACCGACGACGGCATCGGTGTCCACGTGGTGCGCGAACTCGCCGAAGCCGAGGCGCGAACCGGCGCGCGGGGCACCGACGTGGTGTTCCACGACGGCGGCACCATCGGCCTCGCCCTCCTGCCGCTGATCGAGAACGCCGCCGGGGTGATCCTGGTCGACGCCGCCGATTTCGGCGGCTCGGTCGGCGAGGTTCGCCGGTTCGACGGCGACGACATGGACGCGCTGCTCCGGGTCAAGCGCTCGACCCCGCATGAGATCGCCGTCTCCGACCTCATCCTCACCGCCGAACTGATCGGCACCAAGCCCGAACGGCGCGCCCTGGTCGCCATCCAGGCCGGCGACATCGGCCTGGGCGCCGAGCCGCAGGCGTCGGTGTGGGCCGCCGTGCCCGCCGCGCGCGACCACGTCGACGCCATTCTCGATCTCTGGGAGACGACGCCATGAACGCCGAAAGCGGACCCCCGATGCCCGCCCTATCTCTCGCCGACGCGGTCTTCGCCGAACTCGCCCATGCGCTGGCGCGCCTCGTCGAGACCGGCGAGGAGACCGTCGTCGATCTCCGCAGCCTGCCCTTCGGCGAGACCGAGCGCGACGCCTTGCGCGAACGGCTCGGCAAGGGCGAGGTCACCTGCGAGCTCGAGGTCGCCGGCCGTTCCGAAGTCCATGAGACCGGGTTTTCCGGCGTCTGGTGGGTCCGCCATTACGGCGGGTCCGGCGAGGTGATCGTCGAGGAGGTCGTGGTGGCACGCATCCCCGAGATCCTGGTTTCCCATCCCGAGGACGTCGCCCACGCCGCCCGGCGCATGGCGGCGACGCGCGACGAGACCCCCGTTACACAATCAACCGCTGCCGACGAGGAGGAAATTTCCCGTGGCTGATCAGATGACACTCGGCGATAGACTGGCGGAGCACGGCGTGTCACGTCGCGCCTTCGTCAAATACGCATCCTGGCTCGGCTCGCTGATGGCGCTGTCGCCGGCGACCTCGAAGGCGATGGCGGCGGAAATGGCCAAGGCGAGACGCCAGTCGGTGATCTGGCTCTCCTTCCAGGAGTGCACCGGCTGCACCGAGGCGATCACCCGCTCCTTCGGCCCGACGCTCGAGGACCTGATCTTCGACTTCATCTCGCTCGACTACCACCACACGCTGCAGGCGGCGTCGGGCGAGGCGATCGAGGCGGCGCGCCACGCGGCGATGGTCGAGAACAAGGGCAAGTACATCGTCGTCGTCGACGGTTCGGTGCCGATGAAGGACGACGGCATCTATTCGACGACCGCCGGCCATTCCAACTACGACACCTTGATCGAGACGGCCAAGGACGCCTTCGCCATCATCTCGGTCGGCACCTGCGCGGCCTTCGGCGGCATTCCCAAGGCCAAGCCCAATCCGACCGGCGCGGTGTCGATCGGCGACATCATCAAGGACAAGCCGGTGATCAACATCCCCGGTTGCCCGCCGATCCCCGAGGCGATGACCGGCACGATCGCCTATCTCCTGTCCTTCGGCAAAGTGCCCGAACTCGATCATCTCGCCCGCCCCAAGGCCTTCTTCGGCGAGAACATCCACGACCGCTGCTACCGCCGGCCCTTCTACGAGCGCGGTCAGTTCGCCCACGCCTTCGACGACGAGGGCGCGCGCGCCGGCTGGTGCCTCTACGAGGTCGGCTGCAAGGGCCCGGTCACCTACAACGCCTGCGCCACCTTGAAGTGGAACGGCGGAACCTCCTTCCCGATCCAGTCGGGTCACGGGTGCCTGGGGTGTTCCGAGCCGGACTTCTGGGACAAGGGCGGCTTCTACGTGCCGCTGTCGGGCACGATCGGCCCGACCGCACAACTCGTCGGCGGCGCGGCTCTGGCCGGCGCGGTGGCCGGCGTCGCCGCCGCCGCGGTGGCTCGTCGCCGCAAAGCCAGCCTGAACAAGGGGTGAGGACCATGGATCTCTTGGATTTCGCACGCGGCCCCGCGATCAACGTCGCCCTGGTCGTCCTGGTCTTCGGCGTCCTGTGGCGCCTCGGAGCCCTGATCTTCCTCGGCAGAGCCGCCGAGCGCACCGTCCCGCGCCTCGGCACGCCGGGTCCCTTCGTCGCCTCGATCCGCGAGTTCGGCCGGCGCATGCTGCCCCATCCGACCTTCGCCTACGCCGAACGCTTCGCCTTCTTCAACGGCTGGGTGTTCCACCTCGGCCTCGCCATCGTGGTGTTCGGCTTCCGCCCGCACATCCTGTTCGTCAAGCACCTGACCGGTCTGTCGTGGCCGGCGCTGCCCTCCGGCGTGATCTACGCCGTCGGCGCCATCACCGCGATCTCGCTGGTGGCGGCGCTGGTCAGCCGGATCACCAACCCGGTGAAGCGCTTCATCTCCGGCGTCGACGACTACCTCAGCTGGCTCGTCACCTTCCTGCCGGTCGTCACCGGGCTGATCGCCGTCGGCCATATCGGCGCCCGCTACGAGACCCTGCTCGCCATCCATCTGCTGTCGGTCGCCGCCCTCCTGATCTGGCTGCCCTTCGGCAAGTTGATGCATGCCTTCATCGTCTTCCTGTCGCGGGGCGCCACCGGTGCCTTCCTCGCCCGGCGCGGCGTGTGATCCGAACTCGACGGGCGGATCCTTCCGCCCGACCCCTCATCCGCCCTCGGCCTCTCCCACGAGATGACGGCCGAAGAACCAGATACCCGGAGCGCGGCCCATGACCGAGCGAGTCGTCGTCGATCCCATCACCCGCATCGAGGGGCATTTGCGCATCGAAGCGGAAACCGGCGCCGATGGCGCCATCACCAAGGCCTATTCCTCGGGCACCTCGGTGCGCGGCATCGAGATCATCCTCCAGGGCCGCGATCCGCGCGACGCCTGGGCCTATGCCCAGCGCATCTGCGGCGTCTGCACGCTGGTCCATGGGCTCGCCTCGGTCCGCGCCGTCGAGAACGCGGTCGGCTACGTCATCCCCGAGAACGCCCAGTTGATCCGCAATCTGATGGTGGGCGCGCAATATGTGCACGACCACGTCATGCACTTCTATCATCTGCACGCCCTCGACTGGGTCGACGTGGTCTCGGCGCTGAAGGCCGACCCCAAGGCGACCTCGGCGCTGGCCCAGTCGATCTCGGGCTATGCCAAGTCGAGCCCCGGCTACTTCGCCGACACCCAGAAGCGCCTCGCCAAATTCGTCGAGGCCGGCCAGCTCGGCATCTTCGCCGGCGGCTACTGGGGCCATCCCGAGTACAAGCTGCCGCCGGAAGCCAATCTGATGGCGGTCGCCCACTATCTCGAGGCGCTCGCCTGGCAGCGCGAGGTGGTGCAGATCCACACCATCTTCGGTGGCAAGAACCCGCACCCGAACTTCCTGGTCGGCGGCGCGCCGTCGCCGATCTCCTCGGCACCGGTGGCCGGCTCCGGCGCCGCCTCGACCGCCGTCAACGTCCTCGGCCTCGAGCACGTCCGCCAGATCATCCAGAAGATGAAGGCCTTCGTCGACGAGGTCTACGTCCCCGACACGCTCGCCATCGCCTCGTTCTACAAGGACTGGTTCGCCCGCGGCGAGGGCCTCGGCAACTTCCTCTGCTACGGCGACTTCCCCGAGAAGGGCTCGGGCGACGCCTCCACCTTCCTGGTGCCGTCGGGCGTCATCCTCGACCGCGACATCACCAAGATCCACCCGGTCGATCTCGACGATCCGGCGCAGATCCAGGAGTTCGTCGGCCATTCCTGGTACGAATACGCCGGCGGCAAGGAGAAGGGTCTTCACCCCTACGACGGCGAGACCAAGCTCGCCTACACCGGGCCGAAGACCCCCTACACCCATCTCGACGTCGAGAAGGAATACACTTGGCTGAAGGCGCCGCGCTGGAAGGGCAAGGCGATGGAGGTCGGCCCGCTGGCGCGCGTCCTGATGATGTACGCCAAGGGCAACAAGGAGGTCCAGGAGCTCGCCGGCATGGCCCTGAAGAAGCTCGACCTGCCGCTCACCGCCATGTTCTCGACGCTCGGGCGCACCGCCGCCCGCACGCTCGAGACCAAGCTGATCGCCGACAAGATGGACGGCTGGTTGGGCGCCCTCACCGCCAACATCAAGGCGGGCAAGCTCGAGGTCCACAATCCCGACAAGTGGGAACCCTCGACCTGGCCGTCCCAGTGCAAGGGCGTCGGCTTCATGGAAGCGCCGCGCGGCGGTCTCGCCCACTGGATCGTCATCGAGAACGGCAAGATCGCCAACTATCAGGCGGTCGTGCCCTCGACCTGGAACGCCGGCCCGCGTGATCTCGGCGGCCAGCCGGGCGCCTACGAGGCGGCGCTGATGGATCGCCACATGCTGCACGATCCCAAGCAACCGCTGGAGATCCAGCGCACCATCCACTCCTTCGACCCCTGCCTCGCCTGCGCGGTCCACGTCACCGATCCGGATGGCGAAGACCTGATGCAGATCCGCGTCAGCTGACCGAGACACATCGAAAAGAGGTTCGTCATGACCGAAACGATCAATGTCCAGGCGGCCGCGGACAAATTCTTGGGGCTGATCGGACGACCGCTCGCCATCTGGGCGGAGGCCTGCGTCCATTGCGGCCTCTGCGCCGAGGCCTGCCACTTCTACCAGGCGACCAAGAACCCGAAATACACGCCCGCCTACAAGATCATGCCGATCGCCAAGGCCCACCGCGCCCAGACCGGCTTCCTCGGGATGCTCGGGCTCGCGCCCAAGATCACCGAGAAGGATCTGGCGGAGTGGGAAGAGCTGATCTTCGACACCTGCAACATGTGCGGCCGCTGCACCCTGGTCTGCCCGATGGGCATCGACATCGCCTCGATCACCGGCGCGACCCGCCAGGCGATGGCCGCCGCCGGCATCGGCCCGGCCGACCTCTTCGCCGCCGCCGACAATTCGCGTGACCGCGGCAGCCCGCTCGGCCTGTCGTCGGACAAGCTGGTCGACCGCCTGGAATGGCTGGCCGACGACAACGAGGTCGAATTGCCGCTCGACAAGAAGGGCGCCGACGTCCTCCTCACCGTCTCGTCGATCGAGATGATGAAGTATCCCGACAGCATCGTGTCGATGGGCAAGCTGTTCAACGCCGCCGGCGTCAACTGGACCTTCTCGTCGAAGGGCTACGAGGCGACCAACTTCGGCTATCTCGCGGGAAAGTCCGACATTTCCAAGCTGATGACCACCCGCATCGTCGAAGCCGCCGAGGATCTCGGCGTCAAGACACTGATCATCCCGGAATGCGGCCATGCCTATAGCGTGATGCGGTGGAACGGCGCCAATGTCATGGGCCGGACGCTGCCCTTCGAGGTGCTGCACATCACCGAGTTCCTGGCGCGGCTGAAGCGCGAGGGCAAGTTGAAGTTCAAGCCCTTCGACAAGCCCATCACCTATCACGACCCCTGCCAGATCTCGCGGCGCGGCGGCGCCACCCAGGACGCCCGCTATCTGATCGAAGGCATGGCGACCGACTTCCGCGAGATGACCCCGACCGGCAATTCCAACTGGTGTTGCGGCGGCGGCGGCGGCGTCCAGGCCATCGCCCGCTCGGCGCCGATCCGCTACGAGGTGTTCAAGATCAAGATGGCCCAGGTCGCCGCCACCGGCACCGACACCCTGGTGTCGTCCTGCGCCAACTGCCGCCTGACCATGGAAGAGGCCAAGACTGCCCTGAAATGGACCGGCGGGCTCGACAGCATCGTCGAGATCCTGGCCGAGCAACTGATCACGGAAGACGATTGATCGCCGACGTGCCTCTCACGTCGTCCGACGAGACCCGACCGGCCCGATGGGGCCGGTCGTATCCTTTCGAGCCGACGCCGCGCGACGACGGTGCCGATCAGGCGGCGTAGAGCCGACCCGTGCGGGTCGCGAGGAAGGCCGCGAGCGGGATCTCCTCCTGCTTCAGGAAGCCGTGAGCCGGCAGGATGCCGTCGCGCACCATCTCGACGACGCCGACCACCGAGCCGGCGGTGGTCCAGGCGATGGCGGTGCGCGAGGCGCCGGCGATGTCGATCGGCTTGTAGGCGCGGACGAATTCGCGCCGCGCCAACGCCCCGTCGATGCGTCCCTCCGCTGCCACGTGGACATAGACCACGTCGTCGTCGACCGGCGGCTTGGCGTTGACCAGGATCTCGCCCGCCTCCTTGCGGCGCTCGCGCATCAGCAGCTCGTGGAAGAAGAAGTTCATCAGATCCACGTGGCCGGGATAGCGCATGGTCTTGTAGTCGAGGTTGGCGACCCGGCCGAGATAGGTGTCGCACATGGTGCCGAGCCCGCCGGAGGTGGTGAAGGCCTCGAGTTTCAGGCCGTCGATGTAGATCGTCTCGCGCCATTCCATCGGCGACACCGACTTGCGCTCGCCGCCCTCGATCACCTCGCAGTCGTTGAGATATTCGTTGACGACGCCATCCGGCGACCAGTTGAAGGCATAGCCCATCAGCCCGGTCGGGTGCTGGGGCAGGGCGCCGACCCGCATCCGGCAACTGCGGCAGTCGTCGAAGCGGGCGATCAGATCGGCGGCGACGATGCCGACGAAGCCGGGGGCGAGCCCGCATTGCGGCGCCATCAGACCCTTCGAATTCAGGGCGAGTTCCTGGATCGTCCGGGTCGTCGGCACGTCCTCGGTCAGATCGAAATAGTGAAGGCCGGCGGCGTGCGCGGCGGTCGCCACGCCGATGTTCAGATGATAGGGAAGGCAGGAGAGCACCGCGTCGATGCCGTCGAAGGCCGTGCCGAGCTGCGCCGCCGAGGTGACGTCGAGGGCCAGGGCCCGGTAGGGTCGCGGCGCGGCGCCGATCGACTTGTCGTATCCGGTGACGTCGAAACCGGATTCCTTCAACATCGTGGCGGCGAGATTGCCGACCTTACCCAGGCCCAGAACGGCGATCTTCTTCAGCATGACGGCTCCATCCTTCTCTACCTTGCCCGCGACCCGCGTCGCACCGTGTCGCCGGCACGAAGGGTGCGGTCTCGGCGGAGCAACGCGTCGGTTCGCGGGGCTCGCGATCACAATGCCTCGCGGCCTCGACACACGCCACCCCTCTCGAGCACTCGTGCAATGCGGTGCTCGTGGGGACCGGTGATCGGGATCGCGATTTCCGAACGACGGGGAACGAAAGACGATGACCATCGAAGAATTCCAGCGTTGGGAAGCCCGCTTCGCCGGCGAGGACTACGTCTTCGGCACCGAACCCAACGGTTTCCTCGCCGCCTGTCGCGGTCTTCTGCCGGCGAAGGGCCGGGCCCTCGCCATCGCCGACGGCGAGGGCCGCAACGGCGTCTTCCTCGCGAGTTGCGGGCTCGAGGTGCTCTCGGTCGACTTCTCGCCGACGGCCCAGGGCAAGGCGCGGGCGCTCGCCACGCGCCGGTGCGTGACGCTCGAGACGCTGACCGCCAACATCCTCGCCTGGGACTGGCCCGAGGCCGCCTTCGACGTGGTGGCGGCGATCTTCTTCCAGTTCGCGGGTCCCGAGGATCGGGCCGAGATCTTCGCCGGGATCCGCCACACGCTGCGGCCCGGCGGTCTGCTGATCCTCGAGGGCTACCGCCCCGAGCAGATCGGCTACGGCACCGGCGGACCGGGGCGGATCGAGAACCTCTACACCCGCGCCCTGCTCGAGGAGGCCTTCGGCGACTTCGACGGCGTCGTGATCACCGAGCACGATTCGGTCGTCGAGGAGGGGCGGGGCCACAAGGGCCTGTCGGCCCTGATCGATCTCGTCGGCCGCAAGCCGATCGGGGCGTGAGGGGAGAGGTACCGGGCGCGGGCGCGTGATGGTTCGGCTCCGCCCGCAGCGGCGAACCTCACCGAGAATCGTTTGTCTTCTGAGGCTTGCTCGAAGACGTTTCATGGTGAGCACTCGGGCCGCGAGCCCGTCGCCGGCGAACCATCGCTCGCCATGGCACAGGCATGCGGGGGTGCCGCCGACTGCCATTCCGTGTCCGACACGCGATTCCGACTGGCGCGACCTTTCGGAATCCTGTTGAACAGATCCACCGAACCCGCGTGCGCCCGAAAGGCCCCCGCGGGCGTTTTGGCGTTGCCGTTTCGTCCCGAGGGTCGTCCGTTGAAGAAGCTCACCGGTCTCTTCCGCCATCGCAGCCACGTGACGCTCGCGAGCGTTCCCGACGGCGCCGAGGGGCTCGTCATCGGCGATCTGGCGCGCGATGCCGGTGCCCGCGACGGCCGGCCGTCGCTGGTGGTGATCTGCCGCGACGGGCTGCGGATGCAGCGGCTCGAGGCGGCGCTCGCCTATTTCGCCCCCGACGTCCATATCCTGGGGTTTCCGTCCTGGGATTGCCGGCCCTACGACCGGGTGTCGCCCAATTCGATCACCGTCGCCCGGCGGATGACGACGCTCTCCCATCTCGCCACGCCGCGCGAGCGCCGCAAGCCGGTCGTGGTCGTGACCACGGTCAATGCCGCCTCCCAGCGACTTCAAACCCGAGACGTCGTCGCGCGGGAGACCTTCGCGGCGGTCGCCGGCGGTCGCGCCGACATGGGGCTTCTCGTCAAGTGGCTGGAGAACAACGGCTTCGAGCGCACCGCGACGGTGCGCGACACCGGCGAATACGCGGTGCGCGGCGGCATCCTCGATCTCTTCGCGCCGGGCACCGAGGCGCCCGTCCGGCTCGACTTCTTCGGCGACGAGCTCGAGCAGATTCGCCGTTTCGATCCGGAGACCCAGCGCACCACCGGTCAGTTGAAGCGGCTCGAATGGGTGCCGATGTCGGAGGTGACGCTGGCGCCGGAGGTGGTCTCCCGCTTCCGCCGCAACTACGTCGCCACCTTCGGCGCCACCACCCGCGACGACGCGCTCTACGCGGCGATCTCCGACGGCCGCCGCTACGCCGGGCTCGAACATTGGCTGCCGCTCTTCCACGAGCGGCTCGAGACGCTGTTCGACTATTGCGGCGACGCCCGCGTCGTCCTCGACGGCCACGTCGACGAGGCCTTCGCCGAGCGTCTCGCCGACGTCACCGACCATTACGAGGCCCGCCGCGAGGGGCTGGAGCAGACGGCGCCGGGCACGGTGCCCTACAAGCCGCTCGAGCCGAAGGCGCTGTTCCTCACCGAGGGCGAATGGAAGACCCGGCTGGCCGACGCCAAGACGGCGCGGCTGACGCCCTTCGCGCTCCCCGACGAGCGGCTCGACGTCGTCGATCTCGGCGGCCGCCAGGGTCGCTCCTTCGCCGCCGAGCGGGCGGCGGAAGGGGTCAACGTCTTCGCCGCCGGGGTCGAGTACATCTCGACCCTACGCAACGGCCCGCGCAAGGTGATCCTGGCGGCGTGGTCGGACGGGGCGCTCGACCGCCTGAAACAGGTGCTCGACGACCACGGTCTCGCCCGCACCAGGGCGGTCGCGACCTTTCCGGAGGCGGCGCTGCTGGCGAAGGGCGAGGTCGGCCTGTCGGTGCTCGGGCTCGAGGCCGGGTTCGAGATCGAGGATCTAGCCGTCGTCGCCGAGCAGGACATCCTCGGCGATCGGCTGATCCGGGCGAAGCGCAAGCATTCCAAGGGATCGGACTTCCTCAAGGAGGTCGCCGGCCTCGCCGAGGGCGATCTCGTCGTCCATGTCGATCACGGCATCGGCCGCTTCGTCGGGCTGAAGACGATCACGGCGGCGGGCGCCCCGCACGACTGCCTGGAGCTCCAGTACCAGGGCGGCGACAAGCTCTATCTGCCGGTCGAGAATATCGAGCTCCTGTCGCGCTACGGCTCGGCCGACGAGAGCGAGGCGGTGCTCGACAAGCTCGGCGGCGTCGCCTGGGGGCTGCGCAAGGCGCGGATGAAGAAGCGCATCCGCGACATCGCGGATCAGCTGATCAAGACCGCCGCCGCCCGCCTACTCAAGACCGCGCCGCAATACGTGCCGCCCGAAGGGCTCTACGACGAGTTCCGGGCGCGCTTCCCCTACGAGGAGACCGACGACCAGCTCGCCTCGATCGACAGCGTCTTCGACGATCTCGCGGCGGGACGGCCGATGGATCGGCTGGTGTGCGGCGACGTCGGCTTCGGCAAGACCGAGGTGGCGTTGCGCGCCGCCTTCGCGGTGGCGGCCTCGGGCAAGCAGGTGGCGGTCGTGGTGCCGACGACGCTGCTCGCCCGCCAGCACTACCGCACCTTCGCCGATCGCTTTCGCGGCCTGCCGATCCGGGTGGCGCAGGCCTCGCGGCTGGTGCCCCACAAGGATCTCGTCGCCACCCGCAAGGAACTCGCCGACGGCACGCTCGACATCGTCGTCGGCACCCACGCGCTGCTCGCCAAGGGGATCGAATTCAAGGACCTGGGGCTGCTGATCGTCGACGAGGAGCAACATTTCGGCGTCAAGCACAAGGAGCGGCTGAAGGAACTCAAGGCCGACGTCCACGTCCTGACGCTCACGGCGACGCCGATCCCGCGCACCCTGCAACTGGCGCTGACCGGGGTGCGTGAACTGTCGATCATCGCCACCCCGCCGATCGACCGCATGGCGGTTCGCACCTTCATCTCGCCCTTCGACGCGCTGGTGGTGCGCGACGCCCTGATGCGCGAGCACTATCGCGGCGGCCAGTCGTTCTACGTCGTGCCGCGCGTCTCCGATCTCGCCGAGCGCCGGGAGTTCCTCGAGAAGGCGGTGCCCGAGGTCAAGGTCGCCGTCGCCCACGGACAGATGGCGGCGGGCGAGCTCGAGGACGTCATGAACGCCTTCTACGAGGGCAAGTACGACGTGCTGCTGTCGACCACCATCGTCGAGAGCGGCCTCGACATTCCGACCGCCAACACGCTGATCGTCCACCGCGCCGACATGTTCGGCCTCGCCCAGCTCTACCAGCTGCGGGGCCGCGTCGGCCGCTCCAAGATCCGCGCCTATGCGCTGTTCACCGTGCCGGCCCAGAAGAAGCTGACGACGCAGGCCGAACGCCGGCTCAAGGTTCTCCAGTCGCTCGACAATCTCGGCGCCGGCTTCCAGCTGGCGAGCCACGATCTCGACATTCGCGGCGCCGGCAATCTGGTCGGCGAGGAGCAGTCGGGCCACATCAAGGAGATCGGCTACGAGCTCTACCAGCACCTGCTGGAGGAGGCGGTGGCGGCCTTGAAGTCGGGCGACGAGGCGATGCCGGAGGAACAGTGGTCGCCGTCGATCACGGTGGGAACGCCGGTGCTGATCCCCGACACCTATGTCGCCGACCTGGGGCTGCGCCTCGGGCTCTACAAGCGCCTGTCGGATCTCGCCACGACGGAGGAGATCGACGGTTTCGGCGCCGAGCTGATCGACCGTTTCGGCCCGCTTCCCGAGGAAGTCGAGCACCTTCTCAAGATCGTCTACATCAAGTCGCTGTGCCGCCGCGCCAACGTCGAGAAGATCGAGGCCGGGCCGAAGGGCGTGGTCATCGCCTTCCGCGGCGCTTCCTTCGCCAATCCGGCGGGGCTGGTGCGCTGGATCGGCGAACAGGGGTCGATGGCCAAGATCCGCCCCGATCAGAAGATCGTGCTGATCCGCGACTGGCCCGATCCGCTCGACCGGCTCAAGGGCGCGGCGGTCGTCCTGACCCAACTGGTGCGCATCACCGAGCGCAAGGACGACGGCCCGGTGAAGCTCTCGCCCGGCATGGTCGAACGCCCCGAGACCCAGAAGCTGAAACTCGCCCCGACGCCCGCGCCGCCGCCCCCGCCGCAGAAGAAGCTCGGCCGCTACCCGAGCCTGCAGAGCCTGGGGCGGGACAAGAAGCCGCCGGGCGGGTGGGGGAGACGGTGAGGGGGGCAAGGCACGGTGCGTAGGGTGGAATAGGCGAAGCCGTATTCCGCCGACGGCTCCCGTGGTTTCGGCTCGTGCCCGCCATCGACTAGGCCGGCGCAATACGCCTTCGGCTATTGCGCCCTACGGCCTGTGCTCCTTGGTCTCACTCACCCGAGCGTTCGCTCTACTCCCCACCTCGCCCCATCCCCCCGTCATCGCCGGGCTCGACCCGGCGACCCATGGGACGCGCCATGCGGGGAACGTCCGCTGGGTTGCCGGGTCGTGCCCACGGCTGTCCGGTCAAGGCCGTCGTCGACTGCACCAACCGTCTGACGACACACACGTTCGCGAGTGTGCTCGGTTATCGTGACACGGCACGGCGCCGTCCCTTCTCCCCTCGCGGGAGAAGGAAGGGCGCGCCTGCGCGCGCCGCCTGAACCGGAC
>JAFHCF010000133.1:0-11764 GCA_048497495.1 Prosthecomicrobium sp.
CCCCCCGATCGATCGAGGGGCGGCCGCGTCACAATAGCAGCAGGTTCGCGAACGACCAGTCGGGCCGACCGAAAGTCGGACTTGCCCTCACTCCAGCCCTTCGAACAGCACCGTCGACAGATAGCGTTCGGCGAAGGAGGGGATGATCACCACGATGGTCTTGCCGGCGTTCTCGGGCCGTGAGCCGACCTCGATCGCCGCCTTCAGCGCGGCGCCCGAGGAGATGCCGACCGGCACGCCCTCGAGCCGGGCGACGAGACGGGCGAGCTCCACCGCGTCCTCGTTGGAGACGGTGACGACCTCGTCGTAGACCGTCGTGTCGAGCACGCCGGGGACGAAGCCGGCGCCGATGCCCTGGATCTTGTGCGGCCCCGGCGCGCCGCCGGAGAGGATCGGCGAGGCCGAGGGCTCGACCGCGATGATCTTCACGCCGGGCTTCCTCGCCTTCAGCACCTGGCCGACGCCGGTGATGGTGCCGCCGGTGCCGATGCCGGAGATCAGGATGTCGACGCCGCCGTCGGTGTCGTTCCAGATCTCCTCCGCCGTGGTGACGCGATGGATCGCCGGATTGGCCGGGTTCTGGAACTGCTGCGGGATCACCGCGCCGGGGATCTCGGCGGCGAGCTCCTCGGCCTTGGCCACGGCCCCCTTCATGCCCTTCGGCCCCTCGGTCAGCACCAGTTCGGCGCCGAGGAACTTCAACAGCTTGCGCCGTTCGATCGACATCGTCTCGGGCATCACCAGGATCAGCCGATAGCCGCGCGCCGCGGCGACGAAGGCGAGCGCGATGCCGGTGTTGCCCGACGTCGGCTCGATCAGGGTGGTGCCCTCCTTGATCTTGCCCTCGGCCTCCAGCGCGTCGATCAGCGCCACGCCGATGCGGTCCTTGACCGAGGCGAGCGGATTGAAGAACTCGAGCTTGCCGAGAAGCGTCGCCCCGACGCCCTTGGCGCGCGCCAGCTTGTCGAGGCGGACCAGCGGGGTGTCGCCGACGGTCTCGGTGATCGAATCGTAGATGCGGCCTCGGCCGGGCTTCTTGGCTTCGCTCATGACGCGTCCTCGCAACAAAAAGGGGCCCGTGCGGGCTCGTGAGCGAAACTCTAGGGATAGCGGCGCGCCGGCGCGAGTCAGGCGAACATCAGGATTTCGAGATAATTGGAAAATCGTTGCGAAACGACCGCCGAAAAGAGCAAATCGAACCCCGGTGACCCCGGTTCGAACCGCGGTGGGCGAAACATGGTTCCCCGGGAGACGGTCAGGTGGCCGTTCCGGTCGAGCCGAATCCGCCCCGCCCGCGCGTCGTCTCGCCGACTTCCTCCACCAGGGTCAACCGCGCCCGCGTCACCGGGGCGGCGACGAATTGGGCGATGCGCTCGCCGCGCCGCACGGTGAAGGGTTCGGCGCCGAGGTTGACCAGGATCACCCCGACCTCGCCGCGATAGTCGGCGTCGATGGTGCCGGGCGCATTGAGCACGGTGACGCCGTGCTTCAGCGCCAGCCCCGAGCGCGGCCGCACCTGGCCCTCGTGGCCGGGCGGGATCTCGAGGACCAGACCGGTCGGCACCAGAGCGCGGGCGCCGGGCGCCAGCACGATCGGCCGATCCTCGCCGACCGCCGCGACGAGATCGAATCCGGCGGCATCCCGCGTCTGGTAGGCGGGCAGCGCCAGCCCCTCGGCGTGGGGGAGGCGTTGGATGGCGATGTCGATGCCGCTCACGTCGAGACCCTCACGCGCTGCCGATCAGGATGCCGGTGGCGAACACCAGGGCGCCGCCGACCACGATCTGGAATGCCGCGCGCAGGAAGGGCGTGTCCATGTATTTCCAGCGGATCCACGAAATCACCCACAGTTCGATCAGCACCAGCACCCCCGCCACGGCGGTCGCCAGCCAGAAGTCGGGGATCAGGTAGGGCAGGGCGTGGCCGAGACCGCCGATCATCGTCATCGCCCCGGAGACGACGCCGCGAATCCACGGCGATCCGCGCCCCGACAGCGCCCCGTCGTCGCTGAGCGCCTCGGCGAAGCCCATCGAGATGCCGGCGCCGATCGAGGCGGCGATGCCGACCAGGAAGGTCTCCCAGGTGTTGTGGGTGGCGAAGGCGGCGGCGAAGAGCGGCGCCAGCGTCGACACCGAGCCGTCCATCAGCCCGACCAGGCCGGGCTGAATGTACTGCAGCAGGAACATCCGCTGCGCCGCCTCGTTCTCCTCGGCCTTGACGTCGGCCGGCAGGTGGGTGAGGCCGAGGCGGTGGGCGAGCGACAGGTGGCCGCCCTCCGCCGCCGCCAGATCGCCGAGCAGCTTGCGCAGCGCCGCGTCGGTGGTCAGCTTCTGCGCCTGGATATAGAAGCGCCGCGACGACGCCTCCATCACCAGCGCCTCGCGGCGGATGGTCTCGAGCGGCAGGTGCTGGGTCAGCCACAGCGGTCGGCGCTCGAAGAAGCCGGAGACGTTCTCGCGGCGGATCAGCGGAATGCGCTCGCCGAACTTCTCGCGGTGCAGGTCGATCAGCCAACGCCGGTGGGTATCCTCTTCCTCCGCCATCTCGTCGAAGACGGCGGCCGACGCCGGATAGCGCTCGCGCAGCATGTCGGCATAGGCCAGATAGATCCGGCTGTCGTCCTCCTCGGCCGAGATGGCGAGCGCCAGGATCTCCTGTTCGTCGAGGTCGGAGAAGCGGCGTTTGCCGAAACCGAAGATGGCCATGTCGTCGCCTCGCTCGGCGCGTCGTTCGGTCGCGCCGCCTCCGATCCGCGTCGGAGCAAGTTTGGAATCGTTCCAGTCACGATATCAGAGGCGCGGCGGTTCGCCCAACCCGAGCGGCGCGGGCCAGGGTCGCGGATCGCGCGGGGAGCCCCGTTTCGCGCGCCCTTGCCGCATAGGGTATCCCACGACTACCTTGACGGCGGCGCGACATGCGAGGGTCGGCGCCGACCAGCCGGATCTGCAGGGAGAACGTCATGAGCGAAGACAAAACCATCGGTTCCCGCGAGGATCGCGGCGTCGGCCGTCGCCGGCTGCTCGGGCTCGGCGCCGCCGCGGCCGTCGGCACGCTGGCCGCGCCGGCGATCGTGCGCGCCGACACCAAACTGAACTGGAAGATGGTGACGTCCTGGCCGAAGAACTCGCCCGGCGTCGGTGTCAACGCCCAGCGTCTCGCCGACAGCATCACCGCCATGTCGGGTGGCCGCCTGACGGTGCAATTGTACGCCGCCGGAGAGCTGGTGCCGCCGTTCGAGTGCTTCGACGCGGTGTCGTCGGGCGCCGCCGAGATGGCCCATGCCTCGCCCTATTTCTGGCAGGGCAAGGACAAGTCCTTCCACTTCTTCACCGGCGTCCCCTTCGGCCTGTTCGCCAACGAACACTACGGCTGGATCTGGTTCGGCGGCGGTCAGGCGCTGTGGGAGAAGGCCTACGCGCCCTTCGGCGTGCAGCCCTTCCTCTGCGGCTCGTCCGGGCCCCAGGCCGGCGGCTGGTTCCGCAAGGAGATCAAGACCGTCGACGACTTCAAGGGCCTCAAGATGCGCATCGCCGGCCTCGGCGGCGAGGTGCTGCGCCGGCTCGGCGTCAACGTCGTGCTGCTGCCGCCGGGCGAGGTGTTCCAGGCGATGCAGTCGGGCACCATCGACGCGGCCGAGTGGATCGGCCCGTGGAACGATCTGGCCTTCGGCCTGTTCCGCGTCGCCAAGAACTACTACATGCCGTCGTTCTTCGAGTTCGGCCCGGCGCTGGAGCTGATGGTCAACAAGAAGCTCTACGACGCCCTGCCCGACGATCTGAAGGAGATCGTCAAGCGCGCCGCCTTCGCTTCCGCCGCCGAGAGCTACGCCGACTTCAGCTATCACAACATCGCGTCGCTGAAGCCGGTGATGGAGAAGGAAGGCGTGCAGATCCGCACCCTCTCCGACGACATCGTCAAGCTGCTGGCCAAGGAGACCAGGACGGTGATGACCGAGATCGCCGCGTCCGGGCCGATGGCCAAGGAGGTCTTCGAGAGCTTCGAGGCCTATCGCCTGCAGGCGGTGACCTACGCCAAGACCATGGACCTCGCGGCCTACCAGATGCGCGAGATGGGTCGCGACGCCTGAGCCTCGCCCGGCTCGGTCGACCGAGAAATCGGGGGCGCCCTTCGGGCGCCCTTTCGCGTTTCGATCGAAGCAGCCTTTCGTCGGCGTGTCGTCGGGGCTCAGACCCGCGGCGAGCCCTTCAGCGCCTCGATCCGTTCGGCGGCGGCGTCGACCGGGCAGTCCTCGGCGCGGCAGCCGTCGCGGTCGCAGGCCCGGCAGATGTGCTCGGCGCCTTCTCGGCCGGCGACCGACACCTCGAGCAACTTGTCGAGGGTGCGGGCGAAGACGGCGCGCTCGTCCTCGTCGAGGACGGCGAGCAGGTTCTCCGCCGCCGCGATGCGGCGATCCTGGAATTGGCCGGCGCGGCGGCGTCCGCGCGCCGTCACCTCGACCCGGACCTCCCGGCCCTTACGGCCGAGGCGGCGCACCAGCCAGTCCTTCTCCAGCCGGTCGACCAGACGCACCGTCGCCGAATGGGTCAAGCCGACGATCCGGGCGATGTCCTGGATCGCCATAGGGCCGCTCTGACGTAGGGTCAGCAGCGCCGCGACCGCGCTCGCCGACAGATCGTCGGTCTCCGCGTGGATCGCGTCGTGGAGCAGGGTGGCGAAGGCGGCGAGGCGGTTGGCGGTGTGGCTGTGCTGCATGCACCATGCATGACACGGGGGAAGACGCCCGACAATTCGTGGAAAGTCGCAGAACCGGTCGCATTTCGGGATTCGAGCCCACTCGCGCGGCGACCGTTGCCGCGATGCCGCGGATGCCCGGCGTCAGGGAACGAGGATCTTCTCCATGAAGACGAGATCGAGCCAGCGCTCGAACTTGCGCCCGACCTGCGGCAGCCGCCCGACCTCGACGAAGCCGAATTCGGTGTGGAGCGCGATCGACGCGGCGTTGCCGGCCTCGATACCGGCGATCATCACGTGCTTGTCGAGGCGGCGGGCGCGCTCCTCCAGCGCCGGCATCAGCGCGCGGGCGACGCCGCGCCGGCGGAAGTCGGTGTCGACATAGACCGAATGTTCGCAGCTGTGGCGATAGCCGTCGAAGGCGCGGAAGTCGCCGAAGGAGCCGTAGCCGGCGACCCGGCCGTCGATCTCGGCCACCAGCACCGGGAAGCCGGCGGCGGTCCGCGCCGCCGCCCAGCGCCGGCGGTCGTCGAGATCGACGAGCGTCTCGTTCCAGATCGCCGTGGTGTTGGCGACGGCGTCGTTGTAGATGCGGGCCACGGCCTCGAGGTCGCCGTCCACGGCATCGCGCACGATCATCCGATCGATCTCCTCATCATTCGTCCGTCGACCCGGCCTCACCGGAAGATCTCGCCCGGATAGGCGCCCCAGACCCGGCCCTGCTCGATCCAGCCCCGGGTTCCATCGACGGAGATCCGGCACCAGCGGCCGGCGCACTCCGCGACGTCGACGAGCACCCCCGGCCCGGCGTCGGCGACGACGCGGGCACCGGCCTCGGCCTTCTCGCGGATCGGCGTCGTGCCGGTCTTCTCCCAGGGCGCCACCAGGGCGGTGCGCTTGCCGGAGAGCAGCGTCTTCTGCACCCAGCCTTCCGCGCCCTCCGAATCACGAATGCGGAACCAGACGTCGAACTCCTGCGTCACCTCCACCGGCACGCCGGCCTTGACGAAGGTCCAGGCGATCTCGTGATCCCGGCTCGGCCCCTGGCGGATGTTGACCGGCGAGGACTTGGTGGAGACGAAGCGCGGCAACGGTAGGCCGCTCGGCCCGATCTGCTGCGATTGCGCCACCGCCGGCCCGGCGGCGAGCAGCGCGCCGGCGAGGAAGAGGCCGCCGAGGACGGCGAGAGCGGGGGCGGGGGCGCGGGGCTCGGCGGTGGTCACGGGCAGTCTCATCGGCAATCCACTTCGAAGGGGCTCGGCGGGGGTGTCGCGGCGCTCTCTACCATGTCTCGGGGCGTCCGCCAGCGACCACGACGAAAGGTAGGTTCCACGACGAATTGTCATTTGCGAGGCATCTGCTAGAGAGAACGGGAAAGACCGTGGCCTCTTTCGGGCCGACTCTGCGTCGTTGCGGTTAAGGACACTTCAACGAGGACGGAGTCCCGGCGGCGTCGCGCCGTCCGCCGGAAGTCCCGAGCCGTCGGACGTCGAAGCCGCGAAGTCGGTGCTCGTCCGGCGCGATCGAGCGGTCCGTGAAACAATTCGGGGAGAGTAGCCCATGCCGAAGAGCAAACCCTCGGTGATCGTCACCCGGCGTCTTCCCGACATCGTCGAGACCCGCATGCGGGAACTCTTCGATGCGCGCCTCAACGTCGACGATCACCCGATGACCCAGGCCGAACTGGTCGAGGCGGTGCGCACGTGCGAGGTGCTGGTGCCGACCGTCACCGACACGATCGACGCGGCGGTGATCTCCCAGGCCGGGCCGCAACTGCGCCTCATCGCCAACTACGGCAACGGCGTCGACAACATCGACGTCCAATCGGCGCTGAACCGCGGCATCACCGTCACCAACACCCCCGGCGTCCTCACCGAGGACACCGCCGACATGACCATGGCGCTGATTCTCGCGGTGCCCAGGCGCATCGCCGAGGGCATGGCGGTGATTCACGACGGCGACTGGAACGGCTGGTCGCCGACCTGGATGCTCGGCCACCGCATCAACGGCAAGCGCCTCGGCATCATCGGCATGGGCCGCATCGGCCAGGCGGTGGCGCGCCGCGCCAAGGCCTTCGGCATGTCGATCCACTACCACAACCGCCGCCGCCTGCCCAAGGCGGTCGAGGAGGGGCTGGAGGCGACCTATTGGGAGAGCCTCGACCAGATGCTCGCCCGCATGGACGTCATCTCGATCCACTGCCCCCACACGCCGGCGACCTACCACCTGCTCTCCGCCCGTCGTCTCAAGCTGATCCGGCCCGAGGCCTTCGTCGTCAACACCGCGCGCGGCGAGGTCATCGACGAGAACGCGCTCGCTCGCATGCTCGACGCCGGTGAGTTGGCCGGCGCCGGTCTCGACGTCTTCGAGCACGAACCGGCGGTCAACCCCAAGCTGGTCCGCTCCAAGCGCGTGGTTCTCCTGCCGCACATGGGCTCGGCGACCATCGAGGGTCGCGTCGACATGGGCGAGCGGGTGATCATCAACATCAAGACGTACCAGGATGGCCACCGTCCCCCCGACCGAGTCCTGCCGTCGATGCTGTGATCGGGCAGGGGCGCGGTCGGGCGCGCCCATCGCCGATCCGGGACAAGTCGCCGGTCGATCGTGGAGTATGCCCCGATGCCCCATCATGTCCGCCTCGCGCTCGCCGCAAGTCTCCTCTTCGCGCTCGCCGCCGCGCCGGTCGTCGCCCAGACGGCGGCCCCCAAGCATGGCCTCGATCGCCACGGCATGCCGGAAAAGCTCTCCGGCGAGGAGATCGGGGCGGCCTGGTTCGACGGTCGGCCCTTCACCGCGACCAGCCCCGACGGCACCGCCTACCGCATGGTCTTCACCCCCGACGGCAAGGCGACGCGTCTGCCGCTCGCCGGCAAGAAGCCGAAGCCGACCAACGGTTTCTGGCGGGTGATCGCGGAGGGCTACTGCTCGCGCTGGAGCGGGTCCAACCGCGAGAAGTGTTTCAACGTCCGCCCGAGCGAGGACGGCAGCCAGACGATCGTCCGTTTCGGCCAGCAGATCGCCGGCACTTGGTCGCGTCCATGAGGCGCCGGGTCGCGTCGGCGCGCCGACCCGGCGATCGCCGGCCGTGCGAAATCGGGAGATGAAGACCTTGCGTCAGCCGAAGTACCGTCGCGCCCTGCCCGAGGATCGTCGCGGCGATCTCGTCGAGGCGACCCTGCGTTGCCTCGCCGAGCACGGCCACGCCGGCGTCTCGGTCCGGCGCATCGCGGCGCAGGCGGGGGTCTCCGCCGGACTGGTCAACCACCATTTCGACGGGATCGAGGCCCTGGTCGCCGCGGCCTACGAGAAGCTCTCCACCAACCTGCTCGCCGATGTGATGGCCCGGGTCGAGGCGGAGACCGATCCGCGTCGCCGCCTCTCGGCCTATTTCGCCGCGATCTTCTCCGACGAGGTGCTCGATCCGGGCCTGCTGAAGATCTGGGTGGTGTTCTGGAGCCTGGTGCCCCACGCCGCGCCGCTGAAACTGATCCAGCGGCGCATGTGGGCGGATTATCACGGCTCGATCGCGCGCCAACTCGCCGCCTGCGACGCCGCGGATCCCGCCTTCGACCCGGTGCCCACCGCCCTCGGCCTCGCCGCGCTGATGGACGGATTGTGGCTTCAGGGCTGCCTCGACCCCGGGAGCTATCGCGCGGAAGTCGCCATCGCCCTGTGCGAGGGCTTCACCGACGACGCGCTGGCGCGTCGCGCTCTTTGAATCTTCCGACGCGCTGGCGCGTCGCGCTCGTTGAGTCTTCCGACGCGCTGGCGCGTCGCGCGCCGATCCGCGTTGCAACGCAGGATGAAGAGATGTGGAATTTCAAATATTCTCCAATCGGGAGAAATTTTTCCTCGCCCGCCACCGGAGCGGGCGGGAGTGAATTCTTCGTTTCTCCATAAGTTCGAAACGAATCGGTTCGTATATGCGCGGAGTCTCATTCTTGCGTTTGCGAACACTTGCCAGCCGCTCGCAGGTAGGGCAGTGTCGATAGACTTTCGTCCCGCCGCTCCCGGTCATCGGCCATGGAGCGCGATGAAGCCGAATGCCACGCGGGGCGCGATCGATCGCCGCCGACGTAGACGTCAAGAAGGGGCGGTCGACGCCTTATGAACATCGCCATGAACATCGCCGATCTCGAAGCCAACGCCGAACGCGCCGCTGCGCTTCTGAAATCCATGGGCAGCCCTCGCCGCCTCCTCATTCTCTGCCAGTTGGTCGAGGGTGAGAAGCCGGTCGGCGAATTGGAGAAGGCGGTGGGTCTCAGCCAGTCGGCGCTGTCTCAGCATCTCGCGGTGCTGCGTCACAAGGGCTACGTCACCACCCGCCGGGCGGGTCAGTCGATCTACTATTCGCTCGCCGGCGACGAAGTGAAGTCGGTCCTCGTCACCCTGCACGGGCTCTATTGCGGCGAGTGCGCCGACGACGACTGAGTGTCGCCGCCGCGCTTGCGCTCCGCGACGAAGAGGTCGCGATTCGTGGCGATTTCCTCCTGAATGAACCGGGTCACGGTGCGCACCCGCGCCGTGTCGGCGAGATCGGCGTGGGTGAAGAGCCAATAGCTGCGCGTCAGCCGCACCTCGTCGGCGAGGATCGGCACCAGTCCCGGCCGCCCCCGCGCCATGAAGGTCGGCAGCACGCAGATGCCGTGCCCCTGTTCGGTGATGGTCATCTGAGCGCTGAGGCTCGACGACTGGATGCGGGCCTTGAGCCCCGGCAGCACCTCGTCGAGATAGTCGAGACCCCGGGTGAAGACGAGATCGTCGACGTAACCGACGAAGGCGTGTCCGGTGAGATCGGCGCGCCGCCGGATCGGGTCGTGGGCGGCGACGTAGTCCGGCGCGCCATAGAGGCCGAGATCGTAGTCGGTCAGGCGCGAGGTGACGAAACGGCTCTCCTTCGGCGGGGCGAGACCGATCGCCACGTCGCCCTCGCGCTTCGACAGCGCGACGATCTGCTGGATGGTGACGAGTTCGAGCCGCAGTTGCGGATGGGTCTCGGCGAAGCGGCCGATGCGCGGCGCCAGGAAGACGTTGCCGAACCCCTCGAGGCTGTTGATCCGCACCGTTCCGGTGATGCCCACCTCGGGCCGGCCCAATTGTTCGGTGGCGGCGGTGGCCTGCGCCTCCATCGCCTCGGCATGGGCGAGCAGGCGCTCCCCCGACAGGGTGAGGAAGTAGCCCTGTGGCGCCCGCTCGAAGAGCTTGGCGCCCATCGCCCGTTCCAGTGCCGCCACCCGTCGACTGACGGTGGCGTGGTCGGTGCCGAGCCGCCGCGCCGCCCCGGTCAGCGTCCCCTGCTGCGCCACCGCCAGGAAGTATCTGAGATCGTTCCAGTCGAAACGGGTGTTCACGGGCGGCATCCTCTCATGGGCACGGTCTCGTATGCGTGTTTCGACACGGGCGATGGGCGACATGATCCGTGGATGTGGTGAATTGTCCATACTATTGTCGCCGCGAACAAGAGCCGAGGCGGCGACGCCGGGGGAGGATTTGATGCGCGACTACGGACATTTCATCGGTGGCGAGGCGGTCGCCGGAAAATCGGGGCGCAAGGCGCAGGTCTGGCAGCCGATGACCGGCGAGGTGATCGCCGAGGTGGCGTTGGCGAGCGCCGCGGAAGTGCGCGCCGTGGTGGCCAACGCCAAGGCCGCCCAGCCGGCCTGGGCCGCGGTCAATCCGCAGCGTCGCGTCCGCGTGCTGATGAAGTTCCTCGATCTCTGCAACGCCCGCGCCGACGAGATCGCCGAACGCCTCGCCCGCGAGCACGGCAAGACCCTGCCCGACGCCAAGGGCGATCTGCAGCGCGGTCTCGAGGTGATCGAGGTGGCGATCGGCGCCCCCCACATGCTGAAGGGCGAGTTCACCTCCGACGCCGGCCCCGGCATCGATCTCTACTCGATGCGCCAGCCGCTCGGCGTCGTCGCCGGCATCTCGCCGTTCAACTTCCCCGCCATGATCCCGCTGTGGATGTGCGGCCCGGCGATCGCCGCCGGCAACGCCTTCGTCATGAAGCCGTCCGAGCGCGATCCCGGCGTGCCGATGATGTTCGCCGAGATCTGGATGGAGGCCGGCCTGCCGGCGGGCATCTTCAACGTCGTCAACGGCGACAAGGAGGCGGTCGACGCCGTCCTCGACGATTCCGACATCAAGGCGGTGAGCTTCGTCGGCTCCACCGCGATCGCCCAATACGTCTATTCGCGGGCGACCGCGAACGGCAAGCGCGCCCAGTGCTTCGGCGGCGCCAAGAACCACATGATCGTCATGCCCGACGCCGACATGGACAAGACCGTCGACGCCCTGATCGGCGCCGGCTACGGCTCCGCCGGCGAGCGCTGCATGGCGATCTCGGTGGCGGTGCCGGTCGGCAAGGGCACCGCCGAGCGCCTGCTCGAGCGTCTGCTGCCGCGCGTCGAGAGCCTGAAGGTCGGCCCGTCGACCGACGCGTCCGCCGATTTCGGCCCGTTGGTCACCGCCGCCCATCTCGAGAAGGTCAAGGGCTACGTCGATCTCGGCGTCGCGGAAGGCGCGAAGCTGCTGGTCGACGGCCGCGGCTTCAAGATGCAGGGCTACGAGAACGGCTTCTACATCGGCGGCTGTCTCTTCGACCACGTCACGCCCGACATGCGGATCTACAAGGAGGAGATCTTCGGACCGGTGCTCTCGGTGGTGCGCGCCGACACCTACGAGGACGCCCTCGCCATGATCAACGCCCACGAATACGGCAACGGCACCGCCATCTTCACCCAGGACGGCGACGCCGCGCGCGACTTCGCCTCACGGGTCGAGGCCGGCATGGTCGGCATCAACGTGCCGATCCCGGTGCCGCTCGCCTACTTCACCTTCGGCGGCTGGAAGCGCTCCTCCTTCGGCGACTTGAACCAGCACGGCGCCGACGGCTTCCGCTTCTGGACCAAGACCAAGACGGTGACCGCGCGCTGGCCCTCCGGCATCCGCTCCGGCGCCGACTTCGTCATCCCGACGATGAAGTGAGGCGAGGCGTTCCCTTGGCCCTCCCCCTCGCGGGGGAGGTGGCCCGGCGAGAGCCGGGTCGGAGGGGGTCCTCTCCGCG
>JAFHCF010000134.1:0-11689 GCA_048497495.1 Prosthecomicrobium sp.
GCGTCGGACGAGACCACCAGCCTCCTGGAGCAGCAGATTCCGGCGTTGCGTCGCTACGCCTATGCGCTGCTGCGCGATCACGACGCCGCCGACGATCTCGTCCAGGACTGCCTCGAGCGGGTGCTGTCGCGCTGGTCCCAGCGCCGCGCCGACACCGATCTGCGCCCCTGGCTCTTCACCATCCTGCACAATCTCCATGTCGACGCCCTGCGTCGCCGCGGGCGACGCGGCCGCGAGGTGACGCTCGACGACGACGGCGCCTGGGTGGCGCCCGGCGCCACCGACGGGGGACTGGAATTGCGCGACACGCTCGCCGCCCTCGACATGTTGCCGGAGGAGCAGAAAGCGCTGCTGCTCCTGATCGGCGTCGAGGATCTCTCCTACGACGAGGCGGCGCGCGTCCTCGCCATTCCCATCGGCACGGTGATGTCGCGCCTGGCGCGGGGTCGTCGGCGGTTGCGTTCGATCCTCGAGACCGGGCGGACCAATTTTCTGCGGAGAGTGAAATGACCGGGACCGAAGCCCCGTTTGGCGCCCCGATCGGCGAGGACGATCTCCAGGCCTGGGTCGACGGCCGCCTGGCGGCGACCCGCCACGCCACCGTCGAGGCCTTTCTCGCCGACCACCCGGACATCCGCGACGGGCTCGTCGAGCAACGTCGCCAGCGCGACGGGCTGCGCGCCGTCCTCGCCGGCAAACACGCCGAACCGATTCCGGCGCGGCTGCGCGTCGAGACCCTTCGCGCCGGCCTGCGTCGCCGCCGCACCCATCGTCTCGGCCTCGCCGCGGCGGCGGTGGCGATCTTCGTCGCCGGCGGCGGCTTCGGATCCCTGCTGACGCGCGTGGGACATCCGGGGACGGATCCCGCCATCGCCCCGACGACGGTGGTCGCCGAGGACGCCGGCGCCGCCTTCCGCACCTATGTGGTCGAGGTCGCCCATCCGGTCGAGGTCGACGCCTCGCGCGAGGCTCATCTGATGCAGTGGTTGTCGAAGCGCCTCGGCCGACCGCTCGCCGCCCCCGATCTCTCGTCCTTCGGCCAGCGTCTCGTCGGCGGACGCCTGCTGCCCGGCGAGGTCGGCGCGGCGGCCCAACTGATGTACGAGGACGCCGGCGGCCGTCGCCTGACCGTCTATGTCCAGGCCTCGCGCGGCGAGGAGACCGCCTTCCGCTTCCGCCGCGACGCCGACACCTCGACCTTCGCCTGGATCGACCGCGGCTTCGGCTTCGCCGTCACCGCCGGCCTCGACCGCGAGAGCCTGCTGCCGATCGCCGAGGCCGTCTATCACGGCTTCGAGGCTCCGGCCGCCGCCGCCGCGCCGCGCGAGGGTTGAGCCGCCGTCCGCCGCGATGAGCGACGTTGATGGGACTCATGAAGAGATAAGACTTGTGATCGCCGGGCCGGCAGATCATGAGAGGGGCGGCCCGCCATCCCGCGCGCCGTCCGCCCGGGGATCGGCCATCCCCTCGATTCTCCGACGTCCCGCCCATGTTCGCTCACCCCCTCGCCCTCTGGCGCCGTGAAACCATCGCCACGCTCGCCCTGGCCTGGCCGATGATCGTCGCCCAGCTCGCCCAGATGGCGCTGCCGACCACCGACGTGCTGTTGCTCGGCCGCCTCGGGCCGGAGGCCGTCGCCTCGGGGGCCCTGGCGGTCAATCTCTTCAACACCTGCATGCTCTTCGGCGTCGGGGTGATGAGCGCCACCATGCCGATGGTGGCGCGCCAGCGCGGCCACATGCGCCATTCGGTGCGCGATCTGCGCCGCACCCTGCGCCAGGCGCTGTGGGTGGCGGTGTCGATCGCCGTGCCGATCTGGTGCCTCCTGTGGTTCGGCGAGCCGATCCTCGTCGCCCTCGGCCAGGATCCGGAGCTGTCGCGCCGCGCCGGGATCTTCCTGCGCATCCTGATGTGGGGGCTGCTGCCGTTCTTCGGCTTCGTCGCGCTGCGCTCCTTCGTCGCCGCCCTGGAGCGGCCGGCCTGGACGCTGGTCGTCGGGCTCTCCGCCATCCCGCTCAACGCCGCGCTCGGCTGGAGCCTGATCCACGGCCGCTTCGGCCTGCCCGAACTCGGTCCCAACGGCCCGGCGCTGGCGACGAGCCTCACCAACGCCTTCCTCTTCTTCGGTCTCGTCCTGGTCGTCGTCGGCGAGCGGCGCTTCCGCCGCTATCGTCTCTTCGGCCGCTTCTGGCGGCCCGATTGGCCGCGCTATCGCGAATTCTGGCGCCTCGGCCTGCCGATCGGCCTGATGATCGTCTTCGAGACCTCGATCTTCAACGCCGCCGCCTTCCTCATCGGCCTGATCGGCACGGCGCCGCTCGCCGCCCATGCCGTCACCCTGCAGATCGCCGCCACCGCCTTCATGGTGCCCCTCGGGCTCTCCCAGGCGGTGACGGTGCGCGTCGGCCTCGCCTATGGGCGCGGCGATCCCGCCGCCGTCTCGATCGCCGGCTGGACCAGTTGGGGCCTCACCGTCGGCCTGATGGCCACCACCGCCACCATCCTGATGCTGGTGCCCGACCTGCTCCTCGGCGCCTTCCTCGATCGCGCCGACCCCGCCAACACGGAGACGCTGGCGCTCGCCCGGGGCTATCTGGCGATCGCCGCCCTGTTCCAACTCGTCGACGGCATCCAGGCCGTCGCCGCCGGCATGTTGCGCGGCCGCCACGATACCCGCGTGCCGATGATCCTGGCGCTCCTCGGCTATTGGGGCGTCGGCCTCACCAGCTCGGTGGTTCTCGCCTTCCCATTCGGCCTGGAAGGTCGCGGCGTCTGGATGGGGCTCGCCTCGGGGCTCGGCATGGTGGCGCTGCTCCTCACCCGCCGCTGGATCATGCTCGCCCGTCTCGACGCGGCCGAGGCCCTCTCGACGCCCACCCCCTCGACGCCATCCCGCTGATCCCCGATCATCGCGGACCGCGCGTGACGAGGAGATCCCCATGCCCCGCCTGGAGTTCTGGTACGAATTCGCCTCGACCTATGCCTACCTCTCCGCCATGCGCATCGAGGCGCTGGCCGCCGCCCGCGGCGTCGAGGTGGTGTGGCGGCCCTTCCTGCTCGGGCCGATCTTCGCGGCCCAGGGTTGGGCGACCTCGCCCTTCAATCTCTACCCCGCCAAGGGCCGCTACATGGTGCGCGACATCGAGCGCATCGCCGCGAGCCGCGGTCTCGTCTTCCGCCTCCCCGATCCCTTCCCGATGAACGGCCTCCTCGCCGCGCGCCTGGCCGTGGTCGGCGCGCGCCAGGGATGGATCGCACCCATCACCCGCGCCGTGTACCTCGCCGAATTCGCCGAAGGCCGCGACATCTCGCGCCCCGACGTCCTCGCCGACCTGCTCCATCGCCTCGATCTCGATGCGGAGCGCCACCTCGCCCTCGCCGAGGCGCCGGAGGCGCGCCGCGAATTGCGAGAAAATACGGCAATCGCTCGGGACCACGGCATCTTCGGCGCGCCGAGCTTCATTTGTCCCGATGGTGAACTCTTCTGGGGCGACGATCGCCTCGAAATGGCGCTCGACAGACTATTTTCTTCTTGAAAGCGACGCGTTGAATTCCGCGATTGACCAAAGGTCATCTATTGATTGTATCTATCTTCTCCCTTCTTACATAGAAATAATGTCGAAACTGGTCAATTACAACCAAAGAATGATCAAAAAGTCTTCATGATCTTCTTGATTGTAGTTGCGGCATTATTAACTTGTTAATAGATCATCGGCAAAATCTCATCAAATTGGATCGGTTCGGTAAACTCGATCACGAATCGATCCGAAAAGAAGAAGCGCAGGGTCCGCATCCCGTCCCTGGCGAAGAGGATCTGCTGAATGGCTCTTTTTTCTTCTGGGCGCGAAGCCGCCGCCAAGCTCGAAGCTCTGGACCGGTCGCAGGCGATCATCGAATTCGAGATGGACGGGACGGTGGTCACCGCCAACAAGAACTTCCTCGACGCCCTCGGCTATACGCTGGCCGAAATCAAGGGCAAGCACCACTCGATGTTCGTCGAAGCCTCGGCGCGCGACGGCGCGGAATATCGCGCCTTCTGGGACGATCTGCGCAAGGGCCATTTCCGCGCCGCCGAATACAAACGCATCGGCAAGGGTGGCAAGGAGATCTGGATCCAGGCCTCCTACAACCCGCTGCTCGGCCGCGACGGCAAGCCCTTCAAGGTGGTGAAGTTCGCCACCGACATCACCGCCGAGAAGCTCAAGAACGCCGAGTACCAGGGCCAGATCGCCGCCATCGCCAAGGCTCAGGCGGTCATCTCCTTCGAACTCGACGGCACGGTGATCGACGCCAACCAGAATTTCCTCGACGCCCTCGGTTATCGGCTCGAGGAGATCAAGGGCCAACATCACCGCATGTTCGTCGAGACCTCCCAGCGTGACAGCGCCGAATACCGCGCCTTCTGGGACGCCCTGCGGCAAGGCCGCTTCCAGGCCGCCGAATACAAGCGCATCGGGAAGGGCGGCAAGGAGGTCTGGATCCAGGCGTCCTACAATCCGATCCTCGACATGTCGGGAAGGCCCTTCAAGGTGGTGAAGTTCGCCACCGACATCACCGCCCAGGTCCAGGATCGCCTGCGTCGCATCGAGGCGCAGAAGGGCATCGACATCGAACTCGGTTCGATCACCGTCGCCGTCAGTCAGGCCAGCGAGCAGGCGACCAGCGCCGCCTCCGCCTCGACCCAGACGTCCTCGAACGTCCAGGCGGTCGCCGCCGGCGCCGAGGAACTGGCTCACTCGGTCTCCGAGATCAGTCGCCAAGTGGTCCACGCGCTCGAGATCACCAACGAGGCGGTGACCCAGGCCGACCACACCAACACCACCATCACCACGCTGCTCGCCGCGACCCAGAAGATCGGCGAGGTGGTCGATCTGATCAACTCGATCGCCGCCCAGACCAACCTGCTGGCGCTCAACGCCACCATCGAGGCGGCCCGCGCCGGCGAGGCCGGGCGTGGCTTCGCCGTCGTCGCCAGCGAGGTGAAGAACCTCGCCACCCAGACCTCCAAGGCCACCGACGAGATCGGCGCCCAGATCGCCGAGGTCCAGGGCACCACCCGCGAGGCGGTCGGCGCCATCTCGGGTATCTCCCAGACCATCGCCCGCATCAACGAGATCTCCACCAACATCGCCACGGCGGTGGAGGAGCAGGAGGCGGTGACGCGCGACATGTCGGCCAACATGCAGGTCGCGGCCGAAGGGGTGGGGACCATCACCCGCGGCATGAACGAGATCGCCGCCGCGACCCGCCGCGTCGACGACGCCGCCCGCAAGGTCAAGGACGCCTCGCGCGCCCTCGCCTGATCGAGCGAACCCGTCTCCGTCGATCGACCGCCGCCTTTCCCCGAGGGCGGCGGTCTTTCCATGTTCGGCCGCGTGGTGATGCTCCATACGTAGATATACGACGGAGATCGTTGCGCCTCACCCAAGGTAACGTTAGCATCGAGGATCGCAGCCGAAGGGGCCTTTCGCCATGCGCTCGAAGACCATCGCCGCCGCCCTCCTCGTCGTGGCCGCCACCGCGCCCGCCCTCGCCCGCGAGACCATCGTCGGCCGCTGGGGCGAGACCCGCGAGGTCTGCGCCGGCGCCAACGCCCTCGACATCGAGCCGATGGGCCTCGCGGCGGAGGAAATGTCCTGCGACTTCACCGAGGTGTCGCGAGTCGAGGACGTCGTCACCTGGAAGGGCACCTGCTTCGTCCGAGAGGAGCCGCCGCGCCGCGAGACGGTGGTGGCGACGCTCGCCGCCGATCGCACCCTGAAGGTCCATTTCCGCGGTTCGGGATCGAAGATCGGGCCGCTCCAGCGCTGTCGCTGAAGCCGGCTCCCGACCCGCCTTCCCGGCTCGTCCGGTGGGCGCGACGCCGAGGCGCTTCAGTCCGCTCCGTGACCCAGGGCCGCCCATTCGACGCGCACCTCCGCCTCGCGCTCGTCGCGACCGTGGCGGTGATGAAGCGCCGCGACCGCGCCCGCCTCGGCGATCCGCCCGGCCGCCCACACCGCCGCCCCGCGCACCACCGCCGCCTCGTCGCCGAGCCGCCGCTCGACCGCCGGCAGAAACCCCGGGTCGCCGGAGTTGCCGATGGCGATCAACACATTGCGAATGAACCGATCGCGCCCCCCGCGCTTCACCGGCGATCCCGCGAAGAGCGCCCGGAACCCGGCATCGTCGAGGTCGACCAGATCGGCGAGGTGTGGCGCCTCGAGCTCCGGTCGCGCGATCAGCTTGGCCTCGCGCGCCGCGACCGCGAACTTGTTCCACGGGCACACCGCCAGACAATCGTCGCAGCCGTAGATGCGATTGCCCATGGCCGCGCGGAACTCGGTCGGGATCGGCCCGCCGTGCTCGATCGTCAGATAGGAGATGCAGCGCCGCGCGTCGAGCCGATGGGCGGCGGGAAAGGCGTCGGTCGGGCAGACGTCGAGACAGGCCCGACACGAGCCGCAATGCGATCCCTCGGGGAGGTCGGGCGCGAGATCGAGATCGGTGTAGATCACCCCGAGGAAGAACCAGCCGCCGATCGCCCGCGACACGGCGAGCGTGTTCTTGCCCTGCCAGGCGATCCCGGCCGCCGCCGCCAGCGGCTTTTCCATCACCGGCGCGGTGTCGACGAAGACCTTGACCTCGCCCGCGCCGCCCGCGCGACGCGCCTCCGCCGCCAAATGCCCGGCCAACTCCTTGAGCCGCCCCTTGACCACGTCGTGGTAGTCGCGGTTGCGCGCATAGGCCGAGATCACCCCGACCTGCGGTCGCGCCAGACCCGCCAGGGCATCGCCCGCCGGCCCATAGTCGAAGGCGACGACGACGATCGAGCGCACCGCGTCCCACAGAACCCGCGGATCGCCCCGCCGCGCCGCCGTCTCCGCCATCCAGTCCATCGATCCGTGAAAGCCGGCGGCGAGGAAGCCGGCGAGATCCCTCCCCATGTCGGGCAGGGCGGCCGGCACCGTCACCCCCAGGGCGGAAAAGCCGAGCTTTACCGCCCGTGTCTCGAGCGCACGGCGCAACCGGGCGCTGGTCCGCTCGGCGCGGCCGTCGGCAGGAGCGGAGAGATCCGTTTCGGTCATCGGCGGGCGCTCCGGCCGAGTAGGCCTTCGTCGCCTCGAGAGAAAGTGAGGCGTCTCAGTTTCGCTCTTCCGGCAGCGTCGGCAGCGCCTGGAACTCGATGCCTTCCTCCACCAGCGACGAGACCTCGTCCGAGGTCGCCTCACCGTAGATGCCCTGGTGGTCGATCTCGCCGTGGTGCATCTTGCGCGCCTCCTCGGCGAACTTGTCGCCGACGTAGGTCGCGTTCTCGGTCACCTTCTTGCGGATCTCGCGCAGCGCCTCGAGCATCATCTTCTGCGTCTGGTCGGGCATCATCACCGACTGGCGCTTCGCGGTCTCCTCGCGCTCGTCCTTGAGCTTGGCGGAGCGCACGTTGGGCGCCATCAGGCCGCGGCCGATCGCCGTCGACCCACAGGTCGGGCAGGAGACGAATCCCTTCGCCGCCTGGGCGTCGAAGTCGTCGGAGGAGCGGAACCAGCCCTCGAACGTGTGTTCGGCTTCGCAGATCAGCGTGTAGTGGATCATGGCGCGACCCTCCCGGCCGCCGTCAGGGTGAAGGGCCGATCGTGCCGGAGAGCGGGCACCCGCTCGCGCACCACGTCGGCCTCGCCCAAGTCGATGTCGGCGAAGACCAGTCCCGGCTCGCGGCCGGCCTCCGCCACCACCCGTCCCCAGGGATCGACGATCATCGAATGACCGAAGGTCTCCCGGCCGTTCTCGTGAACCCCGGCCTGCGCCGCCGCCAGCACCCAGGCGCCGTTCTCGATCGCCCGGGCGCGCAACAGGGTGTGCCAATGCGCCTCGCCGGTCGGCCGGGTGAAGGCCGCCGGAACCGTGAGGATCCTCGCCCCGCCGTCCTTGGCCAGCGCCCGGAAGAGATGGGGGAAGCGCAGATCGTAGCAGATGGTGATGCCGACCCGGCCGAAGGGCAGATCGACGGTCACCGCCCGATCGCCGGCGACGTAGCGGGCGCTCTCCCGATAGACCTCACCGTCGGCCAGTTGGACGTCGAAGAGATGAATCTTGTCGTAGCGCGCCACGATCTCGCCGTCCGGCCCGATGACGAAGGCGCGGTTGGCGGCCTTGGCCCCGTCGCCGACCTTGATCGCCAGACTGCCGATGTGGAGATGGATGCCGAGCTCGCGGGCGAGCTCGCGGCCATGGGCGAGCGTCGGGTCGCCCGCCTCGTCGGTCAGCGTCGCGAACAGCCGCGTCGGATCCTCGTCCATGATGCCGGTGGTCTCCGGCGTCTGGACATAGACCGCGCCGCCGGCCGCCGCCGCTCGCACCAACTCGTCCATCGTCGCGACGTTCTCGGCGACGGAACGCGACGAGGTCATCTGAACCAGGGCGGCGCGAAAGCTGGTCATGCGGTCTCCTGCGCGCCGCCGGCGGACCGGTCGGCGGGCCCTTGGATATCACGAATCCGTCGTCTCGCCGGCGAGGAGGCGGTCGAGACCGCCGCGATGATCGAGATCGTGCAGCTCGTCGCAGCCCCCGACATGGGTGGTCCCGACGAAGATCTGCGGGAAGGTGCTGCCGCCCGAGACCTTGATCATCTCGGCGCGATAGGCCGGATCGACCGAGGCGTTGCGCTCCTCGAAGGCGATGCCCTTCTCGCGCAGCAGCGCCTTGGCGGCCGAGCAGTAGCCGCAATAGTCGCGCGTGTAGATCAGGACATGGGGTACGGCCACGACGAAGTCCTCCCGGCGCCGACGCGCCACGATACGTGCCCCGTTCATATCGTGATCGGCCCTCCCGGGGCAACCCGCGCGAAAGTCAGTACGTCGATCCGCGCCGCGCCGCCGCGCTTCAGCGCCCGCGTCGCCGCGCTGACCGTCGCTCCGGTGGTCAGCACGTCGTCGACCAACACCACCCGCCGCCCGGCGATCGTCGCGCGACGGTCCTCCGGCACCCGAAAGGCGCCACGCACGTTGGCGGCGCGCTCGGCCTCCGAGAGCCCGACCTGCGGCCGGGTCGGTCGCACGCGCACCAGCGCGCCGCAGTCGACCGGCACACCGCTGAGGCGCCCGACCTCCAACGCGATCATCGCCGCCTGATTGAATTTGCGCGTCCACAGTCGGCGCCGATGCAGCGGCAACGGCACGATCACGTCGGCATCGGCCGTCAACTCGCGCCCCGCCGCCGCCGTCATCCGCCCGACGAGGCGCGCCAATTCGGTGCGGTCGTGATATTTGAAGCCCTGGACGATGTCGCGCGCCGCCGCCTCGTAGAGCACCGCCGCCCGCGCCCGATCGAAGACCGGCGGCGAGGCGATCGCCTCCGCCGACAGGGCGCCCTCGCCGATGTCGTAGCCGAAGGGAATGCCGAGCCGCTCGCAATAGGGCCGCTCGATCGGCCGGAGGCTCGCCCAACAGGCGGCGCACAGCCCATGCGGCGTGGCGACCGGCGTCTTGCAGGCCATGCACACCGGCGGCAGCACCAGATCGAGCAGCCCGCGGCCGATCTCGCGGGCCGCGCCGAGCGACCCGACGAAGAGCCGGGCGATCGTGGCGCGGCCGTCCCTTCCCGGTTCCTCGTCGTCCTCGCCCTCGGTCCCCATGACGGCCTCCACCACGAGGGCGAGCATAACGCGATCCGGCGCGCCGGCCCATCCTGGCGACGGCCCCTGTCCGCCCTTTGACCTCGCGCCCGCGCCATGCGAAGGGGGGCGAGCCGAGGATCCGTCATGACCGCCGCCGCTCCCCATCTCTTCGACCGAGCCCTGCTCGCCCGACGCCGCGCCCGCGCCCGCGCCAAGCCGCGTCCCGGCGCCGATTTCCTGCTCGAACGCGTCGTCGAGGATCTCGCCGATCGGCTCACGCCGGTGCTGCGCCACTTCGCCGACGCCGTCGATCTCGGGCTCGCCGCCGGGCCCGCGGCGCGGGTGATCACTTCCCTCGGCAAGGCCGATCACGTCACCGTCGCTCAGATCGATGTCGGCGTCGGCGCCGATCTGGTGGTCGACGAGGAGGCCCTGCCGTTTCCCCCCGAGAGCCTCGATCTGGTGGTGTCGTTGCTGTCGCTCCAGGTGGTCGACGACCTGCCCGGCACCCTGATCCAGATCCGCCGGGCACTGCGGCCGGACGGGCTCTTCCTCGCCTCGGTGCTCGGCGGGGCGACCCTCTCGGAGCTTCGCGACGTGCTCGCCGCCGCCGAGACGGAGCTGACCGGCGGCCTCAGCCCGCGTGTCGTCCCCTTCGTCGGGGTGCGCGATTTCGGTGGCCTTCTGCAGCGCGCCGGCTTCGCCCTGCCGGTGACCGACAGCGACCGAGTGACGGTACGCTACGGCTCGATGTTCGATCTGATCGCCGATCTCAGGGCCATGGGCGCCGCCAATCCGCTCGTCGACCGCACCCGGCGGCCGACCTCACGCCGACTCTTCCTGCGCGCCGCCGAGATCTATGCCGAGCGCCATGCCGATCCCGACGGCCGCCTGCGCGCCACTTTCGAGATCGTCTCCGCCTCCGGCTGGGCGCCGCACGAGAGCCAGCAGAAGCCTCTGAAGCCGGGCAGCGCGACGATGCGCCTCGCCGACGCGGTGAAGGCGAAGCCGATCGACGACGAGATCTGAAGCGGATTTCGAGCGCGTCGCGCGCTCGTTCGCAATCGACGCGAGCCCGATCAGCGGAGGCCAGATCAGCGAAGGAACGAGTTGATCGTCTCGGCGACGTTGTTCCACTTGTCGCCGAGGCCGGTGGTGGTCGCCGACAAGGCGCCGATGATGGCGACCGAGATCAGCGTGCCGACCAGGCCGTACTCCATCGACACCGACGCCGAGCGATCGCTTGCCAGGGCACGCAGCGCGGCGCGAAGAGTTCGAGAGGAGTTCGTCACATCCACGGCCATCGGTCTCTCATCAGCCACCCGATCCGAGGAGATCGATCAGATGGGGGATCAACGGTTCGTCCGCCGGGGGCATCGGAAAGTCGCGAAGCTTGTGGGGCCGGACCCATTTGAGAGCCTGCCCTTCTCGTCCCCGAACGTTTCCCGACCATCGCCGGCAGACATAGAGTGGCATCAGGAGGTGAAAATCTTCATAACGATGGCTGGCGAAGGTCAGGGGCGCCAGGCACGGCTCCTTCACCCCGATCCCGAGTTCCTCCTCGATCTCGCGGATCAGGGTCGCCTCGGGACTCTCGCCCGCCTCGACCTTGCCGCCCGGGAACTCCCACAGCCCCGCCATCGACTTGCCCTCGGGGCGTTGCGCCAGCAGCACCCGCCCGTCGGCGTCGACCAGCGCCACGGCGGCGACCAGGACGATCCTCATCCCGCTCAGCTCCGATAATCGCCGTTGATCGCCACGTATTCCTTGGTCAGATCACAGGTGTAGACCGTGTCCCGTCCCACCCCGAGACCGAGGTCGACCGTCACGACGATGTGATCGCGCTTCATGTGGGCCGAGGCCGCCTCTTCCGAATAGGCCGCGTCGCGCTCGCCATCGACCGCCACCCGGACGTCGCCGAACCAGATCGCCAGGCGATCGCGCTCGGCCGGCTCGCCGGCCTTGCCGACCGCCATGACGATCCGACCCCAATTGGCGTCCTCGCCGGCGACCGCCGTCTTGACCAGCGGCGAATTGGCGATCGACAGGGCGATCCGCCGCGCCGAGGCCTTGGAGACGGCGCCCTCGACCCGCACC
>JAFHCF010000135.1:0-47231 GCA_048497495.1 Prosthecomicrobium sp.
AATTCGAATTCGCCGCGCTGTTTCCGCCCCAGCGCAGCCCGTCGCCGGTCGCCCTCGACCTCGTCGAGGCCGTCCGCCGCGCCATCACAGAAATGCTCGTGGACGGCTGACTCCGTCGCGACCGCCGGCGAACTGCCGCGAGAGGCCTCCGATGTCGCCCGCCTCTGGTGGCGAGGACGCCGTCGAAATCGGCGAAGCCCGCCACCTCGATCGGGTTGCCGCTGGGATAGCGGAAGACCATCGTCCGCTGTTCGCCCGGCTCGCCGCCCGTTCATGCACTGGACCGTTCCTCCAAGGAGTGCAGCAGCGGAGCCGATGACGGCGTGGCTTCGCCGGCCTTCGGCGTGAAGTTCGCCGACGCCCAGAAGGCTTTCATCCTGAAGCAGGGAGAGCCGGTTTCATTGGACGCACTTCGAGTCGGCCGGCGATTACCGTCCGAACCCATGCATTCGACCGACGGAACTCTGCCTCCGTCAGCGCGTGCTGCCCCTTCCCTGCTCCGCCCCGTCGGCGCGCCGTCCAATCCCTGAATTCTCCAGAGCTTTCCCTGATCGGACGCGCAGGGAATGTCTTCTATAACACATTAAAAAATATGGCGTTTTCATTGCCGTACACACCATCGCCCGGCGAAGTCGACCAGATTTCCCTGCAAGTTCCCTGAAAGCAGGGAATCCCGAGACCAGTTCGCGCTCGACTGCACCCACCGCCACAAATTCCCGACATTCAACGCCTTGGTGGACCGGCGGGGGCGGCTTCAGGTCTTCAGCCGATAACCGGTCTGGAAGATCCGGTAGACCACGGCGAGGCACAGCGCCAGCACGACGAGGGTCGCTCCGAGACTGACGCCGACATCGACGTCCGAGGTGCCGAAGAAGCTCCAGCGGAACCCCGAGATCAGATACATGACGGGGTTGAACATGGTGATCGTCTGCCACACCGGCGGCAACATCTTGATCGAATAGAAGGTGCCGCCGAGGAACGCCAGCGGCGTCACCACCAGGAGCGGCACGATCTGCAGGCGCTCGAAGCCGTCCGCCCAGATGCCGATGACGAAGCCGAACAGCGAAAAGCTGAGCGCCGTCAGCACCAGGAAGCTCACCATCCACACGGGGTGTTGGATGTGGATCGGGACGAACAGGAATGAGGTGGCCAGGATGATCAGGCCGATCACGATCGACTTGGTCGCCGCAGCGCCGACATAGCCGATGACGATTTCCAGCGGCGACACCGGCGCCGACAGGATTTCGTAGATCGTGCCGACGAAGCGCGGGAAGTAGATGCCCAGCGAGGCATTGGACAGCGCTTGGGTCAGGAGCGACATCATGATCAGCCCAGGCACGATGAACGCGCCGTAGCTGACGCCGTCGACGTCGGAGATGCGCGACCCGATCGCGGCACCGAACACCACGAAATAGAGCGCCGTCGAGAGCACCGGCGCGACGATGCTCTGAAGCAGGGTGCGGTAGGTGCGCGCCATCTCGAACCGATAGATCGCCCAGATGCCACGGATGTTCATGCGGTTTCCCCCTGCCCGGCGGTGCCGCCGTCGTGGACGAGGCTGACGAATATCTCTTCGAGCGAGCGTTCGCTGGTGGCGAGGTCGGAAAACCGGATGCCGGCGGCCGCGAGGTCGTCGAACAGCGCCGTGATGCCGGCGGGCCCGCCGTCGCCGTCATAGGCGTAGGTCAGGTGCGTGCCGTCGGCGGCGAGCTCGAGCCGGTGGCGGCTCAGCACCGCCGGCAGCGCCGCGAGTTGCTCGTTCAGGTGCAACGTCAGCTCCTTGCGGCCGAGCTTGGTCATCAAGGCCGCCTTGCTTTCCACCAGCACGATCTCGCCCTTGTTGATGACCCCGACCCGGTCGGCCATCTCCTCGGCTTCTTCGATGTAGTGGGTGGTCAGGATGATCGTGACGCCATTCGCCTTGAGTTGCTCCATCACCGCCCACATCTCGCGGCGCAGCTCCACGTCCACGCCGGCGGTGGGTTCGTCGAGAAACAGAATTTCGGGTTCGTGCGCCAAGGCCTTGGCGATCAGCACACGGCGCTTCATGCCGCCGGACAGCGTCATGATCCTCGAGTCCCTGCGGTCCCACAACGTCAGCGAGCGCAGCACCCTTTCCAAATAGGCCGGATCCGCCGCCTTGCCGAACAGTCCGCGGCTATAGGTGACGGCATCCCACACGGTGATGAAGCCGTCGACCGTCAGTTCCTGCGGCACCAGCCCGATCTTGGCCCTCGTCTTGCGGTAATCGCGCACATTGTCGTGCCCGTCGACGACGACCGTGCCCGATGTCGCCTTGACGATTCCGCAGACGATTCCGATCAGCGTCGTCTTGCCGGCGCCGTTCGGCCCGAGCAACGCGAACACCTCGCCGCGTTCGATGGTGAGATCGATCGATTTCAGCGCCTGAAAGCCGCTGGCATAGGTCTTGGAGAGCTGCGAGATCGTCAGGACGGGCGACATTGGAAGGCCTTCGGTGCAAGGATTCTCGATTTCTTGATCGTCGCTCGTGACGGCGACCGGAAGTGGAGGCTCGATGATGGCTTGCGGTTGCCGACGGTCCACGCCAGCAATCTGCCGGCCCGCGGTTTGAGTGCCCATATAGGGTGGCCGGGCAGTGGATGCCAATGCAGTGAGGGTGCCGTTCGGCATCGGGTCGGGTCGCGATGCCGAACGGCACCGGAAAGACCGGTCTTCAGAGCGGCTTCCGACCTGATGTAATCGAAGGGGATTCCCGAATCTATGAACCGGCGTGGGATCTCCAGGCCGATCGGCGTTCCAAATCGCTGGTTCCATTTGAAGCAGTGGGGTCAATCGGCGATGTCAAATCACGGTCGACCGGTTCCCATTTGTGGGGTACCGCCGTGAGGGCGGAAGTGAGCCTTCCAGAGCAGAGCCGGCGTCGGCCTTCTCACCGGTGGCGGTGACGCCCGATGAACTCGGCGACACTCGGCGCGACGGACGGGCCCACCGACCGCCCTGTGTCGAGATCAACGGACGCCTCTTCGGGCGCCCCGATGCCGGGGTCGACATGACCTTCGACTTCCCCCGACTGATCGCCCATGTCGCCGAGACCCGCGAGTTGGAGGCCGGATCGATCATCGGATCCGGCACCGTGTCGAAACGCCAGGACGGGCTCTTCGGCACGTCGATCGAGAACGGCGGGATCGGCCATTGGCGCATCGCCGAGGTCCACAGGTACGAGACGATCGAGACCGGCGCCGCGAAGACGGACCAGTCGAAGTTCGCGGACCGCGTTCGCATCCAGATGACCAATGCGGCCGGCGGCTCGATCTTCGGCGGCCATCGATAAGGTCGTCCAGCCGACGGCCGAGCCTGGCTCGCCGCGTTCGTCGCCGGCCGACGCGGCGTTGGGGGCCCCGATGTGAGCGCCACGGCAATCGACGATCGCCCCGGGTTCGAAAGCCGCTCTTGCCTGCGAAGCGGCACTGGTTCGGGCCGATCGGCTTTCCAACTCGTCAGGGCGCGCCGCCGCCGGTCGCGGCCATCTTGTTGAGGTCGGGGAACGGACGGATCGGATCGCGGCCGTCCCAGTCCACGCCGGCGGCGCGGATGGTGTCGAACAGCCGGCCCTTGGGGCCGCTGACCTCCGACAGTTCGATCACCGTGCCGGGATGGCCGTGGTCGGTCTCGAAATAGACGTAGCGGCCGTTGGCGCCGACCTGGCCGCCCATGCCGACGATCATGCCGGCGGCGGCCGCCTTGGCCATGTGCTCGTCGAAGGTCGCGCTTGCGGAACGACCAGAGGGGCATGTGGCTCGGTCGAATGGTCAATTTGAGGAGTTTCCCCAAAATTCCGGCTGGAAAACTCTGACTTGCAGCCGATTTATGGAGCACGGTGGGCCATTCGGGCGACGGCGGAAACCAGCCGGTCGTCAGGGAAGAATCCGAGTTCGTACAAGGCCTGAAGCCGGCTTTCGAAGTCGTCGTAGACGAGCGGCGCAGCAGTGCCGCGGGCGAGTGCCCGCAGCTCTTCGCCGATCGCTCGAATCCGCGTGGCCCGGGCTCGACGTTCCTCGGGGTCTGGTATTTCCGGTCCCCGTCGCACGGCCTCGTCGGCATGTGTCACGACCCATCGGGCGACGGCTTCGAAAGCGTCGGCGGTGCTGGCGATGAGGCTGTAGCTGGTGCTGCGCCCTCCGGCCGGATCGCGAGCGAGAATGGCCTTGCCGCAGAGGTCGTCGATGTCACGAGCAGCGGTGTCCTGTGAGCATTTGGCCAGAGCGGCGTACTTCGACGAGGTCAGCTTGCCTTCGAAACCGTTCAGGAGGCGATTGACGACGAGACGTTTGCGATCGTTCAAGTTGTCGTCGGCGTGGACGTTCCAGAACTGCGCCTTGCGCAGCACCGAGGCGAGGGTCGTTTCCGCGCTCGCGAGGGCACTGTCGAGACACCGCAGGAACCAGACGATCCATTCGGTGATGTCGAGGTCACCCTTCTGGGTCCGTTCCAGTGTTTCGTAATAAGAATTCCGCTCGATACGGATCTGGGAGGACATACTGTAGAAGCGCCGCGATGTTGCCTCCGATCGGGCGAGGGCCATTTCGGCGATCGCGCGCGCGATGCGCCCGTTTCCGTCTTCGAACGGGTGGATCGTGACGAACCAGCAGTGGGCCACGGCGGCAAAGATCACCGGATCGATGCCGTCGACCGCGTCGAACCGAGCAAGAAAGGCGAACATTTCGTCCGGAACCCTCTCGGCGGCCGGCGCTTCGAAGTGCACGTGTTCACCTCCGATCGGACCGGAGACGACTTGCATAGGGCCCGCTTCCCTGGTGCGCCAACTGCCGACGGTGATCTTCGACATGCCGCTGCGCCCGGTCGGGAAGAGGGCGGCATGCCATCCGAACAGCCGTTCCTCGGTCAGGCGCGCGCGATAATTCTGGGTGGCGTCGAGCATCATCTCGACGACCCCTTCGACGTTGCGGTCGATCGATGCGAGTGCGCCGATGTCCATGCCGAGCCGGCGTGCGATCGACGAGCGGACCTGTTCACGGTCGAGCCGCTCGCCTTCGATTTCGCTGGATTTCAGCACTTCTTCGGTCAGCGACTGCAGAACGGCCTCGTCGCGCAGCTGAAAGCCGAGGCTCTCCATTCGACCGATCAATCGCCCTTGGCGATGTCGCACGGCTGCCAGCAGAGCAGAGAGGGTCTCGTGGCTCCATCGGAACCGTGGCCAATCGGGCAGCTCATGGATATAGGTCGACATTCTCCGCATCCTTCGCGGTGAATATGCCGTCGTTTCTCCGCATTCACAAGGAAAAATCCGCAATATATGCGGAGAAAGACAGACACATTCTCCGCAACACCAGCTTCGAGCGCCCGGGTTCGTCGAGGAAGGAGGGGCGCTCACCCCCTTCGTCGGTGGCCTCATGCCGAAGGGGACTGTCCGTCATACGGGTTCCGGCGGTTTGCATTCGCAATGCCGGAACCATCCCGCCGAAATCATCCTTGTTCGGACCGGATGATTTCGTATCACACCGCCGGTGTGACCGGTGCGTGATGGATGCCCTCCTTCACCAACAGGGCCCAGATGATCCGGACCATCTCGCTGGCGAGCGCGACCGCCACCACCTCTACACGGTCACCCGCCCATCGAGGTCGCCAGCCAGACCGGCCCCCGGTCACGGTTCCCACGGCAAGACCCCGCGCGGCAGGCGCCGGGCGAAGAGGCTCGCCGTCGCCATCAGCAGGAAGACGATCGCCACGATCGCCACGCCGACGGCGGAAGCGAGGCTCGACGATCCCGATTCCTCCAAGAAATAGACCGTGGTGCCGATCGTCCGGCTCGACGAGGTGACGAGCAGGATCGAGATCTGCGCCTCGTTGAGGGTGGTCAGGAACACCAGGATGGCTCCGACGGCCGCCGCCGGAGCGAGGATGGGGGCGACGATGTCGAGAAGGCGGCGCGGCGTCGAGGCGCCGGCGATCCGCGCCGCCTCCTCGAGCGCCGGGTCGAGCTGCGCCATGGCGCCGGTGACCGGCCGCAGCACCAGCGCGCCGTAGTGACCGAGATAGGCGGCGAGGATGATCCACGGCGTGCCGTAGATCGAGACGTCGACCAGCGGCAGCGGCCTCAGGAAGAGGAGGATCGCGGCGAGCGAGGCGACGATCCCGGGCAACGCGAAGGCGGCCTCGACCGAGAAGCCGAGGACGCGCGTCGCCGGGCTCGGATGGCGCACCGCGAGCCAACCGAGCACCAGGGCAACGGGAACCAGCGTCAACGCCGTCGCGGCGGCGAGCAGCAGGCTCTGCGCGAAGGCGACGCGGATGGCGGACTGTCCGAGGAGGGCCGCCTCGAAATGGCGGAAGGTCAGTGTCTCGAGGGTCAGCGGCAAGCCGTAGCCGCGCACCAGCGCGGCGGAGAGCAAAGCGATCAGCGGGACGACCAGGACCACCGCGACGAAGCTCCAGGCGAGAGCGGTGACAGTTCCTCGCACGCGTCCGAGCGAGAAGATCATCTCGACCGGGCGACCGACGACGCGCAGATCGCGGCGGCCGGCGAAACGGGACTGCACGGCGATGCCGAGGACGGCGACGAGACCGAGGAGCAACGCCAGCGCGGCGACCTCGTCGAGCACCGATGGGCCGTAGCCGGAGAGGCGGCGATAGATCATCGTCACCAGCGTGTCGAAACGCGCCGGGATGCCGAGCATGGCCTGGATGCCGAAATTGCCGGCCGCCGAGACGAAGGCGAGGGCCGAACCGGCGACGATGCCGCTCGCCGAGAGCGGCAGGACCACGGTGCGCAGGACGGCGAAGGGACCGGCACCGCCGGCGCGCGCCGCCTCGGTCAGTTCCGACGGCAGGGCGCGCAACGTCGCCCTGACCGCGAGAAAGACCAGTGGCGCATTGTAGAGGCCGAGCAGTAGGACGATGCCGGCCGGCGATTGCAGAGGGTGGGGCGTGCCGATCGGCGGGGCGAGGTCGACGGCGCGCAGCAGGATGCTCGCCGGTCCGAGCGCCTGCAGCCAGGCCAGTGCGCCGACCTGCGGCGGGATCATCATCGGCAGGATGAAGGCGAAGACCAGCGCGCGTCTGGCCGGCACGTCGGTGAGGGCGACGAGCACCGCCATGGCCGTGCCGACGGCGGCGGCGATCACCGTCGCCCCGGTCGCCACGGCGAGAGTATTCAGAGCCGCGATCCGCACCGCCGGCCGATCCCAGCGTTGGACGAGGCGGAGGGGATCGAAGCCGGCGATGCCGCCGACCCCCTCCCACAGCAAGCGAAGCGCCGGCAGGGCGGCGAAGACGAGGACGAAGAGGCCGAGGCCGACGAGAAGCGCGGTCTCGGCCGAGAGTGCGGGGAGGCGGGCGCGCCGGACCGGCGAGACGGGGGTCGCGTCAGTCATCGGCGCGGCGGTCCTCAGTTGGCGATGCCGAAGGTGGCGGCGAAGGTCTTCTTCACCTCGGCGTCGGTGGCCACCGCCTTGTCGGCGTCGAGACCGATGAGCTTGATCGCGTCGAGACGCGGGAAGCCGGTCGGCGGGGCGACCTCCTTGGAGATCGGCAGGTTGCCCTGCTTGGCGATGAGCTCCTGACCCGGCTTGGAGAGCACGAAGTCGACGAAGGCGCGCGCCGCCGGCACGTTCTTCGCCGTCGCCAGGATCGCCACCGGCTCGGTGATGAAGGTGGCGCCTTCCGCCGGGTAGACGAAGTCGACCGGCGAGCCGGCCGCCTTGGCGCGCACCACGTCGCCGTCGGTGATGATGCCGTAGAGCTTCTGACCGCCGGCCACCGCCTTCAGCGCCGGGCCGTTACCGCCTTCCGGCACGATGCCGTTGGCGGCGAGCCCCTTGAAGAAGTCCCAACCGAGGCCGGGCGTGACGACCAGCGTGTGGAGATGGACGAGCGCGGCGCCGGAATAGAGGGCGCTCGGCATGGCGATCTTGCCCTTGGCCTCGGGCTTGACGAGATCGGCCCAGCCGGTCGGCTTGGTCGCGCCCATGGTGTTCCAGGCGATGCCGGTGGCGATGATCTTGGTGCCGAAGAACATCTTCGACTTGTCGTAGAACTTGGCGTCGAGACCGCCGATCGGCGCCGCCTCGTAGGCCTGCAGGCGGCCGTCGCGCTTCAACTGGCCGAGATTGATGTCGTCGGCGACCAGCAGCACGTCCGGCTTGACCTGGCCGGCGGCGATCTCCGCCTGGAGGATGTTCATCAGCTGACCGGTGCCGTTGCGCACCCATTCCACCTCGATCGCCGGGTGCTTCGCCTTGAAGGCGTCGACGGTCTGCTGAGCCACTTCGGGCAGTTGCGAGGTGTAGATCACCAGCTTGCCCGACGGATCGGCGGCTTCGGCCGTGCCGATCGTCAGGATCGCGGCGAGGGTGAGGGTGGTGAAGGTCGTCTTCATGCGGATCTCCTCGAGAGGTTCGGCGGCAGGGATTCGGCCGACGCGGAGGCGTCGGTGGATGACGCGGGGACCACCCATCCGTCTCGGACGACGAGGCGGGCGACGTCGCCTTCGCGGACTGCATCGTGATCGGTGGTCTCGACGACGAGACGCAGGTCGGGACGGATGACGGGGCTCGCCTCGACGCGGGTGTGGCTGCCGCGGTAGACGACGCGGCCGAGCCGGACGGCGAGGCCCACACCGCCGTGTGGCGCCAATACGAGGTCGCGGGGGCGCAGGCAGATCGCCGCCCCGGGGCGCCGCGTCTCGCCCGGCGCGCAGCGCAGGTGCCACTCGGCCTCGAACAGCCGCACGGCGACCCGCCCGGCCTCGGGCGTGCCGGCGACCTCGCCCTCGACCACTTGGCCGCCGCCGACGAAGCCGGCGACCATGGCGCTCGCCGGTTCGCGATAGAGGCGACGCGGTTCGGCGATCTGGACGAGACGGCCGCGATCGAGGACGGCGATGCGATCGGCCAGCGCCATGGCTTCCGCCTGGTCGTGGGTGACGTAGATCATGGTGGTGCCGGTGCGGCGATGGAACTCGGTGAAGGCGTCCTCCATCGCGGCGCGCAGATGGACGTCGAGATTGGCCAGCGGCTCGTCGAGCAGCACCAGCGAGGGCGAGGTGACGAGACAGCGGGCGAGCGCCACGCGCTGGCGCTGGCCGCCCGACAGGTCCGCCGGGCGGCGCTCGCCGAAGCCGGCGAGATCGACCGTGTCGAGCGCCGAGGCGATCCGCCGCCGACGGTCGTCCGCGCCGAAACCGGCGATCTTCAGCGCATAGCCGACGTTCTCGGCGACGTTCATGTGCGGCCACAGCGCATAGGACTGGAAGACGATGCCGATCCGCCGCGCTTCCGGCGGCAGGTGCAGGCCGGGGGCGGAGACGAGGCGGTCGTCGATCGCGATGCTGCCCGAGCCGACCGTCTCGAATCCGGCGAGCAGCCGGAGCAGCGTCGTCTTGCCGCAACCGGACGGGCCGAGGACGGAGAGGAACTCTCCACGACGGACGTCGAGCGAGACGTCGTCGAGCACCCGCGTGCCTCCGAACGCCTTGCCAACGCCGGAAATGACCACACCGGTCTCGATCATATCCGCCTCGGAGGGAATTGTTGCGAGGCGTTCTCGATAGATGGGTTGCGTGACGCTCGGGTGACGCAAGGATGCCCCGGAAAGGCGATGCGCCGTGCGGGACGCCCCGATCACCATGCCACCCATACAGGGGGTTGCACTCGGGCTCGCGATGGACCGCCGAGGGATGGCGTCTGTCTTTCGGCGACACTGGCGACAGGACGGCCGGCATCTCGGCGACGGGCGAGCATGCGGCGTTCGTCGAGGGTGAGGTGCGTGAACGAGCGGGGTAGCGATGTCACCAACGGCTGTTCTCAGCCAGAAATAGGGGCTTTTCGCATTTCAGAATAGAACCCACCCGCCTACTGTGTTGTTGCAATCGGTTTGAAACGTCCCTGGGGCTCGCAGACACGTCTCGCGCCGCCCTCGACATGGTCGCAGCACCGGGCCTGCGTGAGGTCACCGGGCGCGGGCGGTATCGGCCCTGGGGGATCGGGTGATCCCGCCACTGCGGAAGCGGGAGCTCCCGGAATGGCGGATGGGCTGTGTCGGACCATGACCTGTGCCGAACAGCCCGATCCGACCTGCTCGCTACTTCTTGGAAAGATCCGTCGCAACGGGATCCCACAACAACCGGAGAAACTCCCGTGCCTCACTACGCTCGCCCGGTCGTTCGTCTGCTCTTTGCGTGACAGCCCTATCGAAATGCACTATGGTCTAGCTAGTCTGTCTAGCTTGGGAGAGCCCCATGAATTGGCCTCTGCAGGATGCCAAGAACCATTTTTCAAAAGTCGTCCGACAAGCCCGCTCAGACGGCCCACAAATCGTGACCGTGCGCGGTGAGCGCGCGGCCGTCATACTCTCCGCCGCCGATTACGATGCACTGTCGGCCGGCCGCAGAACCCTCGTCGACGATCTCCTGTCGGGTCCAGGCTGGGACGCCGACATGGCGGAGACCGTCGAAGCGCGTGCCGAGACGCCGAGCCGGTCGTCGGAGTTCTGAATGTACCTCGTCGATACCAATGTGATCTCCGAGGCCCGCCGGGGTTCGGCCGAGGCGACGACATGGCTTCGCAGCGTCGACCCGACCACGATCTACCTCAGTGCTCTGACGCTGGGCGAGATCATGCGGGGTATCGCTCTGAAGCAGAAGGCCGACCCGAAGGCTGCAAGTCACCTCGCGGAGTGGCTCCGCCGGCTACGCCACGACCATGCCTCTCGTATTCTGCCGATCACCGACCAGATCGCCGTCGAATGGGGTCGCATTGCGGCGATCCGTCCGCGCGGCGACATCGATGGCCTGATCGCCGCGACCGCGATCGTCCACGATCTGATCGTGGTGACACGCAACGTCGCCGACTTCGCCGACACCGGCACAGCTTTGATCAATCCATGGGATCGGAGCAGCTGAAACGACGGCCGCACTCCGCGACGACATTGCCCGGCCGATCCATAACCGAAGCTCTTTCATGTACTTTCCCTTTTGGGGGTCGGTAAAGGCAGCGTGAACGCCGGTGTATAGGATCGCGCCCGGCTCCCGTCGAAATCGAACTCGAGACGTCCCTGCTGTGAATCGGCGTGGGGTTTCCAGGCCGATCGACGTTCCAAATCGTTGATTTCATTTGAATCAGTGGGGTCAATCGGCGGCGCCGATCTCCCAGCCGGGCGGTCGACCACCGACCACCCGGCAGGCCGGTAGCGGATCGCCGACGGGGGCTTTTGTCCGGGGGGTGATCGCTTCCCGATGCCGACCGTGGCCGGTCGGGACTATCGCGCTCGATCGCGCGCCTCGCGCCGGGCGAAGTCGATGTAGATCTCGCGCAGGCGCGTGGCGACCGGGCCCGGTTTGCCGGTGCCGATCGGCTGTCCATCGATCCGGACGATCGGATAGAGGAAGGTCGAGGCCGAGGACATGAAGGCTTCCGAAGCGGCGAGCGCCTCGGCGATGGTGAAGGCGCGCTCCTCGATCCGGATCGCGCCTTCGGTGGCGAGCGCCATCAGCGCCTTGCGGGTGCAGCCCGGTAGGATGGCGGTGGAGTTCGAACGGGTGACGACGGTGCCGTCGGCGGTAACGATGAAGGCGGTCGAGGAGGCACCCTCGGTGACGTGGCCGTCGCGCACCATCCAGGCCTCGAAACACCCGGCGTCCGATGCAGCCTGTTTGGCCAAGACCTGGGCCAGCAGCGACACGCTCTTGATGTCACACCGGGTCCACCGCAGATCCGGCACGCTCTTGACCGCGACGCCGGTCACCGCCGCTGGCGAGGCGACGATCGACTTCTCCTGAGTGAACATGAACAACGTCGGCTTCGCCGCCTTGGGGAAGCCGAACTCCCGCTCGGCCACCCCACGCGTCACCTGGATGTAGACCACCCCCTCGATCAGCCGGTTGCGGGCGATCAGTTCCTTCTGGATTTCGACCAGCTCGGCGATGGTGACCGGCAGCGCCAGCGAGATTTCGCCGACCGACCGCTCCAGGCGCGCGAGGTGGCTCGCATTGTCGACCAAGCCGCCGTCGAGCACGGCGGAGACCTCGTAGATGCCGTCGCCGAAGACGAAGCCACGGTCGAGCGGCGAGATGCGGGCCTCGGCCAAGGGAACGAACTCTCCGTCGAGATGGGCGATGCGGGTCAAGGGAACTCTCCTCGGTTACGACCGGAAGCGGAGCCGACGATCGGCGCGCGACGCGCACTTTGCACATGTTCCGGGGCTTCTGGAGCCGGAACGGACGCGGATCGGCCATGCGCGATCGCGCGCCGTGCTCATGTGATGAGCAATCTGCATGAAAATTTCAATTGCAATCCGAGCCGAATTTGGATGTTTTATTTTCATCGCCGGATGGAGCCGCCCTTGGCCGAAGCCTCTCTCAAAGCCCTGATCCTCACCGTGCGTGACGACATGACGCCGATGCACGGGCGTATCGCCGACTATTGCCTCGCCAATCCGCTGGCCGCCGGCACGATGGGAATCGAGGAGTTGGCGGTGGCGGCGGACGTATCGTCCGCGACGGTCAATCGCTTCACCCGCGCCCTCGGGCTCGACGGCTTCGCCGACTTCCGGGCGCTCGCCGTCGCCGACATCCACCGACTGATGACGCAGGAAGAGAAGCTCGAGGCCCAAGCCGGCCATCCGCAGACCGACATCACCATCGTCGAGGATTCCTTCGATGCCGCCCTCTTCGATCTGAAACGGACGCGCGAGACCCTCGATGCCGCGACGTGGGGCGCGGCTGTGGAAGCGATCCGCGGCGCCGGACGCGTGGTCCTCATCGGGTTCGGCCTCGCCGCGGTGCTGGTCGACCTCCTCGCCGACATGATCGCCCCCTATTGCCGGGCGCAGATCGTCTTCGACGGTCGCGGCGGCCCCGAGCGCATCCTGCGCCGCTCGATCGGAGTGGGCGCGGGCGATCTGGTGATCGCCGTCACCCTGCCGCGTTATTCGCAGGCTACCCTCGACCATGTGGCACAGATGCGGATGCAGGGTGCCGCGGTGTTGGGGATCACCGATGCCGAAACCTCACCGTTGACGCCGCTCTGCGATCTCAAGCTTCTCGCCGTGTCGCAACACCCGCTGCTTCATGCATCGCCGACCGCGGTCGTCGCGATCTTCGAGGCGCTCTACGCGCTGCTCGCGGCCAGGACGCAGAACCCGCGCGAGGCAGCCGAGGTGGCTCGTCGTATCCGCCCCCACCTGCACATCGATCCGACGCCCGCCGATCCGACCAGCATCGCCGCCTCGAGGACGACCGAATGAACGCCCCCATCGCCCCCGAAGCGGCCCTGCCGCTCGTCCGCGTCGAAGGCCTGACGGTCGACTTCGCCACCGAGGACGGCCGCTTCACCGCCGTGGACGACCTCGACTTCGTCATCGCCGCCGGCGAGACCCTGGCGATCGTCGGCGAAAGTGGATCCGGCAAGTCGGTCACCTCGCTCGCGCTGATGCGACTCGTCGAGTTCGGCGGCGGCCGTATCGCCAAGGGGCGATTGCTGTTCCGTGGCCGTGACGGGCGCGAGAGCGATCTCGCCACCCGCTCGGTCGAGGCGATGACCGAGGTGCGCGGCAACGACATCGCCATGATCTTCCAGGAGCCGATGACCTCGCTCAACCCGATCTTCACGATCGGCGAGCAGATCGCCGAAGTCGTTCGGCTCCATCGCGGCGCCTCCCGAGCCGAGGCGCGGGCCGAAGCGCTGGCCATGCTGGAGAAGGTGCGCATCCCCGATGCCGAGCGCCTGCTCGATCGCCATCCCCATCAGCTCTCCGGCGGCATGCGCCAACGCGTGATGATCGCCATGGCGCTGGCCTGTCGGCCCAAGCTCCTGATCGCCGACGAGCCGACCACCGCCCTCGACGTCACCATCCAGGCGCAGATCCTGCGCCTCGTCCGCGCCCTTCAGGACGAGATGGAAATGGCGGTGATGTTCATCACCCACGACATGGGCGTGGTGGCGGAGGTCGCCGATCGTGTGCTGGTGATGCGCTACGGCCGCAAGGTCGAGGAAGGCACGGTCGAAGAGATCTTCGCCGCGCCGAAACACCCCTACACCAAGGCGCTGCTCGCCGCCGTCCCCCGCCTCGGGGCGCTGACCGGTCAGGCCCTGCCGCGTCGCTTTCCGCTGCTCTCGACCGGCGACACCGTCGAGGTGGTGAGCGAGGCCGCCCCTCAGGACACGGTGAAATCAGGCGATCCGATCCTCGAGGTTCGCGATCTCGTCACCCGTTTCGAAGTCCGCAAAGGCTTCTTCGGCCGCGTCTCCGGCCGCGTCCACGCGGTCGAGAAGGTCTCCTTCGACGTTCACGCCGGCGAGACCCTGGCGCTGGTCGGCGAGAGTGGCTGCGGCAAGTCGACCACCGGCCGCACCCTCATGCAGCTCATCGAGTCGGAGTCCGGTTCCGTCCGCTTTCGGGGCCGCGACGTCTTCGCCATGGGTGAGGCCGAGCGGCAGACCATGCGGCAGAAGATCCAATACATCTTCCAGGATCCCTTCGCCTCGCTCGATCCGCGGCTCACCGTCGGCTTCTCGATCGCCGAGCCGCTCCTCACCCACGGTTTGGCCAAGCGCGGCGAGATCAATGACCGGGTGGCGAGGCTGCTCGCCGACGTCGGCCTGCCGCCCGAGCACGCCAAGCGCTACCCCCATGAATTCTCCGGCGGCCAGCGCCAACGCCTGTGCATCGCCCGCGCGCTCGCCTGCGAGCCCGAACTGCTCATCGCCGACGAGGCGGTCGCCGCCCTCGACGTGTCGATCCAGGCGCAGATCGTCAATCTTCTCATGGATCTCCAGGAGAAGCGCGGCCTCGCCTACATCTTCATCAGCCACGACATGGCGGTGGTCGAGCGGGTCAGCCACCGGGTGGCGGTGATGTATCTCGGCCAGATCGTCGAGATGGGGCCGCGCCGCGCCGTCTTCGAGGACCCGCGCCACCCCTACACCAAGCGCCTGATGGCCGCCGTGCCGATCGCCGATCCGACCCGCAGAAACCGCGAACGGCCGATGCTCGAAGGCGAGATTCCGAGCCCCATCCGTCGTCTCGACGATCCGCCGCTGACCGCGCCTCTGATCGAGGTCGGCCCCGGCCATTTCGTCGCCCGCCATCCGATCGGTGATTTCGTCTGATCCACCGAAGAAAAAGGAGCCAGTCCCATGCGCATTCGTGAGATCCTCTTGGCCGGCGCCGTCGCCGCGGCGTTCATCGCGCCGGGCGCCGCCGGCGCGAAACCCCTCGTCGTCGGCATTCCCGACAACCTGACCGGTCTCGATCCGACCAATGTCAACGACACGCTGTCGCAGACGTCGCTGCGCCTCGTCTATCAGGGCCTGTTCGGCTTCGATCACGAGATGAAGCTGCAGCCGTTGCTCGCCGAGAGCTTCGAGTCCAACGACACCGCGACCGAGTTCACCTTCCGCCTGCGCAAGGGCGTCAAGTTCCACGACGGCAGCGATTTCGACGCGGCCGCCGTCAAGATCAACATCGAGCGCCTCGCCAATCCCGACAACAAGCTGTCGCGCCGCTCGCTGGTGTCGATGGTCGACCATGTCGACGTGATCGACAGCCATACCGCCAAGGTGGTGCTGAAGAGCCCCTTCGGCGCCCTGCCGAACTCGCTCGCCCATCCCGGCGCGATGATGCTCTCGCCCGCCGCGCTGGAGAAATACGGCAAGGACATCGGCCGCAATCCGGTCGGCACCGGGCCGTTCCAGTTCGTCCGCTGGGCGGCCGACACCTTCGAGGTCAAGAAGTTCGACGGCTATTGGAAGAAGGGCACGCCCAAGGTCGAAGGCGTCACCATCCGCTCGGTGCCGGAGAGCGGCGCCCGCTTCGCCATGCTGCAGGCCGGTGAAATCCAGTATGCGCCCAACTTCCCGACCGAGCTGATCGTCCCGGCCGAGAAGAACACCAACCTGCTGGTCGTCAAGGAACCGTCGATCGTCGGTTGGTACGTGGCGCTCAACAACATGAAGAAGCCCTATGACGACGTCCGCGTCCGCAAGGCGCTGAACCACGCGGTCGACAAGAACGCCTTCTGCAAGATCGTCTATTCCGGCTACTGCACCCCGCTCGACAGCCCGGCGCCGAAGCTCCTCGGCTTCCACGTCACCCAGGGCGAATATGCCTTCGACGTCGCCAAGGCCAAGGCGCTGCTCGCCGAAGCCGGCCTCCCGAACGGCTTCCAAGCCGAGATGTTCTCCAACAACAACTCGGTGTCGATCCGCGCCCTGCAGTTCCTCCAGCAGCAGCTCGCCCAGGTCGGCGTCAAGGTGACCGTCCAGCCGCTCGAGGCCGGCGTCGCCGCGCAGAAGATCTGGTCGGTGCAGAAGCCGGAAGACGCCACGGTGCAGATGCAGTACGGCGGTTGGTCGTCGTCGACCGGTGACGCCGACTGGGGTCTGCGTCCGCTGCTGTGGGGCAAGGGTTTCCCGCCGGCGCTCTTCAACGTCGCCTACTACAAGAACGACGCCGTCGACGCCGCCCTCGAGGGCGCCATCGGCACCGCCGATCCGAAGAAGCGCGCCGATTTCTATGCCGCCGCGCAGAAGCAGATCTGGGGCGACGCGCCGTGGATCTTCCTCGGCGAGATCCAGAACGTCTCGGCCCAGGCGAAGTCGCTCTCCGGCGTCTACATGCTGCCGGATCGCGGCTACATGCTGGAAGACGCCGAGTTCAAATGATCGACGCAGCCCGCGACCGGGTCATCGACCCGATCGCCCGATCTCCGGCGTCGCCCATCCCGGGCGGCGCCTCTCACCCGGCCGGCGTCGCCCATCCCGGGCGGCGCCTCTCACCCGGATCGCCCATGCTCGAATTTCTCCTCAGACGTCTTCTCGGCACGCTTCCGGTGATCTTCGTGATCTCCTTGGTGGTCTTCGCCTTCGTGCACCTGTTGCCGGGCGATCCGGCGCGCCTCGTCGCCGGTCCCGAGGCCAGTCTCGAGGACGTCGACGCGGTGCGCCAGTCGCTCGGGCTCGAAGGGCCGATCTGGGAGCAATATGGCCGGTTCGCCAGCCGCGCCGTGGTCGGCGATTTCGGCATGTCGCTGAAGAGCAAGCGCCCGGTGGTCACCGAGATCGGCGAGCGGATCGGCCCGACCGTCTGGCTCACCGTCTTCGCCATGGCCTGGGCGACCACCTTCGGCCTGATGATCGGCGTCTTTTCGGCGGTCCAGCGCGGCCGCTGGCCCGACTGGGGCGGCATGTTCGTCGCCGTCGCCGGGATCTCCTTCCCCTCCTTCTGGCTCGGTCTCCTGATGATCGACCTCTTCTCGGTGCGTCTCGGCTGGTTGCCCACCGGCGGCTACGGCACCTGGGCCCATTTCGTCATGCCGTCCTTCACCCTCGGTCTCGGGGTGGCGGCGGTGATGGCACGCTTCACCCGCTCCGCCTTCGTCGAGATCTCCCGCGAGGACTACGTGCGTACCGCCCGCGCCAAGGGCGTGCCGGAGAAACTGGTGGTGTGGAAACACACGTTGCGCAATGCGTTGGTGCCGGTCATCACCATGGTCGGCCTGCAGTTCGGCTTCCTGCTCGGCGGCTCGATCGTGGTCGAGACGGTGTTCTCCTGGCCCGGGCTCGGCCGGCTGTTGGTCGATTCGGTCTCCTACCGCGACTATCCGGTGATTCAAGCCGAGATCCTGCTGTTCTCGATCGAGTTCATTCTCATCAACCTCGCCGTCGACGTGCTCTATGCGCTGGTCAATCCGGAGATCCGCTTCAAATGAGCGACGCGACTTCCTCGCCCGTCGTCGCCGCTCAGGCGACCCGCACGCCCTTCGGGGAATTCTGGCGCCGCTTCCGCCGCCGCAAGGTCGCCGTCGCCGCCGGGCTCTTTCTCACGCTTCTGGTGCTCGCGGCGATCGCCGCCCCGTGGATCGCCCCCTTCGACCCGGCGACGCCCGACTACAACGCCGTTCTCGAGGGGCCGAGCGCGCTGCATTGGACCGGCACCGACCCCTACGGCCGCGACGTCTTCAGCCGCATCGTCTGGGGCGCGCGCATCTCGCTCGCCGTCGGCTTCCTGTCGGTGAGCCTCGGCGGGCTGGTCGGCGTCACCCTCGGCGTGCTCTCCGGCTATCGCGGCGGCTTCACCGATACGCTGATCATGCGCATCTGCGACGTGCTCCTCGCCTTCCCCGGCATTCTGCTCGCCATCGGCGTCATCGCCATCCTCGGCCCCGGCATCGACAACGTCATCTATGCGGTGGCGGTGTTCTCGGTGCCGGTCTTCGCCCGTCTGGCGCGAGGGTCGACGCTGAGCCTGAAACGCGCCGTCTACATCGAAGCGGCGCGGGCGATCGGCGTCTCCGATGTCGTCATCATGGCGCGTCACCTGCTGCCCGGCGCGCTGCCCAACGTCATCGTCTACTTCTCGATGCGCATCGGCACGTCGATCCTGACGGCGGCGAGCCTGTCCTTCATCGGCCTCGGGGCTCAGCCACCCAGCCCGGAATGGGGCGCCATGCTCGCCGACGGCCGCAACTACATCGGCGTCGCCGATCACGTGACGCTCTATCCCGGTCTCGCCATCTTCGTCACCGTGCTCGCCTTCAACCTCTTCGGCGACGGTCTGCGCGACGCGCTCGATCCCAAACTGCAAGGCTGAATCGATGGCCTCCCGCCGCCGCGCCCGCGACTTCGGCCTCTCCTTCGGCAGCCTCGCCACCGGGCCGATGAACGCCGTCACCGACGTCGCCGGCGTCCGGGTCGGGCACGAGACCGTGATCTCCGGCGACGTCCGGACCGGTTTCACCGCGATCCTGCCGCACGGCGGCGACCTCTTCCGGAAGAAGGTGCCGGCGGCGGTCGAGGTGGTGAACGGCTTCGGCAAGAGCGTCGGCCTGATCCAGGTCGCCGAACTCGGTCAGTTGGAGACGCCGATCCTTCTCGGCAACACCTTCGCCGTCGGCACCGGCTTCGACGCGCTGGTGTCGCGGGCCCTCGCCGCCAACCCGGACATCGGCCGGGAGACCGGTACCGTCGATCCCGTGGTGATGGAGTGCAACGACGGCTTCCTCTCCGACATCCGCGCCCGGGCGCTGACGCAAGCCCATGCCTTCGCCGCGCTCGATACCGCGACCGATGGGCCGGTCGAGCAGGGCGCGGTCGGGGCCGGGGCCGGCATGAGCGCCTTCGGCTTCAAGGGGGGCATCGGCACCGCTTCCCGCGTCTTCGATCTCGACGGCCGGCTCCACACGCTCGGTGTCCTGGTGCTCGCCAACTTCGGCCGCGCCGGTGATCTGACGCTGCCCGACGGCCGCCGGGTGAAGCCGCCGAAAGAACCGAAGCGAGCGAGCGAGGACACCGATCCGCCGGAACGCGGTTCGGTGATCGTCGTGCTCGCCACCGACGTCGGGTTGGAGAGCCGGCAGTTGAAACGGGTCGCCAGGCGCGCCGCCGTGGGTCTCGCCCGCCTCGGCGCCTTCTGGGGCAACGGCAGCGGCGACATCGCGCTGGCCTTCTCCACCGCGACGCGCATCCGCCATCACGAGACGGCCGACCTCCTGACCCGCGCCGTGCTCAACGAGAACCGCATCGATCTCCTCTTCCGCGCCGCCGCCGACGCCACCCAGGAGGCGGTCGTCGACGCCCTGGTGGCGGCACCGGCCACCCTCGGCCGAAACGGCCATTTCCGTCCCTCGCTCGCCGACGTTCTCGGCGGTGGAGAAGTCTCATGAAGATCTTCGTCTCGGCCGACATCGAGGGGGTGTCGGGTGTCGTCACCCCGCAGCAGGGCACACCCGGCAACGCCGAATACGAGCGCGCCCGCCGCCTGATGACCGAGGAGGTCAATGCGGCGATCGCCGGCGCCTTCGACGCCGGCGCCACCGAGGTGCTGGTCAACGACAGTCACGGGCCGATGACCAATCTCCTGCCCGACCTCCTCGACCCGCGCGCCGACCTGATTCTCGGCAAGCCCAAGCAGATGAACATGGCGGCGGGGCTGACCGCCGCCTTCGACGCGGTCTTCCTGGTCGGCCATCATTCGCAGGGCGGCGGCCGCGGCGTGCTCGCCCACACCACCAACAGCTTCGCCTTCCGCGAGGTTCGGCTCGCCGGCCGGCCGCTCGGCGAGCCCGGAATCTACGGCGCCTACGCCGGCCACCTCGGCGTGCCGGTGGCGCTGATCACCGGCGACGACGTGACGGCGGAGGAGAATCGGCCGTTCTTCGTGGGCGCCGAATTCTGCGTGGTCAAGACGGCGCTCGGCCAACGCGCCGCCCGCGGGCTCGCCCCGGCGAAGGCGCAAGGAGCGATCCGAGCCGCGGCGTCGGCGGCGCTCGGGCGGCTCGGGGTGATGAAGCCTTTCGTCGTCGAAGGACCCTTCGCGGCCGAGTTCGTCATGACCACGCCGGCACTCGCCGATCTCGCCGCCGTTCTCCCGCCGGCCCGCCGTCTCGACGGCGTCACCGTCGCCATCGACTGCGCCCATGCCGGCGAGGCGGTGGGCTGGATGACCGCCCTGTCCGCCATGTCGTCGACGTTGCGTTGACCCCCTATCGATCCGAGGTTGATCCCATGCCCGTCATTCCCGTCCTCGCGCTCCACGGCGGAGCCGGCACCATGCGTCGCGATCGGATCACGCCGGAGCGCGAGAGTGCCTATCACGCCGGCTTGCGCGCCGCCCTCGAAGCCGGCCGAGTGGTGCTCGCCGACGGCGGCTCGGCGCTCGACGCGGTGACGGCGTCGGTGATGGCGCTCGAGGACGATTCCCTCTTCAACGCCGGTCGCGGCGCCGTCTACACCACCGACCGCAGCCACGAGATGGATGCGGCGATCATGTCGGGCATCGATCGGGCTTGCGGTGCCGTCGCCGGCATCTGCGGCCCGCGCCACCCGATCCTCGCGGCCCGCGCGGTGATGGAGACGACCGATCACGTGCTGCTGATCGGCGAGGGCGCGCTCCGTTTCTGCCGGGAGGCAGGGCTCGAGCACGTCGATCCCGCGTGGTTCGCGACGCCCGCTCGCCTGGCCGCGCTCGAGGCCGAGATGGCCCGCCGAGCGGCGGGCGCCGACGACGACGGCGATCCGGCGCGCAAGCACGGCACCGTCGGCGCCGTCGCCCTCGACGTCCACGGCCATCTCGCCGCCGCGACCTCGACCGGCGGCATGACCGCCAAACGGCCGGGCCGGGTCGGCGACAGCCCGCTCTTCGGCGCCGGCACCTGGGCCGACGACCGCACCTGCGCCGTCTCCGCGACCGGTCACGGCGAGATCTTCATCCGCCACGCGGTGGCCCACGAGATCGACGCGCGCATGCGTCTCGCCGGGCAGTCGCTCGAGACGGCGGCGAGCGGGATCGTCGCGGAGATCGCCCCCTTCGGCGGGTCGGGGGGCCTCGTCGCGGTCGATGGCGAGGGCAATATCGCTCTGCCCTTCAACTGCGACGGCATGTATCGCGCATGGATGGGCCGGGACGGGATCGTCCACACCGCCATCTATCGCGACGACGCCTGACGGCGGGAATGTCGTCGGCTCTGTCAGAGGAAAATGGGCTTGCGGGCGGGGTGTGGTTGCGTACATCGCCGGCATGAGCAACCCGCGCATTTCTCGCAACTTCGAGACCTCACCAGAGATCATCCGCCCGGCCGTGATGATGTGACTGCGTTACCCACTCTCGCTTCGGAACGTCGAAGACCTGCCGCGTGAGCGCGGGATCGACGTCACACATGAGACAGGGCGGTTCTGGTGGAACCGGTTCGGGACGGTCTTCGCCGCTGAGATCCGTCGGCGATTGCCGGTGCCGCGACCGAAGGTGGCGCCGCGCGCCGTCACCCGCAACCCACAGGGCAGGAACAATCGGCGACGGCGAAGACCGCGAGCGCGAACCTCTCTCGACAGGGGGGGCGCCAGAGCCGAATATCGCCATCCTTCGAGCGGAGAAGGTGCCGTGAAATTCGATCCGAGCGTCCATGGCACGTCGTGCGACCACTTCCAGCGCATTCTCGCTTCGGAAATCGGTGCCTCGCTGCCGATGGTGATGTGGCGCGCCGATCTGATGCGCAGCGAGATCACCTTCCTCGACGGGCGCACCGTGCCCGGCCTCGAGGAGCACATCCCCCGCCTCCTGCAGGACAGCGCCGGCGCCGCCGGGGTCATCGCCGCCGACGATCTCGCTCTCTTCGGCCGTTTCCACGAGAACATGCGCCAGCGTCTGCCGGCGTCGGAAGTGTTCCGCACCCGCGGCAGCGACGGCGTCATGCGCTGGCTCCTGATCCTCGGCGCGCCCGATCCCGAGATCACCTCCTGCTATGTCGGCCTCGTCGCCGACTGCACCGGGCTCGCCAACGGCATCCTGAAGCGCGGCTCGGAGACCGGGCTCTCCGAACACGTCGAGCTCTTCTCCAATCCGGTGCTGATGGTCGACGTGGCGAGCCGGCGCATCACCACCGCCAATTCCGCCGCCCGCGACGCCTTCGGCATCGCGCCGGAGAAGCGGCTCTGCGACCTGACCGACCTGCTCGCCGGCAATTCCGAGGCCTATCTGCGCGACATCTACGAGCGGCTGCTCTTCTCGCTCAGTTGGAACGGCCTCCTGTCGCTGCGTCTGGCGAGCGGCGAGTTCACCCCGTACATGACGCGCGTCCGGACCTACGACCGCGATGGCCATCGCCTGCTCTGGCTCTCCATGACGCTGCGCCAGACGCCGCGCGAGGCCGAGGTGGCGCGACCGAGCGGCGTCGCGGCCGTCGTGGCTCGCCGGCTTGGTCGGGCCAGAACCGTCCGCGGCCTGCTCGAGGTGTTGCTCGACGACCAGCCGGCGCCGCGAATCGCCGATGCGGTGATGCTGTCCCGCATCTTCATCTCGCAGGGAATCGTCCGTGTCACCGCCGTCGGCGAACCACTGCAGACGCTCGGCGACGACGAGACCTACCCCTATGCCGGGTCGATCGCCGAGAACATCGTCCTCTACGATCTGGAACACGTCCTCGTCGAAGACACGTCGAAGAGCATCAAGCCGATCGACTGGGCGCTGTTCATCCCGCGCGGCATCCGCAGCTATTTCGCGGTGCCGTTCTTCGACGACGGTGTGCTCCGCGACGTGGTGATCTTCGGCTCGACACGGGCCCACGCCTTCTCGCCCGGAAACGTCACGCCCTATGCGGCACTCGCCACGAGTCTGTGGGAGGAACTGCCGCGCCTCATCGCCGGCGGCGCGGATGCGTCGGACCAGACGTCCGACCAGTGACGGGAATCCCTCCCGACCTCCGGAAGAACACCTAACCAGATACGGATTCTACATCCACTGGTCAGACCAGAGGCAAGCAACCGCTTGTTCCTAGTCGAGTGTTCAGCTAGTTTTCACACGAACTCGTGAACATGCTTGCGTGCATCGCACCATCTGGTCCGACCAGATTGGGGAAGGTTCCGAATGAGCCACAGTTGCGCCGACGCGATCTCGGATCTCATTCACCAGCAGCACGTCGCCGTCGGCGCTCGTCTGCCGAGCGAGCGCGAACTCGCGGCGCTGCTCGGCTTCTCGCGCGGCAGCGTCCGCGAAGCCCTGGTGTCGCTCGCCGCCCAGGGGCGCGTCGAGATCCGTGAACGATCCGGCTGCTATCTGCGCCCGACGCGCGCCGACGCCTGGCGGCAGTTGCGCGAGACGGCGAGCGTCGCCGACATCGCCGCGGCTCTGCGCGCCGTCGTGCCCCACGTCGCCTCCGAGGCGGCGGCGCGTTGCGGGCCCGACCAGTCGCACCGTCTCGAGGTGTTGACGACCCGCCTCGGCCGCCACCTCGTCGATCGCGACACCCCGGCTCTCGTCGGCGAATTCCTCGCCTTCCTGCGCATGCTCGCCAAGTCGGCGCGCAGCCCCTTCGTCGAGTTGATGATCGCCGAGGCGAGCGCCGCGACGCGTCTCTGCGAGGCGGCGAGCGAGTTGGAGAAGAGTCGGATCGAGGCCTTCTTCGCCCTCCATGTCGGGCTGCTGCACGCGCTCCAGGCCCGCGACGGGCGCCGCGCCGCGACGCTCGCCTCCCATTGCCTGGGCGCCTTCGAGGCGCTCCTCGACCCTTCGACGCGAGAGATCCGGGAGAAGTCCGCATGATGGGCGCGCCTCTCCTCCCTCGCCCGGCCGACCCGCGCAACGCTCGCGGCGCCTGGCGCCGCCGATTGCGATGAAGCTGTGACGGGCCGTCCGTCGTCCTCGACGACCGCCTCGGCCCCCGGCCCCGCGAAGCGAGGGCCATCCACCACCAACGACCGACCGAACCCCGGACGACGGCCGCAGAGCCGCTCGCCGAGGAGGGAGGATTGCAGTCTTTTCGGAGAGGAGCGGTGCAGGGGGCCGGACCGGCCAGTCACATCCCCCCGCACCTCGACTGTCCATCTCACAGAGGTCAACCCATGACCATGGACACCCAGGACACGACCTATCTCGAGAGCCGACGCCTCGTCAAACGCTGGGCGGGCCCCTGGCCCGCTCTCGCCAACACGGCGCTGATCGCCGTTCTCTTCTACGTCAGCTGGTGGATCTTCCAGGATCCGCGCGGCCTGATGCGCATGTACACGCCCTATGTCGGCTACATGATCTGCCGCTGGCTGCTGATCATGTTCATCTGGCTCGCCTACATCTTCGACTTCTGGCCCTTCCGCCGCGGTTGGCTGGAGACCACCCATCCGGTGGTCAAGGGCACCGTGCTCACCGCCGTCAGCGTGCTGGTGATGATCGCGGTGATCGAGGGCTTCTTCAAGGGCGTGCTCGGCAACTACGGCATCGCCTATTTCAATCCCGAGCGCATGATGGCCTCGGGCCTGACCGAATTCTACGCACTCGAATACGCTTCGCAGGCGATCCTGATGTTCGCCGCCATCGCCTCCTGGCTGTCGCCGAGCTGGGTCGTGGCCTGCGAGAACGCGCCCTGGCAGAGCCTGAAGCAGCCGACCCGCGGCATCACCGTGCTGGTCGTCACCTTCTTCCTGTCGACGATCGTCTATTTCGTCACCATGCATTCCCATATGGCCATCCTGTTCTATCCCTGGCAGAAGTACACGGCCATCACGCCGCCCTACTGGCAGGAGTTCGCCAACACCGTCTCCGGCAACTTCCACATCGCCTGGATCATGTGCTGCACCGTGGTGGTCTGGGTCTACGAGACGATCTGGCAGCGCTATCCGGTCAACCTGATCAAGACCGACTGGCTGCGTCGCACCACGGCCTTCTTCGGCATCATTGCGGTGGCGCTGTGCCTGAACTTCTTCCTCTACTACGCCCAGGATCTGATGTGGGGTCTCAACATCCGCGGCACCAAGCGTGAGATGGCGCCGGACTGGCGTTGGCTGCACGTCGGCGAGACGGCGATCTTCTGGCTGGTCGGCGTCCTCTACCTGCACTTCTATCTCGGCAACTGGCCGACGAAGTTCAGCCGCCCGGTCAACGTCTTCACCCGCACCGGTATCAGTCTGGCGCTCGGCATCGCCTTCTACGTCGCCTACTACATGACCTCGCATCTCTTCCTCGGAACGCAGAAGGGCTTCTCCCACCCGCAGCAGTTCCCGATGATCCCGACGATCTGGCTGATCAACATCTTCCTGATCAACATGTGGTTCATGGACGGCTGGCCGGGCTGGAAGGCCGTGCCCAAGACCGCGACCGAGCTCGAAGAGGCTCGCGCCGAAGTGGTCGCCCACGACGTGGCGTGGACGCCGAAGTTCGCCCGCGGCCTGCTGGTCGGCACCATCGCCGGCGCCGCCGCCTACACCCTGGTCATCGCCGTGCTGCCCTGGCTCGGCTCCAACGTGACACTCATCCGCTGAACCGCGAGAGAGGAGACAAGATCATGTCCGACAAACCCCTCGCTTCTCGGCGGGACTTCGTCATGGGCGCCGCCACCGGCGTCATCGGCGGCGCGTTCGCCGGCATGGGCCTCTATTCCTACACGCCCATGGCCTACGACCGGCTGCCCAAGCCGAAACGCACCGGCACCGAGTTCGGTGCGGTGCGCTCGGTGAAGCTCACCAACATCTCGGAGACCAGCTGGTTCAACAACGCCCATCTGGTCGGCGACCTCAAGGACGCCGGCGGCCTGCTGGTCGACCAGTACACCGTCGGCTGGGCGCCCTTCGGCAACGGCAAGGGCGCCGCCAAGTCGAGCTACGACGAAGGCATCGCCCCGATCAAGGCGATGCTGCCCAACGATCTCGAGGCGGCCTGGGACATCCAGAAGAAGCGTTCGCTGCATCCGGACAATCCCGGCGGCTTCTCCACCCTGATCGAGGTCGAGGATCTCGACGGCTCCAAGCACAAGTATCTGCTCGACGTCGGTTGGTCCTATGACTGGATGCTGCAGAGCTTCAAGCGCGAGGCCATCGACCAGATGCTCGCCGCCGGCGACATCGAAGCGCTGATCGTCAGCCACGAGCACTTCGATCACTTCTGGGGCCTGCCGGTCGCCATGAAGTATGCGCCGAAGATCCCGATGTATGTCCACAACGGCTTCTACAAGGAGGGTATGCAGTACATCAAGGACAGCGGCTACGAGGGTGAGCCGATCGTCATCGACAAGGAACTGACTCAGATCCGACCCGGCATGATGGCGATCAAGTTCGACATCCCGATCATCACCCGCGTCTATGGCGAGGTGTCGCTCGCCTTCAACATCAAGGACAAGGGTCTGGTCCTGGTCTCGGGCTGCAATCACCAGGGCATCTTGCAGATGACCACCACCGCCTACCAGAAGCTCAAGTACGACAAGGACAAGTTCTACGGCCTCTACGGCGGCTTGCACATCTCGCCTTTCGAGGACTGGGACCCGAAATACGACGACTTGGTGTTGTCGCTGGGCAAGTGGGAGTTCGAGAAGCTCGGCTGCAACCACTGCACCGGCCATCTGACGGCGAAGAAGTTCGTCGAGGTCGGCTATCCGGTGATCAAGGGCACGGCCCGCTTCGGCACGTCCTCACCCGACTATCTCGGCAACGGCGACACGATCACCTTCGGTTGATCGCGCCCCTCGTCGAACCCCGGACAATCGCCCCGCCCGGGGTTCGACTCTCGCCTTCGACGGCACGGCCGCGCGCCGCGCCGTCCCTTTCCCGCCGTCGCCGAAACGCCGGCACCGCATGCGCCCGGAGGAATCGCCATGGAGTCCGTCGTCTTCGGCCCCGCCGGCCTCGATCCCCGCGACGACGATGCCTTCCGCGCCCTGCCCTACGCCTTCATGAACGTCGCCTGCGCCGCCGTCCGCTTCCGCCGCCGAACCGGCTGGATCGGCCTCGCGGCGGCGTCCTCCGATCCGCGCGCCTGGACCTGTCGCATCGAGGCCCGCCCCGGCGTCTACGGCATCCTGCCCGGCCATGTCGCGACCACCGGCGGCATCGATGGCGCGGATTTCCGTCTCTTCTACTTCCCGCTCGGCGACGACGAGACGCTCGATCGCCTGCCGCTCGCCGCGGCGCTCGCCCTGGCGCGGATCGGCGACGCCGATGTGATCCGCGATTTCCCCGCCCATCCCGACTTCGCCGCCCCCTTCGCCGTCGCCACGCTGCGGCTTCTCCTCGGCCCGGCCCATCGCGACGTGGCGCTGATTCTCGAGGCGGAGGAGCGCCGCCGCACCGTCCTTCCCGACGGGCTCGCCACCCCCGACGGCGCCGCTTGGCTGGTGCCGCCCGGCGGGCTCGACGAGGATCTGCCGGCCCATGCCATCGCCCGTGATCTCTTCGCCGTCCTCGCCGCCGGCGTCTCGACCGCCGCCGGCGAGGAGCCGGCGACCGTCCTCGGCTTCGCCGGTCCCGGCCACGCGCGCCGCCGTTTCGCCGACGGTCGTATCGAGACCGAGGTCGACGCCGAGGCGCGCCTCCTCGTCGATGCCGTGGTCTGGGGGGACGTCGCGGCGCTGCCGCTGCCGGACCTGCGCCGCCGAGCCGATGGCGGCGAAGGGCTCCTCGCCGCCCCCCGCAGCGCGCCGGAGGCCGCCTCGCGGCCGCGGCTGATGCTCCTCACCGGCTTCCTCGGTTCGGGCAAGACCTCGTTCCTCAATCAGTTCATCGAGTATCACGCCGGCCGCAACGAACTCGTCACGGTGATCCAGAACGAACTGGGCGAGCGCGGTGTCGACCAGTTGTTGCTCGAGGGCGACGAGTCGGTGATGGAAGTCGAGGCCGGCTGCGTCTGCTGCACGCTCGCCGGCACCCTCGCCCCGGCGATCCGCCGCCTGGTCGAGCGCTTCGGCCCCGACGTGGTGGTGTTGGAGACGACCGGCGTCGCCAATCCGCTCAACATGGCCGAGGAACTCGCCGAACTCGACGACCTCGTCGAACTCGACGGGGTGGTGACGGTGGTCGACGCCGCCCGTTTCCACGACGCGCTGGCGGCGAGCGACGTGGCGCGCGACCAGATCGCCGCCGCCGATACCGTGGTCGTCAACAAATGCGACCTCGTCGACGAGGCGACGCTGGCGGGCGTCGAGGCGGCGATCGGTGCGATCAACCCGCAGGCGCGGCGGCTGCCGGCGGTGAACGGCCGGGTCAATCCCAATCTCCTCGCCCGGGGCGCCGAGAAGGTGAAGGCGGCGGCGACCCCACGGGCCTGTCGCGACCACCCCACCGGCCTCGAGGCGCTGCGCCCGCATCGCCGACGGCCCTCCGGCCGCTTCCACGCCGATCACGGCGGCGACCGTTTCTCGGTCCGTCGCATCGACATCCCCGAACGGATCGACCGGGCCGCCCTCACCGCCCTCCTCGCCGAGGCTCCGCCGTCGATCCACCGGATCAAGGGCATCGTCCGGCCGCTCGACGGCGACGGCCCACGGATCCTGCAGTTCGTGCCCGGCCAGATCGATTTCGCCCGGCCGGAGAAGCCGGTGACCGGCTCGTCTTTCCTCGTCGCCATCGGTCGGGATCTCGACGATCCGAGCCTCGGCGGCTTCTGGCAGGCTCTCTCGAAAGGAGGCGTCCCGTGTGGGTGATGGAGCAAGGTGGCCTGTTGATGTGGCCGCTGGCGGTGCTGTCGATCGCCACCCTGGCGGTGGTCTTCGATCGGCTGATCGTCTTCTCGACCCTGCGCCTCTACGACGCCGCCATGGAGGGCCGCATCGTCGCCGCGGCCACCGGCTGCGACATCGCGGCGACCGCCGAGGCGGCGCGCCACCAGGCCCCGGCGCTCGTCCCCTTCCTCGACCGCCTGCTGGCATCCCTGCCGGGACCGGAGAAAGAACGGTCGGTCGCGGTGGCGATCGCCGACGTGATCGACGGGCTCGACCGGCGTGTCGCCTTCCTCGGCCTGTCGGCCCGGGTGGCGCCGCTCCTCGGCCTGCTCGGCACCGTGCTCGGCATGATCCAGACCTTCTCGCGGCTCGCCTCGACCGCCGGCGTCGTCGACATGACGCCGCTCGCCGACGGCATCTGGCAGGCCCTGCTGACCACCGCCGCCGGGCTCTTCATCGCCGTGCCGGCGGTCGTCGCCCATCAGGGCTTCCTGCGATGGGAGGAGCGGACCGAATTCCGTCTGCGCCGCCTCACCCGCATCGTCGCCACCGGCGAGGCGCCGCGGAGCGCCGTCCCATGACCGATCTGCGCCGCCGCCGCTCCGACGGCGCCATGCCGGACGTGACGCCGATCCTCGACATGGTCTTCATTCTGCTGATCTTCTTCGTCCTGGCGGCGGCCTTCGCCATCCACGGCGACGACATCCGTCTGCCGCAGTCCTCGACCGCCCGGCTCTTCGCCGGCAAGCCGATCCGCATCGCCATCGCCGCCGACGGCAGCCTGTCCTTCGACCACCGGCCGATCACCGCCCGCGACATCGGCTTCCTCGTCCGCGACTCTCTGCGCGAGGAGAGCGGATCGCGACGCGTCCTGCTCGAGACCGATCGCGATGCCCCGGTCGGCGCCTTCCTCGCCGTCGTCGACACGATCCGCGCCCACGGCGGCGATCGCCTGGTCATCGCCGCCCAGCCGATCGGGCACGAGGCGCGGCCATGACCGACGGCGAGCGGATCGCCCTCGCCGTGGTGCTGTCGCTGGCGGTGCACTACTTCGCGGCGCGTCCGCTGCCGGCCTCGACCAGCGCCGACACCATCGACCTCGGCGCCCTCGAGGTCGGTTCCGTCGCGGTCGGAACCAGCCTCGCCCCGCCGATCGCGGTGGAGAGCCCGTCGTCGAGCGCCCGCGATGCCTCCGCCGACGCCCTCGATCAGCGCCTGCAGGCGCGTCGGGCCTATGTCGAGCAACTCTCCGAGGCGATCCACGGCCGCCGCATGGCGCGGTCGAGCGGCGAGCGGCTCGCCGGCAACGCCGTCTTCGTCGTGGCGATCGGCGGCGACGGTCGCTTCACCCGCGTCGAGATGCTGCGCGGCTCAGGCGAGACGGCACTCGACGCCGACGCCCGCCGCGCCGTCGAGGCGGCGAGCGGCGCCGTCCAACGCCCCCGCCTGCTCGGCCGCGAACCGCTGACCCTGACCTTCGTCGTCAAGTACCAGTTCGGCCTGTGAGCCCGCCGTATTCGCCGCGAGGCGAAAAAAGGCGAGCGTGACGCCGTTCACGCCGTGAATCGAGGGTGTTGAAGCCGACTTGCGAAGCCCACGAAGCCGCACCACGGGTGAAGCGCCACCCCTGTTCGCGACGACCTTCGACAATAGCCTTTCGGTCGAAGCTCGCCCCGAGCAGATCACCCGCGACGACGGCACCGTGGTGCGGGATCCGGCGCGGCCGATCGACCCCACCGGCTCGCGTGAATTCAACCATTTGGATCGCCGATCGGACTGGAAAGCCCGTGCCTATTCACAGAAGGCCTCGAGCTCGGCATGTTTCTCACCGCTCGCTCCCGCCATCGCCCATCTCCTCGACGGAACAATCCGCCAAGGACAGGACCACCCGACTGCCCGCCCCGACAGGCGTGTCACCGCCACACGCATACCCTGTTCCCTGTTGTGGCTTTTGGGGTGAGCAACCGTTCCCTGAACGCTCCCGGAATCTCCCTGTTCGCCCGCGCGGGGAAATTCTCGAGATCCCATCGAAAAGCGGACAATTTGAACGTTGAAGAGGATCGCCGTGGTGATGTCCGGGGCACGGAAGTGGGGCGCCGCTCTCACATTCAAATCGCCCCTCGGCGGATCTGATCGCGTTCCATCGAAAGGAAGAGGGCGCGGAAATTGCCTTCTCCGAAGCCCTGATCCTCGCGGCGTTCGATGAACTCGAAGAACACCGGCCCGAGCAGGGGTCGCGAGAAGATCTGAAGCAGGAGGCGGGGACTGCCGTCGCCGGTCGAACCGTCGAGGAGGATGCCCCGCGCCTGGAGGGCCGAGGCGTCGACACCGTGTCCGGGCAGGCGTTCCTCGAGCATCTCGTAGTAGCTCGCGCTCGGTGCGGTCATCAACGGCACGCCGGCGGCAGCCAGCCGATCGACGGTCGCGACGAGATCGTCGCAGGAGAGGGCGATGTGTTGGATGCCTTCGCCGTTGAACTGCATGAGGAATTCTTCGATCTGACCTTTGCCGCCGGACCCCTCTTCGTTGAGCGGGATGCGGATGAGGCCGTCGGGCGCCGTCATCGCCTTCGAGGTGAGGCCGGTGTATTCGCCCTTGATGTCGAAATGGCGCAACTCGCGGAAGCCGAAGAGCTTCTCGTAATAGGCCGCCCAGAAGGCCATGCGGCCGCGATAGACGTTGTGGGTCAGGTGGTCGATCGCCTTCAGGCCGTGACCGACGGGATGGCGGTCGACCCCGTCGAGATAGGCGAAGTCGATGTCCCAGATCGCCCTGCCCTCCTCGAACCTGTCGATCAGATAGAGCGGCGCGCCGCCGATGCCCTTGATCGCCGGCAGACGCAGTTCCATCGGACCGGTCGGGATGTCGATCGGCTGGGCGCCGCGTTCGAGCGCGCGGTTGTAGGCGATGTGCGAATCCTTCACTCGAAAAGCCATGCCGCAGGCCGATGGACCGTGTTCGGCGGCGAAATAGGAGGCAAGGCTCTTCGGTTCCTCGTTCACCACGAAGTTGATGCCGCCTTGGCGGTAGAGCCGGACACGCTTGGAACGGTGACGGGCCACCAGAGTGAAGCCGAGTGCCTCGAAGATGGGCTCGAGGACACCCGGCGTCGGGGCGGCGAACTCGACGAATTCGAACCCCATCAGGCCCATCGGATCGGCATCGTCCACGTTCATCGTCGTCACTCCCTCGAAACTTCCGACCGCGCGGCGACCATCATCGCCGGCGATCACGCCGGTGTTGCGGCGCCGACCGTGGCCTGGTCCGCGTCGATACCCAATTCCGCGAGCACTTCACGCGTATGTTCGCCCACCGAGGGGACGTCCAGACGCAACCCGGGGCGACGACCGCCGAGGGTCAGCGGCAGGAGCGGCGCCTTGGCACGCGCGCCGTCCGGCAGATTGACGTCGACCAGACCGCCGGAGGCGAGTAGATGCGGGTCGTTCTTCAGGTCGCCCGGCCGACGGACCGGCGCGAAAGGGACACCCAGGCGCTCGAGCGTCGCGGTCAGGACGTCGACCGGCTCGGCGACGATCACCTTCTGGATCTCCGGCAACAGCCAGGGCCTCGCCGCGGCTCGATCGACGTTGGTGGCGAGACGGGGGTCACCGAGCAGGTCCCGGCGCTCGAAGGCTTCGCAGAAGTCCCTCCACTGCCCGTCGCCGACGATGCCGACGAAGAGCTTGTCGCCGTCGGCGGTGTCGAAGAGATCGTAGACCGGCCAGGGCCGTTCCTTGCTCGACCACGGCATCTGCGGCTTGCGGGTGACCGCTTCGGCGAGCATCGCCTGGATCATCAGGAAGACGTTGTTCTCGTAGAGCGCGGCCTGGATCTCCTGGCCCCGCCCGGAATGCTCGCGCTCGCGCAGCGCCGCCTGAATGCCGATGACACCGAACATCGCCCCCATGATGTCGTTGACCGAGGCGCCGGCGCGCATCGGCTGGCCGATCGGACCGGTCATGTAGGCGAGGCCGCCCATCATCTGCACCACCTCGTCGAGCGCCGTGCGCCGGTCGTAGGGGCCGGGCAGGAAGCCCTTGAGCGCGCAGTAGACGAGGCGGGGGTGATCCTTCGACAAGCTCGCCCAATCGAGCCCGAGTTCGGCCATCATGCCCGGCCGAAAGTTCTCGATCATGATGTCGGACGAGGCGATGATCCGACGCGCCGCCGCCAGACCCGCCGAGGACTTCAGATCCAGGGCGACGCTCTTCTTGTTGCGATTGAAGGCGGTGAAGAAGCCCGAGGCGATGCCCGGCAGGTGCCGAGTGCGATCACCTCGGCCGGTCGGCTCGATCTTGATCACCTCGGCGCCGAGATCGGCGAGGATCAGGCCGCAACAGGGACCCATCACCATCTGCGAGAATTCCGCGACCCGAAGGCCGGCCAGGGGAAGATCGTCGGTCGCGACGCTCATGTGGCGGTCCTCCGGAACGCGGTGAATGTGCCGGCCCGCAGCACCGCGCTCGGCAACTGGCGGCCGAGGATGCGCTCGGCGAGGCGGCCGACGTCGATCAGCGCATCGATGTCGATGCCGGTCGCCACGCCGCTCTCCTCGCACAGGAGGGCGAGTTCCTCGGTGGCGATGTTGCCCACGGCGCCGGGTTGGCCGGCGAAGGGGCATCCCCCGAGCCCGGCCACCGCCGCGTCGAAGCGCGTGACGCCGAGCCTCAGGCCCTCCCAGGCACAGGCGATGCCGAGACCGCGCGTATCGTGGAGATGCAGGCCGATCTCGACATCGGGCCAACGCTCGCGCACCGCTCCGACCGCCGCGGCGACGCGCGCCGGCGTCGCCCAGCCCATGGAATCGGCGAGTGTGACGACGAGCGGCCCGAGTTCGGCCGCCGCCGCCACCTCGAGGGCATCGCCGACGGCGCGCACCACCGCCGAGGGGGCGACGTCGCCCGAGAAGTTGCAGCCGAAGGCCGCCATCACGATGATCCGCGCGATCGGCAGGCCGGCCGCCAGATGCGCCGTGAGGTAGCCGCGCATCGCCTCGATCTGGCCGGCACGATCGCGGTTGAGGTTGCGGATGCCGAAGGCCTCCGAAGCGCTGACCGAAAGCAAACCGGCGAGCGCCAACTTGTCGCGAAAGGCGAGTGCGCGCTTCATGCCGGCTTCGTTGAACCACAATGCCGTGTAGTCGACCCCCGGACGCGTCGTCAGGCCACCGACCACCGCCTCGGCGTCGGCCCACCCCGGCACATGCTTCGGGTTGACGAAGGATGCCGCCTGGATGTGGCGCAGGCCGGTGGTCGCCAAGGCCTCGATCAACGCGATCTTGTCGGCCGACGGTATCGCCGACTTCTCGATCTGAAAGCCCTCGCGCGGACCTTCCTCGTCGATCTCCACAGCCGCGGGCAGATCGCTCATCGGCACTATCCTCATCACTACGGTTCGGGTGGTTTTCAGCTTGTCGACAGCAGTGCCATGTGACAATGATAATATCTAGAATTGTGAATTCTATTTTTCAGGTTGGCTCGGGAAACGCTTCATGGCGCTCGGTCTCAGGCAATTGCGATACTTCGTGGTGATCGCCGACGCCGGAGCACTTTCGCGGGCGGCGGAGATTCTCAACATCGCGCAGTCGGCGCTCTCCCACCACGTCGCCGAGTTGGAGGCGGATCTCGGCCTGCGCCTCTTCGATCGACGCGCTCGCGGCGTCGCCCTGACCGCGGCGGGCAAGCGCCTCTACGACCACGCCGGCGCCATCATGGCGGCGCTGGACCGTGCCGAGGCGGACGTGCGCACCTTCACCGAGACGGTCTCCGGACCGGTCGCCGTCGGCTTCAGCCACACGGCCGTGGTAGCCATGGCCCTGCCCTTCATGTGGGCGGTCAGGAATCGGTGCCCCGACGTCCACCTCACTCTGGTCGAGGGACTGAGTCCGTCGCTGGTGGAACGGGTGCTGTCGGGCAATCTCGACCTCGCGGTGGCCTACAATCCGCCGAGGAACGGCCGGTTGACGGTGTGGCCGCTGCTGATCGAGGACCTCTTCCTGGTGGGGCGACCCGAGATCATCGGCGAGAGTGATGCCCCGATCGCCTTCGCCGACATTCCCCAGAAGGAAGTCCTCGGCCTCTACCCGATCCCCGCCTCACGCGCCATCATTCAGGCTCAGATCCTGCGCAACCAGATCACGCCCAGTCCGACGCTGGAGATCGACTCCCTCAACTCCATGCGTCTGGCGCTCGAGAGCGGCCTCGGCTGCGCCATTCTCGCCAAGGCGTCGGTCGGGGCCGAACTCGTCTCCGGCCGGATCCATGCCCGTCGCATCGTCGAACCGGAAATCGAACGGACCCTCTCACTGATCGCGCTCGCCGATCGCCCGCAGACCCGCGCCTTCGACGAAGTACGACGCGCCGTGATCGAGACGGCGAGCCGCGAAGTGGCCGAGGGACGGTGGATCGCCCGACCCGGCGACGGGATACCGATCAAATCGATCTGATTTTCAGAATTCTCATATCATCAAGTTCTATTTGATCTCACGCATGGCTGTCCGCATGCTCGACGTCACATTGGACGCTCGACCGACATCCGGCGAGACGCCAACCCGCGCGACCAACGACGCGGGAGACGGAGGGAGGAACGTGACGATGAAGCGACGTGATCTCATCGCGGCTGGACTGGGTTTGGCCGCATGCTTGACCGTACCGGCCCTCGCCGTCGCGGACGACGGCTGGACGATGCGCATCAGCCACGTCTTCCCGCCGAGCCACCCGCTGGCCAAATTGGCCGACGTCTACGCGCAAGCGGTGACCAAGGAGACAGGCGGCCGGGTGAAGGTCGAGATGCTCGGTGGCGGGCAGGCCTTCGCGGAGAAGGAATCCTATCCGGCCGTCGCCAAGGGACAAATCGAAGCGACCGTGCTCGTCTCGGTGCAGTTCTCCGGGATCGTCCCGGCGGTGGATGCCCTCGCCATTCCCTTCGTGCTGCAGAGTAAGAACGCCGCCGCCGACTTCCTCGGCTCGCCGGCCCGCAAGACGCTGGACGAACAGGTCCGCGCCCGACGGGTCGAGCCCCTCGCCTGGATGCTCCAGACCCGCACCTCGATCTTCACCTCCGGATCGAAGCCGCTCGCCACGATCGCGGACTTCGCCGGCATCAAGATCCGCGGTCTCAACAAGGTCGTCGACGCCTCGTTCTCGGCGGTCGGCGCCTCGCCGCTCGCCACACCGGGGTCGGAGGTCTATCAGGCGCTGCAGTCCGGTCTGCTCGATGCGGCGCTGACGGATGTCTCCGCGGCCCTGGCGCGACGCTACTACGAGGTCCAGAAGTTCGGCACGATCGCCGACAACCACATCATGGCCTATGGCGTGGTGCTGGCCAATCAGGACTGGGTGGCCAAGCTTCCCGCCGACGTGCGGGCGGGTCTGGCTCGGGCTTCCGCCACGGCGGAAGCCGCCGGTCTCGCCGACGCCGAAGCCAACCGCAACGCGGCGATCGAAGGCCTGAAGGCCAAGGGGATGACGTTGAAGATCCTCGACCAGGCCGAAGCCGCCACCTGGTCCAAGGCGCTGACCGCCCCTTCGAAGGCGGTCTACCTCGAACGCGCCGGCGACGCCGGCAAGGCCGTGCTCGGGGCTTTCGAAAAAATCGGCCATTGACGCCTCCCGGGACGGTCGCGCCTCCTCGTGGTACGGCGGCCGTCCCCCCGATCTCGAGATGGGACCCGATCGCCGACACGGCGATCGGGTCGCCGCTGCGCAAGCCGGGAGCCTTTCCATGCGCCGTCTGACCCATGGCATCGATGTCCTCGTCGACCTCGCCCTTTCGCTCGCGGCGGTCGGTGTCCTGATCATGACGGCGATCATGGCGGTCGGCGTCGGTGCCCGCTATCTGTTCGGCCAGCCGTTGCCCTGGGCGGACGATGCGGTGCGCTACGTCCTGGTTTTCTCGGTGATGCTCGCCGCGGCCGACGTGATGCGGCGCGGCGACGACATCAAAGTCGATCTCATCCTCGACCACCTCGGGGCGCGCGGGCGGCGTGTGATCGAGATCGCCGGGCTCGTCGCCGCCCTGATCTTCGCCACGGCCCTCGTCTTGCTCGGCGTCGACATGGTGTCCTTCGCCCGCGAGATGTGCCTGACCACCGCCGGCACCATCGACATCCCTTCCCATTGGGTCGAGATCGCGCTGCCGATGGGCGGTGGACTGATCGCCCTGGCGACGATCGCCCGCCTGATCCGCGTCATCGGCGGCGGCGATCCCACGGAACCGGCGCAGGGCCATGCCGACACCTCGACCGCGAGTGACCGGCAATGACGACCCTGGTTCTGCTCGGCATTCTGTTGCTGGTTCTGATGACCGGCGTTCCGATCTATGCCGGCCTCGGCCTCACCGCGCTCGCCTTCATCGCCGGCGCGTCCGGATCCTTCGGCGGACTCGCCGACCAGATGTTCGACAAGCTGTCGAGCTATGTCCTGGTGGCGATTCCGCTGTTCGCCTTCATGGCGCAGGTCATGGTGCGCACCCGCATCGTCGACGACCTCTTCGATTTCCTTCAAGCCCTGGTCGGCCATCTCCCCGGTGGTCTGGCCATCGCCACGGTGTTGAGTTGCACCGTCTTCGCCGCCATCTCCGGATCCTCGGCGACGACGGCCCTGACGGTCGCGGCGATCGCGGCACCACAACTGCGCCGGGCCGGATATCCCATGACCCTGACGCTCGGCACGATCGCCGGCGGCGGCACACTCGGCATCCTCATCCCGCCCTCCGGGCCGATGGTGCTCTACTCACTGGCGACCAACGCCTCGATCTCGGCGATGTTCGTCGCCGGCTTGGTGCCGGGCATCGCGATGGCGCTCGTGTTCGCGCTCTACTGCCTCGTCTTCGCGTTGACCTCGTCGCAGGTGCCGGCACCGGCGCCGCGCGCGTCGCTCGCCGAAATCCTCTCCTCCGGCCGTCGCGCGGCCTGGGCCTTGTCGTTGCCGCCGGTGATCTTCGGCGGCATCTACCTCGGCGTCTTCACGGTGACCGAAGCGGCCACGGTCAGCGCCGTTCAGGCACTGGTGATCGGCTCGCTGATCTACCGCAGCATCGGCTGGCGCGACGTGGTCGCGGCGGCACGTCAGGCGATCCGGCTCTCCGCCGTGTTGTTCATGATCATCGCGGCCGCGGTGATGTTCGGCACGGTGTTGACGCTGCTGCGGGTCCCGGCCGAACTGACCGGCTTCGTCACGCATCTGGGTCTCGGCAAATATGCCTTTCTGGCGTCTGTCTGCGTTCTGTTGCTCGTCCTCGGCATGTTCCTGGAGAGCGTCGCGATCATCCTGATCGTCATGCCGATCGTGCTGCCGACGCTCCAGGCGCTCGGGATCGACCTGGTCTGGTTCGGCATCCAATTCGTCATCCTGCTCGAGATCGCCCAACTGACGCCGCCGGTGGGCATGAACCTCTTCGTCCTGCGCGCCGTCACACGAGAACCCTTCGCGACGATCGTGCGCGGCTCGTTCCCCTTCGCGCTGTTGTTGCTCGGCGGTTGGGGGGCGGTGGTGGCTTGGCCCGATCTGGCATTGTGGCTGCCGGCCCGAATGCTCGGAGTGCGATGAAACTTGCGCGTCCATACCGTGGTGGTGGCGTGTGCGGCCCCCCGCCGCACGCTCACGCGACTTCCCCGTTCCCGACTTGGACGACAACCGAATTCCCTGCAAATCCGCAGGAAATTCCCTGTTTCGTCTGGCAGGGAATTCCGTCATAAGCATCTGTGAATACGCGGTATTTCCAGCTTCGACGAGGCGGCTCTTGCCGCAGGGCGCCAAATTTCCCTGTATTTTCCCTGCAAACAGGGTGTTTCGGAGACCAGTTCGCGCTCGACTGCGTCTACTGCCGCAATTATTTGTTTTTATTGATGTATTTCAATTTGTGACGGTCGCGGCGAATAGCTCGGGACTGTCGAGGGGTTGTGGCACCCACCATCGTGCCGCGTGACCAAGAGACCCATTCGGTACCGGATTCGGCGTCGGACCGGCGCGAAAATCTCGCGAGGCCGGTTTGGTGGTCCTGACCGCGTGCCGGCTCATTCCCGATCCGATCGAACTTGTGCATGCGCCAGCAGGGTGAACAGGAGGCTGCCCCCGACGACGTTGCCCAGTAAGGCGGCGCCGACGAAGGAGACCGCCGACGCCGGACTCGTCTCGCCCGCCAGCATGAGAATCCATGCCTCGGCCGATCCGGCGATCACGTGGGCGAAGTGGCCCAAGTCGATGAGGCCGGCGAAGAGGATGATCGCGAGGATGCGGTCGCCATCCAGCCGCGACTGGATCCACACCAGGGCCGCGATCAGGAAACCGGCAGGAACACCCGCCGTCACGGCTTCGGCGAACGAGAAATGGGTGATGGCGCGCGAAACCTCGATCACGGCCTCGCGAAGTTGGCCCGAAACACCACCGTGGGTGACCGCCAGAGCGAAGAGGAAGGTGCCCGCCATGTTGGCGAGGAAGACGATCGTCCATAGACGCCCGAGATTACGCAGGTTCTTGCCACTGGGATGGGTGGCGACGGGCAGCACCGCCGTTATCGTGCTTTCGGTGAAGAGTTGCATTCGGCCGAGGATCACCAGCACGAAGCCGAGCGAATAGCCCAGCCCACCCAGAAGCAGTTTCGCCGCTCCGTCGATCGGCGCCTGTTGCAGCACGGCTTTGGCGATCACCGACACGCCGATGACGATGCCGGCGGCGAGCCCGGACCACATGAGCGCCAAACCACTCCGATTGAGTTCGGCGAGGCCGTGACGACGGATGATCTCGTGCGAAACGATGGCGGGGGTAATGCGGGCGTTCTCGACCGCGTCCGCATCCTCCCGCGTGAGGCGAACGATGTTTTCCTCCGAGGCGATATGATCCTCGCGCGAGGCGACGGCGCTCTCGTCGCGGGGGGGTACGTCGTCTGCCATCGGCTTCGGCTCCTGTGTCGAGGGATGGCGGATCGGCGGTTCGTCGCATCTCGTGCGAGACCGATCGGACGCTGTCCTCGATCCTCCGGGCCCGCCTCCTCACCGATCGTCATGCCGGCATAGCTTCGCCTCGATCCGATCGTAGGCAATACGCGCGACGCACCGATCCGGTTCCTTGCGCCCGTCGAAAACGACGGCGCCGTTCGGGTCGGGTCGATCGACGGGAGGATCGTCGTCCCGGCGTCGGAGGCCGGACGAGACCGCACCCGCCGTGGGGCGCTTCGGCGGATGTGAATCGGCGTGGGGCTTCCGGGCCGATCGGCGTTCCAAATCGTTGATTCCATTTGAAGCAGTCGGGTCAATCGGCGACGCCGAATCACAGCGCCGGTCTCACGCTGAGTTGGGGCGGCTGACACCCCGATCGGCGATCCCGAGCCGCCGACGACTCGATCGCACCGCCCCGCGCCTGGGCCCGCACCGGCTCGCCTTCTTTCGGATCGCGATGCCCCGGTCGGCGCCTGCGGGCGCGCCGGGCCCATGTCGAGCAACTCTCCGAGGCGATCCACGGCCGCCGCATGGCGCGGACGAGCGGCGAGCGGCGCCGTCCGGCGCCCGCGCCTCCTCTGCCGCGAGCCGCCGACCCTGATCTTCGTCGTCGAGGACCCGTTCGGCCTGTGAGCCCGTCGTATTCGTCGCGAGGCGGGAAAGGGGCGAGCGTGACGCCGTTAACGGCGCGGATTCCGGGTGTTGAAACCAACTCACGGGCCGTGAACCGCGGCGAGAGGAAACTCGACCACTTGACCCGAGCGAACAGGGATCCGGCCGAGGATGACCGAGGAACGCTACCTGTCTATTGTCCTCCTGCCGATCGTAGGCTCGCCGCGGAGGCGTCCGGCGGTCGGTGGGGTATCGCCATGAAGACCACCGCAACCCAAACGGCGCCGAGGGAGCGCCCGCCGATCCGTCGCCACATGTTGGCGCGGCTCGCCGGGCTCGTCGGCTTCGTCGTCGTCGCCTTCGTCATGGCCGTCTACGTCATCGAACGGCAGACGCGCGAGGACGAATTCTCGGCGGTCGTGAAGTCGGTGGAGACGTTGCTCGCCCAGAAGATCGCCGCCGCGTCGGGCCTGATGCATGCGACCGTCGAGGCACTGACCACCTCGGAAGAGGTCGGCGCCGCCTTCGAGGCCGAGGACGAGGCTGGGCTCGAACGCGCGGTCCGGCCGCTGTTCGAGACCCTCGGGCGGAGCCATCGCATCACCCACCTCTATTTCACCGGCCCGGATCGGGTGAACATCCTGCGCCTGCACGATCCGCAGAACCACGGCGACACCATCGATCGCTTCACCCTGCGGCACGCCGCCGAGACCGCGGCGACCTTCGCCGGGATCGAGCTCGGGGCCTTCGGGACGCTGACCCTGCGTTCGGTGTCGCCTTGGCGGCGGGGCGGGCGCGTCATCGGCTACATCGAACTCGGCGAGGAGATCGGTCCGCTGCTCGCCGACACCGCCACGTCGCTCGGCGTTCACCTGCAAGCGCTGGCCAAACACGTGTTTCTCGACCGCGCCGCCTGGCAACGCGGTCGCCGCGTCATGGGTCTGCCGACCGAGCTCCTGGAATTCGGCGACCATGTGCTGGTCTCGCAATCGGAGAAGACGCTCGACCCGATCGAACGCGGCCTGCTCGCCGACCTGATGCGGGCGCCGACGATCCGCACCGTCCGCAGCGAGGGGCGGACGCTGGCCGCCACCGCCGTGCGCCTGGAGGACGCCTCCGGCCGCGAAATCGGCAAACTCGCCATCTTCTCCGACCGCAGCCGCGCCGAGGCCACCGTCACCAACTGGGTGGTGGCGGCGACGCTGATCAGCCTTCTGGCCGGCACTCTGGTCTTCTACTCCTTCAACCGGGCGCTCGCCGGGGTCGAGGCCGACTATCGCCGCCAGCACGAGCTCGAACACCGGTTGCTCCGGATCTCCAACGAGCACGAACGGTTGGTGCAGATCGAGAAACTGTCGGCGGTCGGAACGATGATCGGGGAGATCGCCCACCAGCTCAACAACCCACTGGTCGGCGTCATCAACATGGCGCAACTGGCGGAGCGCTCGGCCGACAAGCCGGAGCGGGTGCGCGAACTGCTGGCGGAGATCCGCAAGGCGGGCCAGAATTGTTCCGCCTTCGTCAAGCGCATGCTCAACTTCACCAAGATCTCCTCGTTCGACAGCCGGCCGAGCGACCTCGGGGCGATCGTCGACGAGGCGCTGGCGCTGTTCCACCAGAGCATCGGCCGGCGGGTGGTGGTCGAGCGTCACATGCCGAAAGACCCGGTGCGGATCGCCGTCGACCCCAACCTGCTCGGCCATGCCCTGTTCAACCTCCTCACCAACGCGGCGCAGGCGATGGGCGACGGCGGAAGGATCGTGCTGACGCTGGCGCCCGAGACCCATGCCGACGGTCGCGCCGGGTGGCGTCTGGCGGTGGAGGACGAGGGGCCGGGTCTCACCGACGAGGTGGCGCGCCGACTGTTCACGCCGTTCTTCACCACCCGCAAGGAAGGCACCGGCCTGGGGCTGGCGGTGGTGATGCACATCGTCCTGTTGCACGAGGGGCAGGTCACCGCGAGCAATCGCGCCGGGGGTGGTGCATGTCTTGCACTGTGGTTGCCGGACGTCCGCCCGCCGCAGCCGCGAACGACCTGATCGAGAGAGCCATGCACACCGCGCGCATCCTCGTCGTCGACGACGACCACTTCACCCGCACCCTGCTCGACGGGCTGTTGCGGGAGCTCTGTCTCGATCTCCGCCTCGCCGAGAACGGGTCGCAGGCGCGCGCCGCCTTCGCCGCCGAGGATTTCAATCTGGTTCTGATGGACCAGCGCCTGCCCGACGCCGACGGGTTGGACCTGCTGCGCGAATTCCGCAAGGCCCGGCCGCGGCTGATGGCGATCATGATCACCGGCCACGCCGACGTCCAAGACGCCATGCGGGCGGTGCGTGAGGGCTTGTTCGATTACCGCACCAAGCCGTTCGAGGATCTCGACGACCTCGAGCGGGTGATCGGCAAGGCGCTGGAGATGGACCGTGCCTATCGCGAGATCGCGCGGTTGGAGGCGACCTTGGCCGGACCGACCCTGGTCGCGGGATCGCCGGCGATGGCGCGGCTCGCCGAGCAGATCCGCCAGGTCGCCAAGCTCGACACCACCGTCCTGTTGGAAGGGGAGAGCGGCACCGGCAAGGACGTCGTCGCCCGCATGCTGCATGCCGAGAGCCGCCGCGCCAAGGCGCCCTATCTCGACGTCAACTGCGGCGCGCTGCCGGAGAGCCTGCTCGAGGGCCTGCTGTTCGGCTACGAGAAGGGCGCCTTCACCGGGGCGGCGAAGACCACGGCCGGCACTTTCGAGAAGGCCGACGGCGGCTCGCTGTTCCTCGACGAGATCGCCGACATGAGCCCCAAGCTGCAGTCGGCGCTGCTGCGCGTCCTCCAGGACGGTTGTTTCTCGCGGGTGGGGGCGACGGAGCGACGGTCGAGCGACTTCCGCCTGATCTGCGCCACCAACAAACCCTTGGCGGCGGCGGTGGCGGGCGGATCGTTCCGCGAGGACCTGTTCTATCGCATCAACGTGGTGGTGCTGCGCCTGCCGCCCTTGCGCGAGCGCGCCGGCGACGTGGTGCTGCTCGCCACCCATTTCCTCGACCATTTCAACGCCAAGTTCGCCAAGAAGGTCGGACCGTTCTCGCCGGCCGCCCTCCAGGCGCTGGAGACGCAGGCCTGGCCCGGCAACGTCCGCCAGCTCAAACACGCGATCGAGCGGCTGGTGGCGCTGCATCCCGGCGGCCCGGTCGACGCGTCCCACCTCGCCGGGGTGATCGAAGAGGCGCCGGCCGTGGCCGCCGCGCCCGGGTCGGGCGTGGCCGTCGAGGTGCTGGGCTACCAGGACGCCCGCCAGGGCTTCGAGCGGGACTACCTGCGTCGCCTGTTCGCCTCGGCCGGGGGCAATGTCTCGGAAGCCGCGCGCCTGTCGGGCATCCCGCGCCAGAACCTCTACGTGCGGATGAAGCGTTGGGGTCTCGTCACCGAATGACGACAGCTGTCGCGAAACAGTGACAACACCGCGCCCCTGCCGACCCGACCGGGGAAGGGGTGAACGGGCGGGAATCGGGGACTTCTGAAATACCGGCGGCATGGCCTGCTTCTTGCGGTTCCCCCTTCGACAAGAAGAGGGAGCCCGCATGCGGCCCGTCGCCAGACTGTTCCTCGCCGCCACCGCTTTCGCCCTCGTCGCCGGGACCGGTTTCACGGCACGCGCCGCCGACGTCAAGGGCGCGGTCCCGACCGATCCGGCGCTGGTCGAGAAGATCCGGGCGTCGAACGCCGAGTGCTACGCCTGCCACACCGAGCAGGGCGTGAAGACCCCGCCGCGCGCCGACATGGATCTCACCAGGCTGCGGCAATTCCTGCACGACCCCAAGCAGTTCGACGGCTCCAACCATGCCGGCATGGAGTGCATCGTCTGCCACGGCCAGGGCTTCAAGGGCTTCCCGCACGCTCCCGAGGCGAAGAAATCGATCAGCGACTGCGGCGAATGCCACGCCACCAAGGCGCTCAGGGTCGAGACCCAGTTCAAGGATTCGGTCCACGCCAAGAACCTCGCGAACGAGTTCACCTGCCAGACCTGCCACGACCCGCACGTCTACAAGGTGGCATCGAAGGTCGGCGAGCCGCGCAAGATCGTGGCGCAGGACAACGCCATGTGCGTCGACTGCCACAACTCCGATCTGCGCTACTCGAAGTTCTCGGCGAGCCTGACGCCGGCCAAGGCCCGACCCGATCTCGACACCCTGCACGATTGGCTGCCCAACACCCGGCTGCACTGGTCGGCGGTGCGCTGCATCGAGTGCCACACCCCGGTGTCGCCGGTGAAGAGCCTGGCGATGTCCCACCAGATCCTCGCCAAGGACAAGGCCGAGAAGAACTGCGTCACCTGCCATTCGCAGCAATCGGCGCTGGCGACCCGGCTCTACCGCTATGCGGCGGCCAACGCCGGGGCCGATCTCGGCTTCTCCAACAGCCCCATCCTCGGCAGCGCCTATGTCGTCGGCGCCACCCGCAATCCGACGATCGATCGCGTGGTGATCGGCCTCTTCGGCCTCACCGTCCTCGGCCTCTTCGGCCACGGCGCGGTGCGCATCGTCATGGCCCTGATCCGCCGCAGGAGGTCGTCATGAGCCATCGCATCTATCTCCTGCCGGTGTGGCTCCGGGCCTGGCACTGGACCAACGCGACACTGATGATCGTGCTCGCGGTGACCGGCGCCAGCCTGCACTTCGCCGGCGAAGGCCCGCTGCTGGTGCCCTTCAGCCTCGCCGCCAGGATCCACGACATCGCCGGCGTCGGGTTGCTGCTCACCTACGGCTTCTTCGTCCTGGCCAACATCGTCTCCGGCAACTGGTGGCAGTACGTGCCGAAGCAGCCGGGCGTGCTGACGCGGTGCTGGCGCCAAGCGGTGTTCTACGGTTGGGGCATCTTCAAGGGCGAGCCCCATCCCTATCCGCCGACGATGGAGGCCAACTTCAACGCCCTCCAGGCGTTGGTCTACTGGGTGATCATGTACCTGGTGGTGCCGACCGTGGTGGCGACCGGCGTCGTCTTCCTGTTCCCCGATCTCGCCCCGACCAGGATCCTCGGCCTCGACGGCCTGCTGCCGATCGCCGTCGTCCACACCCTCTCCGGCGCCGCCGTGATCCTGTTCATGCTGGCGCACATCTATCTCGGCACCACCGGTGTCCGTGTGACGTCCCTCTTCAAGATGATGATCACGGGTTGGCACGAGGAGTGATCCTCGCGTCCTTCCCCTCACCGAAGGAAACGGTCATGAGAAGCCTCATCAAGTACTCGATCCTGACGATCCCGGCCCTGCTGTTTGCCACCGGCGCCTTCGGCGAGGAGGAGAAGAAGGTGCCGCTGAAGCCGATCCCCGTCCATGCGGTGAAGGCCGCCGCGGCCCCGGTGCTCGACGCGGCGGTGGCCGACGGCATCTGGAAGACGGCGCCGGTGACCGAGGTGAAGGCCCTGAAGGGCGTCAACTTCAAGGACGGTCAGGGCAACACCGCCGGCACCATCCAGGCGGCCTACGACGCCAAGTCGATCTACATGCGCATCGTCTATGAAGACCCCACCCTGTCCGAGCGCCGCAGCCCCTTCATCAAACAGGCCGACGGCTCGTGGAAGAAGCTCTCCGACCCGGACAACAAGGGCGGCGACAACAACAAGTACTACGAGGACAAGTTCGCCCTGATCTGGAACATCGATCACTCGATCTTCGGCTTCGACGAGAAGTTCGGCTGCCAAGCCTCGTGCCACGCCGGGGAACCGGGCAAGGCCTACGGTAACAAATACACCGAGGACGAAGGTGAACTCGGCGACATCTGGCACATGAAATACGTCCGTGGCGGCTTCCTGGGTCAGATCGACAACCAGTATGTCGACAGCACCCGCTATGATGCGGCCAAGTCGCCGGAAGCCGGGCGCAAGTCCGACGCCAAGACCGGCGGCGGCTATGCCGACGTCAAGCTGGTGAACGGCAAGCCGGAATTCATGAGCAAGGACGCCAAGCCGGCCAACAAGGGCGGCACCTATTGGATCCGTGGCGAAGACAAGGTCGCCTTCGACGATTCCAAGTTCACCGCCGGCGACGAAGTCGCCTCGATACTCGTCTCCCCCTTCGCCGGCGATCGCGGTGTGATCAAGGTCTCGGTCAAGTGGGTCGACGGCAAGTGGACCGCGGTGATCGAGCGTCCGCTCGTCACCACCTCGAAGACCGACGTGCAGTTCTCCGACCTCGCCAAGGTCTACGGCTTCGGCGTCGCCTTCTTCGACAATGCCCAGGTCCGCCACGCCCAGGTGCGCGAGCCCCTGCACCTGATCTTCGACAAGTGACGCCCAGTGGTCGAAATCTGACGCTCACGTCCCGCGAGCGTCAGATTGTTTCGACCACGAGGTCGATGAGTTGGTGGTTCTGATTCACGAGACGGATGGGAACCGTCCGTTTCGATCGAACCACTCGTCCCCGACCGGCGGACCGCGAAAGCCCGCCGACGAGACCTCCCCGACTGGGGCCGATCGGCGATCGTCGATCGGCCCCTCTTTCATGGGCCGCTCGACGGTTGCCCGCGAGGTCTCGCCCCTCACCCCCGCCCCGTCGACCCGCGGACGATCAGCCGTCCGGACAGCATCACCTTGCGGGGGGCCATTTCGGGCAGTTCGAGGCGCTCGAACAGCAGTGTCATGGCGGTGCGGCCGATCTCGGCGACGGGTTGCTCGATCACCGTCAGGCCGGGGCCGACCAGTTCGGTCCAGGTGTCGTTGTCGAAGCCGGCGAGCGCCAGGTCGCGGGGGATGTCGAGGCCGAGGGCGCGGGCGGCCTTGACGATGCCGAGG